>CAZMCA010000062.1:0-17058 GCA_964564595.1 uncultured Caulobacteraceae bacterium
CTAATGATCGCTAGGGCTGGGCGTCGCCGCCTGCGGCGGCCGGGCGCTTGTGCTGACACACGAAGCCGCGCCGCTTCGCCCGTTCATGGGCGTCTTCGCCCTCCGGGCGGCGCTCCCTGACGCCGTGTCCCCTGCCATCGTGCGCGCCGGCGTCAAGGGACGGCTTCGCCTCTCTCGCCCTGGACGCCGGCTTGCGCGCGATGGCGATGCGATGGGTGTCGGGACGTGGGAGCCACGTCCCGTTTTTGTTCGACCTCGCGCCCTCCTCGAGCGGAGGTCGAACATGGGAGTATTCGCCGATCAAAAGAGGTCGCACCGTCGTATTTTCAGCATCGATTCTTGCGATTGATCGCGAACGTACGCGATCCTTGGCGAACCCCTATTCCCACTCGATTGTTTTGCGACAGCATATGAGGCTGTATTTGCGTGGTTCTCCGAACGCCATTGAAAAAACTACCGACATTTCCTCCGTCGGGCATTTCCGCTTGGTCGCGAAAGCCGACGAATGAGAGCGAAGCCCGCAACATAGCAATCGCACCACGTCCCGTTCACTTCGCCGCTTAACCACGCGAGTTCTCTGCGCTGCTATTTCGGCGGCAAACTCTCGGCATAGGCCTTTGCTGTCTCAATCCACGTTTTGAAGTTCTTGCCGCTGCATTCTCGTTCATCGACGAAAAAGAAGCCAGGCATCTTTCGTTCGCCCATAGTCACGACAACGCCGCCACGCAGCTCGCTCGCTGCCGGGTTATCCTTGCCAATGCGAAACATGAATCGTCCATCGCCACCTTTGGTGCGATCGACGCCGCAAACCATGTTGCCGTTCAGCAAGAAACAGACGCCGCCCATCATACGCTTCTCTGTTACGTGCTTCCCGCCGCCAAGCGCGTCGCGCACGCGCATCGCTAGAATTTCGTCATAGGCCATGTACCCGCTCCCACGCTTGACTTGCCAAGCTCACACTTATCATATAGCCATCTCGCTATACGATAATCCGATGGCGAAGGCGCAAAGGTACGGTCGTGGCTGTTCAGTATACCGAGGCGCTCGACCGAACATTCCATGCGCTGGGGGACGCCTCGCGCCGACGCATGCTGGCGACGCTGCGCGAACGCGGGCCCAGCACGGCGGGCGAACTCGGCCAACTGTTCGATAGCGCGCAGCCGACAATCTCAAAGCATCTACGCGTGCTGGAAGAGGCCGAGCTTGTACGCCGCACGGTCGACGGCCGCCGCCACGTTTTCTCACTGGCGCCGACGCGCGCGCGGCAGGCTCAAAAGTGGATGGAGCGACACCTCGCCTTCTGGGAAGGCAGCCTCGATCAGCTCGAAAACGTAATCGACGAATTGAAACGCGCTCAAGGGAGCAAGACCGATGAGTGATCTGCCGACCTATGTCCTCGAGCGAAGCTTCACCGCGCCGCGCGAACTCGTCTGGCATGCCTGGACGGACGAGAAATTGTTCGCACGCTGGTATGGGCCGAACGTCGAGACCGTCATCCATCGGCAAGATCTGCGCACCGGCGGCGAGTGCCGCGTTGAGATGCGCATGGGTAGTGGTTCGAGCTACCAGACGCTCACCTACCTGGAAGTTACACCACCGTCGCGATTGGTTTTTCTCAACGCCAATGCCGACGAGGCTTGGAAGCCCGCCGCGAACGCTCGCATGCCCGATTGGCCGCGGAATCTGCTGACCACCGTGACCTTCGCGCAAGCCGGCGCGCAAACACAACTTCGTCTCGAGTGGACGCCGCATGAAGCGAGCGATGCAGAGATCGCCTGCTTTGCAGCAGCCATGAACAACATGGGCATGGGTTGGGGCGGCGGCATGGAAGTTCTCGCGGTGATCCTGGCCGAACTTCAATCCAGCAAAGCCTGAACGGGAGACGGTCACGCCAACGACGTTCCCACGATACGGGGCGACTTTGCGCGCTGACGCGCCAACGAGCTCGTCGCAGACGGCACAAGCTGCGCCATCAGCACAGCACCTCACTCGCCCGCCCCTGCAGCGATTTTGCGATTCATGAACGCTTTGGGCGGCGTCCAGGTGTCTGGCATGAAGCGGTTCGCCCAGCGGCAGACTTCCTGGAGGATCGGCAGCATGGCTTCACCCTTCTCAGTGAGCCGGTACTCGTAGCGAGGTGGGTTTTGCTGGTAGGCGCGGGCCTTGATCACCCCTGCCGTGGCAAGCTTATCCAAGCGATCGGCCAAGACGCTTGTGGTGATCTTCTCTGGCGAGTTCAGAAACTCCCCGAACTTCGACTTGCCGTTCAAGAGATCGCGCACAACCACGAGAGACCAACGATCGCCAACCACGTCCAGCGTCGCGGCGATGGGGCATCCCGAACGGGACTTTTGAGTGCGCTTGCTCGTCATGAGTTCAAGATTACTGGGTCACTTGCCATCCGCAAGTGACCTCGATAGAACTTACTTGCACATTGCAAGTCACTGGAGGGATGACCATGATTGATGGTGGATGCCTGTGCGGCCAAGTTCGATTTCGTATCCAAGGCGAGCCGCTCATGAGCGGGCGCTGCTGTTGCCAGGCCTGCCAAAAGCTGAGCGGCGCAGGCAACACCGAAAACATCGCATTTGCCGAAGGCGCGTTCGCCGTCGAGGGAGAGACCGCCAGTTACAATTGGACCGCCGATAGCGGCGGCGCAGTGACGACGAGCTTTTGCCCGCGTTGCGGCTCGCCGCTCTTCGGCAAGAGCACTTCAATGCCGGGCATGCAGATGGTTCGGGCTGGGGCCTTGGATGATCCGAGCGTCTACGCGCCGCAGATGATGGTGTATGCGAAGCGCCGACATGCCTGGGTGCAGCATGATGAGAGGCTGCCCGCTTTCGAGATGATGCCGCCCGCCGGCGGCTGAGCGGCATCCTAAGAATCCGCCAAGTATGCGCTCTGGCGGCGCTGTTCAGGCGATCTGATCCCGCATGCACTAGCGCTCGACAATCCATCCTTCGATGGATTGTCGGACGTCTAAGTCTGCGCCAATCAGGGTTCGCGTTCGGCGTGCAGTATCGCAGCGACCTGGTTGCGTGACGTTGCGCCGAGCTTCGAAAGGACCTTGTGAACGTGATCTTTCACGGTAGCGACGCTGATGGAGAGTTCGCCAGCAATGGCGTTGTTGGAGAGGCCCTGTGCAAGCCTTGCCGCCACCTCACGCTCACGGGGGCTCAAACTCATCAAAACAGGCGCAGCGGACGCCAGCGGTCTCGCCACGACCATGGGGGCACCCAGAGTTTCCATCGCTCGCATATCGATGGTGATCTGAAAGCCGCCAGCCGCCATCGCGCCCAACGACGACAGAGCCGCCCAAGGCGCGCAAGATCCGCGTTCCGCGCAGAGCGACGTGAGTGCGGCGCGCAAATGACCAAGATCGTGATCGGTTATCATCGCCAAGCTTTGTGAAAGAAGAAATTCATGTCCGATACGCCGCCCACAGTCGCCGATTTCTTTCGCGCCATGCAAGCCGGATCAGCCGCAGCCGAGGGCATGGAGCGCCTGTTCAGTGAGAA
The DNA here is from genome assembly GCA_964564595.1 of uncultured Caulobacteraceae bacterium. Lineage (GTDB taxonomy): Bacteria > Pseudomonadota > Alphaproteobacteria > Caulobacterales > Aquidulcibacteraceae > JBEVOS01. Next base: position 3,519 of record CAZMCA010000062.1, read on the forward strand.
TGCGACCTACGTCGAGCCTTTCAGCGGGCAACCGATCACGCACAACGGCAAGAGCGCGATCATGGCGGCGATGCGCCAGGGCTGGCAGAACCCGCTTCCAGATATGACGATCAGTCTCGATCGGGTCGATGTCGCAGGCGAACTTGTGACGGTCGCCTGGACCTGCCGTTCACCCGGCCTGCCTAGCGGGGAGGGCCGTGGCGTCAATGAATTCACTTTGAGAGGCGGCAAGATCGCGCGTCTGGAAACCCGTTTCGCATGAAGCAGCCCGGCCAGAGGTAACCTTTGGCGGCTTCGTCCGAAGTCCCTTGCAGAAGCGGGCAGATGCACCGCGCCGGGAGACTTCATGACCTTCATTCGACGCGCCTTCCTCCTCATCGCTTTTGTGGTCGCGCTGCCGGGCGCTGCGTTCGCGGCGGAGTTCCGGGCTTTCGATCAAGCCGCCTTTGCCGCCGCGCAAGCCGAAGGCCGCCCCATCCTGGTAGAGGTGGCGGCCGATTGGTGTCCCACCTGCCGCGCGCAGGCGCCGATCATCCGTCAGACCGCCGCCGATCCCGCCTTCGCCACCATGGTGGTCTTCCGCATCGACTTTGACCGCCAGCGCGATGCGTGGCGCGGTCTTGGCGCGCGCCGGCAATCGACCTTGATCGCATTCGCGGGAGCGCGCGAAACCGATCGCGCCGTTGGCGCGACAGACCAGCGCCGCATCGCCGCATTGATGCGCTCGGCCGTTCAATGACGTTTCTGACGCCCCTGCTCGCTTTCTTGGCGGGCGTCCTGACGATCCTGTCGCCCTGTGTCTTGCCGCTCGCGCCCATCCTCGCGAGCGGCGCCATGGCGCAGCATCGATTGGGGCCAGCCGCCTTGGCGATTGGTCTCGCGGCATCGTTTTCGTTGGTTGGTCTATTCTTGGCGACGCTCGGCTTTGCGATCGGCCTTGACGCCCATGTGCTGCGCCTCGCTGGCGCTGCGCTCATGTTCGCCGTGGGCGCGGTGCTTGTGACGCCGCGATTGCAAGTCGCGTTCGCCGGCGTCGCTGCGCCGATCAGCAATTGGGCGAGCGCGCGCACGGCCACCTATGAAGGCGCCGGGCTTTGGGGACAGGCCGGGCTTGGCGTTTTGCTTGGCGTTGTGTGGAGCCCGTGCGTCGGACCGACATTGGGCGCGGCGACGGTGCTCGCAGCGCAAGGCGAAAACCTCGGCGCGGTCGCGTTTGTGATGGCAATGTTTGGACTGGGCGCTGCGAGTGTCCTGGCGCTGATCGGCTACGGCGCGCGTGCGCTGATCGCTAAGCATCGCGGACGTCTCCACGCGGTTGGAGAAGACGGCAAACGCTTTCTTGGCTGGGCGCTCGTTGCGGTCGCCATGCTCATCTTCACCGGCCTCGATCGCGCGCTTGAAACAGCGTTGGTGCAGATGTCGCCCGCTTGGCTGACCGAACTCACGACAAAATTCTAAGGAGCGTCGCGCATGAGATTGTCACGCATCGCGTCCTGGGTTCTCGGCATCGGCCTTGCCGCGGCGCTCGTCTTTATGGTCGGGTTGCCGAAATTCATTGGACCCAATCCCAATCCGATCTTCGCGATCATTGCTGGGCGCACGGGCATCGACCTCTTCGAGCCCAATCTTCGCTATTCGACGGGTGCTGGCGAGCTGGCGGCGGCGCTTTTGCTGATCATTCCGCGCACGCGGTTTTTAGGTGCGCTCGTGGCCGGTCTCATCACGCTTGCCGCCATTGGCTTTCACCTCTCGCCCTTCCTTGGCATTGCGATCCCCGCCATGGATCAGTTGGTCCCGCTCCTGCAGCAAGGCCGCACCGTTGCGGAGATCGATGCGATGAACCTGCCGACCGATGGCGGCATGCTCTTCATGATGGCGCTCGTCTTTCTCGCTGTCGCAGGCGCTGTCCTTTGGTTGGAGCGCCCTACACGGACGAAGGCTTCGTGAAATGGCCGCCATGGCGATCGCATCGGGAAACACGTTTGCGGCTCGCTCGATCGCTACGGCTCCAGTACCGTTCGCTCATGCAGACCCGCGAGCCCATGTCATGACCACGAGGAGCGACGTCGCCAATGCGCGGCTTTTGCCGCTTCTGGTGGCTGCGCGCGCGGGCGACACGGCCGCTTACAATGCATTCCTGTCCGAACTCTCGGTCTTGTTGCGGCCCTTCTTACGACGCCATCTGCGCAGGCATGATTCCGACATCGAGGACGTGCTGCAGAACGTGCTCCTCGCGATCCATACCCATCGCGAGAACTATGACGCCTCACGGCGGCCTCTGACGGCATGGGTCTATGCGATGACGCGCTACAAGCTGATCGATCACCTTCGGCGCGAGGGTCTGCGGGCGCACATCGCACTTGATGGCATCGACGATCTCTTCGCGACGGAGACTGCCGATGCGGGCGACATCCAGCGCGACCTGGACCGGCTCGTTGGCCAACTACCGGGCAAGCAGCGCGAGGCGATACAGCTTGTGAAGATCGAAGAGCGTTCGCTGCGCGAAGCCGCAACGGCGACCGGACTCTCGGAGACAGCTGTGAAAGTGAACGTGCATCGCGCGATCAAGAACCTGATGCGCCTCGTGGCGCGGGACGGCACAGCATGAACACCGACGATTTCATCAACGAACTATCACACCGGACGCCGCCGCCGGCGCCAAGACGCGCCGCACTTGCGCTCTATGGTCTCGCCGGGCTGTTGCTGGGGGGGATCGCCTTCATCGCCATTGGGGGCTTGCGGCCCGATCTAGATTCGGCTTGGCGTTCGACGGCCCTCAAGATGAGCTTCGGCGCGTTGGCGGTGATGGCGATGCTGCCAATCATGAACCGTGTCATCGTGAACGACCTTCGCATTGCGCGCGCCACACTTGGGGTGATCGCCGTGGCGGTCCTCGCCGCAGGCGTTTCCATCACAGGCATGGCCATGACGCACGAGCCGCTGCGCTGGACACTTTGGACCGGCGGCGGCGTGCCGAGCTGCCTCTGGCAAATTCCCTTGATCGCCGCCCCCACCGGCACTGCGCTCCTTTTCGCCCTCCGTCGCTTCGGGCCGACGCGATTGGGCGTCGCCGGCATGACGACTGGCGTCGTCGCGGGCGCGCTTTCCGCCATTCCCTATTCGCTCTTCTGTCCAGTGGATTTCGCGCCCTATGTGGCGACCTGGTACACGGTTGCCTTTGCCGCTTGCGCCGCCCTTGGCGCTCTTGGCGGATCCCGCTTTTTGCGCTGGTAACTCCATTCGGAGTGAGCATCGTTCGTAATGGGGGGTGCTAAGGCCGCCCTGCCATCGTGCTCGGCGACGTCAAGGCGCGCTTCGCTTTTCACCTATGACGCCGCCTTCGCGCGATGGCCGACTGAAGGTGTCGGGACGCAGGGCTTTGTCTTTGGTCATGGCCCGTCGTGCGCCTCCGGCGCGGGCCGAACACAGGGCTTAGGCCCCGCGTTTCAAGTTTCTGCCGTGGGCGTGACCGTGATGCAGGTCTGGGAAGTGCGGGTGGCGATGAATCATCGGGGCGTGACGATGCGAATGCGTGTGCGGTTCGCCAATGGGGTCGTGCGGCGTATGGTCATGCTGATGGTGATCGTCATGGCTGTGTGAGTGCTCATGCTCAAGCGGCTCATGTGTGTGCTCGTGATCGTGCCGCTCGACGACATGAAGATAGACGCCTGACGCCATCAGCAAGCCCGCAAATAGAAGCTGGAGTGTGATGGGCTCTCCAAGCACGATAACACTCACGCCGGCGCCGATGAAAGGCGCCGTGGAGAAGTAGGCGCCTGTGCGCGCCGCGCCTACCTTGCGGAGCGCCAGGACGAACAGCACGAGACTGACGCCGTAACCGAAGAAGCCGACAATCCAGGCGCCGATAAGCGGCGTCGGCGGCGGCAAGTGTGCGCCAAGCGCGAGGGCCAGTCCGAGATTTACACTGCCTGCAACGAGCCCCTTGATCATGGCGATTGTCACCGGATCGGCGGCGGAAATCTTACGCGTCAGGTTATTATCGATGCCCCAGGCGAGACATGCGCCCGCAATAGCGAACGCGCCAACACCGAGCCCGGCGGGCCCATTTTGCCAGGAAAGCATAAGCGCGCCGGACAAAATAGCAGCAGCGCCGATGAGAATGCGGTGATCGACATTCTCCCTAAAGACAATCCAGGCGATCGCCATGGTCGCCAGCGCTTCAAGATTGAGCAGCAGCGCGGCGAATGAACCCGGCGTCGCTGCAAGCCCAATCATCAGTAGAACCGGGCCGATAAGCCCCCCCGTGACGACAGCTCCGGCGAGCCACGGCAGATCCGCGCCGCGCAACGGCGCCTCGGTTCGCGTCCGAGCGCCACGCAAGACGCGCATGACAAGAAGACCCACCCCAGCGCCCAGATAGAGCAAGCCGCCGAGCAGCCAGGGATCAACGGCGCCGAGTAACTGTTTGGCGAGCGGCGTGCTGACTCCAAACAGGGCAGCCGACGCCAATCCGAGAACCGCGCCGCTGGAGCGGTCGAGACTCATGCGTTCGCCTTCCCATGTTCGTCATCTCGTTTTTGCGTCGCCTCCGCGCGCTCGCAAAAGATCGTCATCATGCTGCGGTATCGGCGACCCGACAATCCATTGTCATGCCGCCAGCGCGGCGCCAATTAGCGGCGCTGCGCCGATGGCGCGGCCACCGCGCTTTGCAAGCGCGTTAGAGCCAGCAAACGCCCGCCGGCGGCACGCGCCAGTGCGCGGCGCGAGAGAGCGGCGCGCCGCTGAGCATCGAGCACGTCAGGCAGCGTGCCTGCGCCAACCTCATACGCTCTGCGCGCCAATCTCGCACTTTGCTCCGCCAATGCGAGCGCTTGCTCTTGGGCTTCGTACTCCCCCTGCGCGGCGCCAGCGTCCGCATAGGCGTTCGTGACTTGCCCAAACGCGCGCAAAACGGTCGCCCGATAGCGCGCCTCTGCCGCGCGCGCCTCAGCCTCCGCCTCGCGCACGCGCGCCCGCAACGCCCCGCCGCGAAAGATCGGAAGCGTCAGTTCCGGACCGAAAGACCATCCAGAAGAGGCGCTGGAAAAAAGGTTCGACGGATCGAGCGCCGTCTGAGTGAGATTGCCGGACAGGCGTATCTGCGGAAACTGATCCGCTACACGCACACCGATTTGCGCAGTGGCCGCATGGAGCGCAGCCTCGGCCGCCAAGATGTCCGGTCGGGTGCGCAAGAGCTCAGACGGAATGCTCGCCGGCGCATCCGGAACGGAAAAGTCCGTGAGCGCGAACCGCGGCGCAATGACCCGGCCTGGCATGCGCCCAACAAGGACCGTGATCTGCGTTTCGATGCCCGCGCGACGACCGCGCAAGCGCGGCAGTTCGGCAGCGTCCTGGCGCAATTGCGTCTCCGCCCGGATGCGGTCGATGTCGCCCACCGCGCCAGCCGATACAGCCCTTTGCGCCAACCTCAAGACCTCTTCATCATCCGCAACGATCTGTTCAAGCGCTGAGATCTCTTCGTTCACGATCGCTAGTTCGATAGCGGCGGTTGCAATGTCTGCCGCAAGCGTCAGGTAGGCGGCAGACCGTCGGTATCCCTCGGCATCGAACTGCGCCGACGCAGCCTCACGCGCGCGCCGTTGCCCGCCAAAAAGGTCGAGATCGTAGCTCACGCCGACACTTGTGCTGTAACGAGAAATTTCGCGCGTCGGAAACGCGTCAAATCCGAATGCCGTCGCATTAATCCGCGCATCTTCCGAGCGCGCCGAGAGATTGATCTGCGGAAATGCGCCGCCATAAGTCACGTCGCGCGACGCGCGCGCGCGTTCGAGCGCAGCGTCGGCCTCGTCCACCGTTGGATTGGCGCTGAAGGCCTCCGAGATCAAAGAATCGAGCGTTTCTGAACCGAATGTCCGCCACCACGCAGATTGTAGCGCTTCGGCGGGCCGCGCGGGCGCGCCCGCAAATGCGTCAGGCGTCTCCAGGGCCGGCGCGACATAGTCCGGACCAACGGTGACGCAGGCCCCGAGAGGAGCCGTCAGCGCCAGCCAGGACACGACGCCAAGTCGCCTACTCCATTGCATGCATGCCTCCCGCTTGAGGGGCTGGCTTGGCCGGTCGCATCAAAAACGCCAAGGGCGTTGCCGCGAGAGTGAGCAACATGATGAGATGGAAATCGCTGATATAAGAAACCATGGCGGCCTGTCGCGCCACCTCCGGGACCCAAACACCCAGTTGATCGACGCTTTGTATTTGTCCCAGCACTGGATTGTCCGGTCGCACATTCTGAATGAGGTCCGAATAGGATGTCTGCATATTGATCAGAAAGATCGCCTGCATGACGGAGATGCCGACGGCTGACCCGATGTTTCGCACCAACGTTGTGATCGAAGCGCCCTCGGTCCGAAGCTCGCCAGCCACCGTTGCAAAGGCGAGCGTGTTGGAAGGAATGAAAACAAGGCCCAATCCAAGTCCTTGAATCACGCTCGATACGACGATGAGATGTGCATCCATGTCGAGATTGAAATGGGTCATCTGCCATGCGGCCAGTGCGTTCAGCAAAAACCCGAGGGCCATCAATATTCGCGCATCAATGAGATTCACGAGTCGCCCAACGAGGATCATGCTGACGAACATGCCGACCCCGCGCGGCATCGTTACAAGCCCGACCTCCAACACCGGATAGCCCATAAGATTCTGCATCATCGGCGGCAACAGCGCCAAAGACGCGTACATGAGCATGCCGACGACGAAGCTCGCTGATGACCCCATGATGAAGTTGCGATCAGTCAACAGGCGTCGATCGAAGAACGGCCGTTCTGCTGTCAGCGTATGCATCACAAATACATAGAGTCCTGCGGCCGCCAAGACTGCCTCAATTCGTATCTCCCACGATTGAAACCAGTCCTCACCAGGCCCGCGGTCGAGCATGAGTTGCAACGCGGCGACGAAGAGAGAGAGCGCCGCAAAGCCCACGAAGTCGAACTTTGGCGGCGTTCGGAGCGGCGCTTTTGGAAGGAACGCGTAGACCCCGAGGAAGGCCATCACCCCGAGCGGCAGGTTGATGAGGAACACCCACCGCCAATTCATCACCTCCGTTATGAGACCGCCGAGCGCGGGACCGACAATCGGCCCCAAAACAATGCCGGCGCCAAAAATCGACATGGCCTGCGCATGCCGTTCGGGCGGGTTAATGTCGAACAGAATGGCCTGAGAGAGCGGAATGAAGGCCGCGCCGCCAATACCCTGCACTACCCGGAAGAGAATCATCTGTTCGAGGTTTTGTGCGAGACCGCAGGCCAGAGATGCGCTCGTAAACACGACAATCGAGCCCAACATGAGCGCGCGGCGCCCGACGCGGACCGCGAGCCAACCCACCAGAGGAGTCATCAAAGCTTGGGCGACGATGAAAGACGTCAGTACCCACGTGATCTGGTCCAACCCCGCCGAGAGACCGCCCTGCATATGCGGCAGCGCGACGTTTGCGATCGTGCTGTCGATCGTGAACATCGAGGCCGCAAGCATGATCGAAATGGTCAGCGGCAGGCGCTGCACGGCAGGGGCGGTTTCCGCCATAGTTCTAGCGGCCCCGCAGGCGATCAGGCGTGGAGCGCGTGTCCACGCGGACATGGGCGCTCAATCCGGCACGCAGAAACAGATCTTCCGGAGCATCAATAAGCACAAGGCGCACAGGAACCCGCTGTACGACCTTGACCCAATTTCCAGTAGCATTCTGTGCAGGCAAGGGCGAAAACGTGGAGCCAGTGCCTGGACTGAAACTGGCGACGCGCGCCTCAAAGCGCCGCCCGCCGAACGTGTCGATTCTCACCTCGGCGCTCTGGCCGGGTTGCATATTCTCGATCTGGTCTTCCTTAAAATTCGCCTCCACCCACGGTTCGCCTGCAATAAGCCAAAACAACGGCTGTCCGACGTTCACGAAAGTACCAACCTGAATCTGATCCACGCGCGTCACCACGCCAGCCTGCGGCGCAACGATTTCGGTATAAGAGAGCGCCAAACGCGCGCGTTCCAAGCGCGCAGCCGCCTCACGAACCCCCGCGTGCTGCGCCACTTCTATGTTTGGATCGCCGCCGATCGCGACCAACGCGGCAATGCGCGCCTGATCCGCCGCCACCAGCTGCGCTTCCGCCTGCTGTAGAGCATGCTGCGCCGCATCGACGTCCTGGCGCGAGGCGATGCCCTCCCCGGACAGCTGGCGCGCGCGACGTAATTCGTTCCTGGCGAACGCAACGCCTTCGCGGCGAGCCCGCACATTCGCAATCTGCGATCGATAATCCGCCCGCAACGCATAGACGCGAGCCTGCGCTTGCGAGAGCACGGCCTCCAGCTGCGCAACATCTGCAGCAGTCGTGTCCCGATCCAACCTGAACAGGACCTCGCCCGCACTGACGCGCTGGTTCTCGGTAACGCGCACTTCGATGACGCGGCCCGTGACGCTGGTGCTGATCGGCACGCGCGCCGCTTGAACATAGGCGTTGTCCGTCTCTTGATATCGCCCTGCCGTAAGCATGAGGAAGATGACGGCAAGCACCGCAAGCGCCGGCACGCCATAGAGCACAGCTAGACGTGTTCGGCCTGTCATTCGCGCGCGCAGCCTCGCGACAAGTGAAGGAGGCTTGATCTCCGTCTGCGATGTAGCCGTATCCATCAGACTTCCTCAGTGCTGTGCGGCGCCATTGACAGAGCGCTTTGACGGAGCTTGCCCACCAGTCGGGTTAGCTCATCGAGTTCGCGTGGCGAGAAGCCGGAGAAGAGCTCCTCCTCCAGCTCGTGCGCGCCCTGCTGAAGCCCCGGCAGCACGCCGCGCGCGCCTTCGCTCAGGTAAACTCGCCAACAGCGCGCGTCGTGTGGATCAGGCCGACGCCTGACAAAGTTCGCCGCTTCGAGTTGATCGACCATTTGCCCTACGGCGGCGCGGCTTACTTCGAGGAGATCGGCCAGCTGCGTCTGCGTCTTCCCGTCGCTGCGATGCAGATATGCGAGGACACGCCACGTCGAGCCCCGCAGGCCAGCGCGCTTCATTCGCGCATCAAAAACAGCGCGTACTAGGCGGGTGGCGTCAGCCAGCGCAAAGCCAACTTCGGACAACCCCTTGCTGCGGGTCAACGTCGCGGGCAACCGCTCACTCCATTGTAAAGCACTTTACAATATCGCCCTTATCGCTAAGAATACGTTGACGAGCAAGGACCGGAGCCGGTTTCGGCGGAAGATAACGGGGGCAAGTGGTGAGCGATCCGCTTCCGGGCGGCCTGTCGGGGCCGTCGTTCGAGCAGGCTCTTCTCGTAGCGCCGTTCCATTCCTGGCTGCAGCTGAAGGTCCTCACCGCCAACAAAGACGGGATCGAGCTTGAGTTTCCGTGGCGCGACGAGACGATCTCGAATCCCCGGACGCGGACCATACATGGCGGTGTACTGGCGAGCCTCATCGACCTCGCCGGCATGTACGCCATCCTTGCGCAGACTACTTTGGTCTCGGCGACAGCGGACCTGCATGTCGATTATCTACGTCCCGCGACAAACGGACCCATTAGGATTCGGGCGCACGTCGTAAAGCTGGGTCGAACTGTTTCCGTCGCCGCCACCGAACTTTTGGACGACGCCGGCGTGATGGTGGCGACAGGTCGGGGCTCATACTTAATGCGCCCCGTGGCTCAGCCAGCCGCATAGCAACCGAACAGCCTCGCCATGACCGCAGCCACACGCACGACATTCATCGGCGACGAGGGTGTAAACCTCGTTGCTGACGTCATTGGGTCGTCGGTCAATGGTTCAGTAATTTTCGCACACGGCGGCGGGCAAACGCGGCACGCGTGGTCAAAGGCAGGCGAGCGACTCTCCGCATTGGGTTGGCGCGCGATCATGCTTGATCTGCGCGGACACGGAGAGAGCGACTGGCCCAAGTCCGGAGACTATCGCCTTCAGAGATTTGCGGCCGATCTTGTCGCAGTCGCTGATGCGATAGGCGCCCGCCCACATATTGTCGGTGCATCACTTGGCGGGCTTGCTGGGATGATGGCGGAGGCTTTTGTACGGGAGGGAACGTTCGCCTCGCTGACGCTCGTCGACATCACGCCGCAAATGGAGCCGGCGGGCGTCGCCAAGGTCATGGGTTTCATGTCTGACAAACTGGAAGAAGGGTTTGCCAGCGTCGAGGAAGCGGCGGACGTCATTGCCAGCTACATGCCGCATCGGCCCAGGCCCGCCGATCTCTCTGGTTTGGCAAAAAACCTTCGGCTCTCACAGGACGGGCGCTATCGTTGGCACTGGGATCCACGCTTCGTGACGAGCGTGATGCAAACGCGGGATCGCCATTCCATGGAAGATATGCAGGCGCGTCTCAGTGCATTGCGACTGCCGATACACCTCATTCGAGGTCGCATGAGCGAACTTGTCACCGAGGAGAACGCGCGCGCATTTATGAGCTCAACGCCAAACGCAGTGTACACGGACATCGCTGATGCGGGCCACATGGTGGCTGGCGACCGCAACGACGCATTTGTGGACGCCGTCGTCGCGTTTCTTTCCGCACATACGCGCTAGGTGCTCGGTGCAGCTCATCTTTAAGTGCCCGCCGGAACTGCTGGGCGTCGTTCCGAGACCATCACTAGCGAAGGAGGGCCTGCCCACTTGGCTAAAGGAGATGCCGAGCGAGGCCTATAATATGCTGGTGAACAACGTGGACGACACTGTAAAGCGGTGCCCGCCATTCATAGACGCGCTCGCCTGCGGGTTCGTGATCCCACTCTTGTGCGACCTTCACGTCGAAAATGGCACCATGCATTGGGGTGAGGGTATTCCAGGAACTGAAAGCGCTTCGTTTCCGCGATCGCCGGTGACCATTCATGATCCCAGTCAACTAGCGGGGACGCCATACTTCGACGCCGATGTCTTTCCCATCAAGTTCAACAACGTCTGGTCGATCCGCGCGCCGGAGGGGTACGCTCTTTTGTTTACGCACCCATTGAACAGACTAGACCTGCCCTTCGTCACGCTGACCGGGCTCATCGATAGCGACGTATTCTTTGACACGCCTGTCCACTTTCCGGCCATTTGGCGCGACTTGGAATTCTCCGGCACGATCCGAGCTGGCACGCCGATCGCCCAAGTTATTCCCTTCAAACGTGAGCAGTGGTCAGCAGCCCACGAGGCACTCAGCGCAGACGATTTGGCTCGGCGGCGACACTTGATTTCACGCATGACGCGCCGGCGCGGTGTCTATCGTCGCCATTTTCGCAAGTCGTAGATTGCTTATCCGCTCAGACTCTCGATGGCTTTGCTCACACGCAGATGCAGACGGCCGCGCGGCGATTCAGCGAGTGTGAGGACCGCCTGGCCCGTAAGTTCCGGCGCTGAGCGCGCGACTTCACGCAGTCGATGCATCGCCGTGTCCAAGTCCCCTTCTTGGAGCGCAAGGCGCGCCAAGGAGATGCGAGCGACCGCGGTAAATGGATTGCGACCGAGAAAGTCACGCAACACGGTCTGGGCAGTTTCGCTCTCGCCGAGAGACTCAAGCACCCTGGCGAACAGCAGCGCGGCGCCCGGCCATTGCGGAACACCGTGGTAGAGGCGTGCACAGATCGCGCGAGACGCCTTTAGATCTCCGGACTCCGCTAACAGCTTCGCGAGCGCAAAACTCAAGCCGGGGTGCCTCGGCAAGAGCGCGACCCCGCGCTCCAGCACCGAAACGGCCTCTGAAAGTCTCCCCGCAATCGAAAGCGCTTCGCTCAACGCGACAAACGCCGGCGCGTAGCTAGGCACAACGAGGACCGCTTCCTTAAGGAACCTTTCAGCCTCAGCGCCTTTGCCGATGTCTAGGCTCGCCCTGCCAAGCAATGTGAGGAAAACTGGATTGGCCTTGTCTGACGGCCTCTTCTGCAGCTCCGTAAGAACTGCATCAGGTCTGCCCAAGCCGAGCAGCGACTCCGCAAGAACTTCCAGCGCCTGGGCGTTTCGACGCTCCCGCTTGAGGAGCAATCGCGCGAGCCTTTCCGCCTCGACGAAGTTGCGCTGCTGTAGCGCGTTCAGCGCCTTACCCATTTCATTCGGCGTCGTCATGACATGAGTTAAGTAGAGCAATCAGTGCAGCGCAAGACGGTTGGCGCTGGCCCGTCGCCGCGAGATGTATCCACCGACCCAAGCGCTAACCGGTAAACGCACGCGTGACCTTGCGAGAAACAACCCGCAAACTTATAGCAGCCAGGTTCAGGAGCGGAGGTAGGACCGATGCCAGAAGACGCGCTGAGCACCTTGTTCGACAACAAGGCCCCGAGTGTCCGAGCGACCTACGATAAAGTTCTTTCCGTCCTTTCAAGTTTCGGCGCCGTTAAGACTGAAGCGAAGAAGACTTCAGTCCACCTCGTCCACAAAACTACGTTTGCAGGCGCGCATCCCAAAAAGGCTTGGCTCGATCTCACCATCCGCAGCGAGAAACCCATTAGGAGCGACCGCGTCCGCGCTCAGGAACAAGTCTCCAAGAACCGTTGGCACCAGGACGTGCGGTTGACTTCAGTCGAAGACGTGGATGCAGAGGTCGTGAATTGGCTCAAGAGCGCCCACGCTTTGGCGGGTGGCTGAACCTGATAATAGAGGGCTCAACTCGACCTGCCGTGATTGGACATGCGCGCCCTCAAAAGAGATCGCGCTGCCGATCATCTGCGCGTCGCGTGCGCTTTATGCGCTTAGGTTGGCCCTCACCTTAGTCATGACGGCAATGCGTTTGGCCCGTTCACGCTCCCGCTCGAACTTGCCGCGTCCCTCGAATTGGAGGAGCGCATCTTCGAGCTTGGCGAGATCGGCCTTTCGCCAAGACACCATGTTGCGGACGATGACCGGCGCTGGAAAGCCTGGAAGGTTGCTGCGGCGCGCCCGGCAAGCCGCAGCAGAACGGCTTCATCGAGTCGTTCAACGGCCGGCTGCGCGATGAGTTCTTGAACGAGACCTTGTTCTCTTCACTCGATCAGGCGCGCGTCGCGCTCGCCCAATAGCGCGACGATTACAATCTCACCCGGCCGCACTCGGCGCTCGGCAACATCACACCAAGGGAGTACGCTGACCGATTCAGGCTTGCCGTCACGGTCGCCTGACGGCATCACATCCGCACGGGCGCCAGCGTCGCAATGCTCGCCGTAGCGATGCTCAAAATGTATTTCTGGATGGAGATGAACAAGAATGTGACGCTTCGCGAAGTGAAGCGCCTTGAACTTCAAATTGCGCGCCTCGTGTCCCGAGAAGGAGCCTCAACCTCGTGACGCGCGATAGCATCCGACGCTGAGGCCTCTGGGACATCGAGCACGGAGCAAGCAGTTGGACACCGACGTCCAGTTTCCGCGCGTGCGCACGCGCGACCCGCATCAGAAGCTAAGGAGCCAGGTCGGCTGTGTTCTCAAGGTAGAACGCCGGATTGAACAATCGATTTGCGATTGACTCTACGTTTGAGCAAACGCCAAGAGCAGCGAGATGTCCCCGGCATCCGCCGCCTTGAGCGCGCGAACATAGGCTTGGCGCGTCTCGGACGCCGCAACGATCGAACCCCGCCCCCAGGTGAAGCGCTCCTGCCCGAG
>CAZMCA010000063.1:0-16698 GCA_964564595.1 uncultured Caulobacteraceae bacterium
CCTTGCCGGAGGAGGGGACCACCGTGTTGTAGGCGCGCCCAAGGCGCGTGATGTTGTCCAGGAGGATCACGACATCGCGGCCGTGCTCGACGAGGCGCTTGGCTTTCTCGATCACCATTTCCGCGACCGAGACGTGGCGCGTGGCCGGCTCGTCGAACGTGGAGGCGACGACCTCGCCCTTCACCGTGCGCTGCATGTCGGTGACTTCCTCGGGGCGCTCGTCGATCAGGAGCACGATGAGGAAAACTTCCGGGTGGTTGGACGCAATCGCTTTGGCGATGTTTTGCAGCAGGATCGTTTTACCCACGCGCGGCGGGGCGACGATGAGGCAGCGTTGGCCTTTGCCGATCGGCGCGACGATATCGATGACGCGGCCGGATTTGTCCTTCAGCGTCGGATCGTCGATCTCCATCTTCAGCCGCTCATCGGGATAGAGCGGCGTCAGATTGTCGAAGTGGACCTTGTGGCGGACTTTGTCCGGGTCCTCGAAATTGATCGAGCTGACTTTGACGAGGGCGAAGTATCGCTCGCCATCTTTGGGCGCGCGGATCTGCCCTTCGACGGTGTCGCCGGTGCGCAGGCCGAACTTACGGATCTGCGTGGGGCTGACGTAGATATCGTCCGGCCCGGGCAGATAGTTCGATTGCGGCGAGCGTAGGAACGCAAAGCCGTCGGACAAAATTTCGACGACGCCCGCGCCGCCGATCTCGACGCCGCGTTCGGCCATCGCCTTCAGGATGGCGAACATCATGTCCTGCGAACGCAGGTTGTTGGCGCCTTCGATCTCGCAGCTTTCAGCGAGCGCGAGCAGTTCGGCCGGCGCCTTGCGCTTCAGCTCCTGCAGCGTGAGTTGCTGGTGGTCGGCGAATTCCGGCGGCGGCTTCTTCGGCGCGGGCTCGGCTTCTTCGACTTCGGTTTCAGTTTCGGTGACGTTCTCGTCGGTCATAGTCTTAAACCTGTTGGCGCGCAGCGCCTGACGTGAAACGGCAGGGGGCGCCTAGAGATGGAATGTGAATCGGCGGAGGAGGAGGGAATGCGTGCGCCGCCGGCGCATGCGCGAACGAGGTCCGCGCTGAGACGCATGAAGGCCATAAGTCCCCGAAGACGTCAAGAAGGCGTTACGCCTCTCGGCCTTATGGGGCAGCCGGCGTGAAGACGCCCCACGGTTCGAGCGTCGCGAGCAGCACGACCACGATCGCAATCAGAAAGGGAATCTCGTTCGTCATGCGCCAGAAGCGCTCGGAGCGCCGGCGCTCTCCGTGCGAGAGACGACGGCCCTCCGCGGCGAGATAGCCGTGATAGCCCGTGAGCGCGAGCACGAGCGCGAGCTTCAGCCAAAACCATTTCGGCACGCGCCCGATGATCTCGCCAAAACTGCCGGACCAATCGCCGATCAGATACGTCGCAAGCAGATGCAGACCGAAGATCCACGTCAGCAGCATCGCTGGCGTGAGGATGATCGTGCGCAGCGAGCGCGCGGCGACGATCATCTTGCGCTCAAGCTCGCCGCCCGGTTCGGACGCGGTTTGATACGCATAGAGCCGCGGCAGCATCAGAAGGCCCGCCATCCACGCGATCACCGCAATGATGTGGAGGGCCCGCGCGAGATCGTAACTCATATCGCCTTCGCTTGTGGGCAAAGCCCGAACGCCGCCGGGCAGATGCGCCGATCTTCCTCTGAGCGCAAGGGCGCCGGCTTTGCGATAGCGCAAGCGGCAAGCTCGGCGAGCGTATCGATATAGCCGGCCGCTGCGCCAAGGGCGGGGGCGCGGAGGTAATAGGGCAGGCCGCTTTTGTGGGCGAGTTCGGCGTATTCGATATCGAGCTCGACCAGCGTTTCGATGTGCTCGGAGACAAACGCAACGGGGCAGACAATGACGCCCGCCTTGTCGTGCGCGGCTTCATCGAGCGCTTCGACCGTGGAGGGCCCGAGCCATTTGAGCGGCCCGACGCGCGATTGGTAGCAGACGCGGTGCGCCCATTCCGGCGGCAAGCGTTTCACGATTTCCGCGACCGTCCGCTCGACTTGCCATTGATAGGGATCGCCGCGGTCGACCACGATCTGCGGCAGACCATGCGCGGAGAAGAGCACGCGCGGCGCGGCCGGTTCGCCGCCTTTGCGCCAGGCGGCGAGGATCGCGTCGGCATGCGCCTGTGCGAATGAAGCGCCGCTCGGGTAGCAGCAGATCGCCGACGCCGGCAGCTTACTCGCTTGCGACCAGGCCTTGAACGATGAGCCGGTCGTCGTCGTCGAGAACTGCGGATAGAGCGGCAGGAGGATCGCTTCGGTCGCGCCCCAATCTGCCGCGGCGCGCGCAGCGTCCTGCACAAAAGGCTTCCAATAGCGCATCGCGATGAAGCAGCGCGCTTCAACACCGAGCGTGCGCGCGGCGAGCGCGGCGGTCAGCGCATCGGCCTGAACTTGCGTTTCGCGGAGGAGGGGCGAGCCGCCGCCCATCAGCGCGTAATTGGCGCGCGCGCTCTTGGCCCGTGTCGTGGAGATAAGAGCGGCGATCAGCGTTCGAAAGGGCTGCGGCGCGGAAATGATCGCGCCATCGCTGAACAAG
Organism: uncultured Caulobacteraceae bacterium; assembly: GCA_964564595.1. Classification (GTDB taxonomy): domain Bacteria; phylum Pseudomonadota; class Alphaproteobacteria; order Caulobacterales; family Aquidulcibacteraceae; genus JBEVOS01. The sequence goes on from CAZMCA010000063.1 coordinate 2,568, forward strand.
TTGAACAGGAACGGGCGCACGTCGGCCGGGCCATCGGGCCCGCCGAGGTTCATCAGAATGATCGCAACCTTTCGTTCGCCCACGCGCGCACTCCGCTAACCTTTGATCGCCTTTACGAGCGCGGCGACGTGTTCGGGCGGGGTCTGCGGCGTAATGCCGTGGCCGAGGTTGAAGATGTGCGGACCGTCGCGGAACGACTCGACCACGTGCCGCACGCCGTTTTCCAGCGCAGCCCCGCCCACGATCAAAAGCTGGGGATCGAGGTTGCCTTGGAGCGGCATCCCCTTCGGGGCTTCAGCGCGGGCGAAGCGGGCAGGGGTCTGCGTATCGACGCCGAGGGCGGTCACACCGGTTTCACGGGCGTAGCGCCCGAGCAGCGCGCCGCCGGCTCCGCGTGGGAAGCCGATGACGGGCGCGGTGACGCCAAGCTCGCGGAGCCGCTTCATCAGCGCCGTCGTCGGCTTGAGGATAACTTGCTCGAACAATGGCTCGGGCAAGCCCTCGGACCAGCTCTCGAAGATCTGGACGCACTCGGCCCCGGCCCGGACCTGGGCAGCGAGGTGGAGCGCGGTCGTCTCGACCAGGACGGCCAGGAGCGCATCGACATCAGCTGGGCGCTGGTAGGCAGCGCGGCGGCACCGGTCTTTGTCGCCGCCCTCGCCCTGAAGCATGTACGTCGCGACCGTCCAAGGCCCGCCGGCAAAACCGATCAGCGCCACGTCAGCGGGGAGGGCGGTCTTGAGGCGGTCCACGGTCTCGTAGACCGGAGCGAGGCGCTCCACGGCCTTCTGAGGCTCACCGAGGGCCCAGGCGCCGGGCACATCGATCAACGGCTCAAGGCGCGGGCCTTCGCCCTCGACGAACCAAACCTTACGGCCAAGCCCATCCGGAATGACCAGGATGTCCGAGAACAGGATCGCGGCATCCAGCGGGAACCGGCGCAACGGTTGGAGGACAGCCTCCGTCGCCAAGGCCGGCGCGTAGCAAAACGACATGAAGTCCTTCGCCCGGGTGCGCAGCTCCCGGTACTCCGGCAGATAGCGCCCAGCCTGGCGCATGATCCAAACCGGAGGGGGATCGACCCGTTCCCCGGCCAAAACCCGAAGCATCGCCTTCCCGCCGGCCATTCTTCTTCTTTCTTAAGTGAAAGGGATTCCCTGGTAGGGGTTCTTGTAGTGGGCAAATGCGAACTTGGAGAAGCACCCATTCCCCAGCTTGCTCACATCCTCCCCACCGCTTTGACGTGGTTAAGAATCCCTTTCGAAAGAAGCGAGTGTGGCGGATCGTCCGGCGGGCGCCGTGGCGGCAGGGAAATTTCGCGCTTGCCCTGGATAAGTTGGGGACGAGTCGCGGGACCGGATTGGACGGGCTTGGGTAGGTTTTGGAGCGGCCGGCGTGGGGAGAACAAACCCGCCGCTTACTCCAAGCTTGCTCACAGCAGGGGAGCGCTCTTTCCGATGAGCCGCGAAGCGCCGATCTTAGCGCCATGAACGAAAAGCTCGGCGTCTATTTCAACGTGCATCTGGTGTCGGACTCGACCGGGGAGACGCTCGCGGGCGTCATGCGCGCGTCCTGCGCGCAGTTCGACAACATCATGCCGATCGAACACACGTATTTCCTGGTCCGCTCGGCGCGGCAGATGGAGCGCGTGCTCGCGGAGATCGAGGCCGCCCCCGGCGTCGTCATGTACACGATCTCCAACATGGATCAGCGGCACCGCTTGGAGAGCCGGTGCGCGGAGCTGGGAATCGCCTGCACCGCGGTGCTCGATCCGGTTCTCGACATGATGAGCCGCTATCTCGGGCTTGAGATGAACCACCGCATTGGCGCCGCGCGCGTGCTGAACGCCGAATATTTCCGCCGCATCGACGCGCTCAATTTCGCGATGGGCCACGACGACGGCCAGCAGGTCGTCGAACTGAAAGACGCGGATGTGATTCTGGTAGGCGTGTCGCGCACGTCGAAAACGCCGACCTGCGTCTATCTCGCGAACCGCGGCGTCAAAGCCGCAAACGTGCCGATCGTGCCGGTCGCGCAGCTGCCGAGCGAATTGTTCGGGCCGGAAGCGCCGCTTGTGGTGGGGCTAACGATTTCGGCCGATCGCCTGATCGGCGTGCGGCGTAATCGGTTGGCGACGATGAACGAAACGCGCGACACCACCTATACGCAGGAAGAATCGGTGCGCGCGGAAGTGATCAATGCGCAGAAGCTCTTCGAGAAGATGGGTTGGCCGGTGATCGATGTGTCGCGGCGCTCGGTCGAAGAAACGGCGGCGGCGGTGCTCAACCTGCTCAACGAACGGCGCGAGTCGAAAATCGCGTGACACTGATCCTCGCCTCCGGCAGCGCGACGCGGCGCAAAATGCTTGAAGACGCGGGCGTTGCGATCGCCGTGGAAAAGCCGCGCGTGGACGAAGAGGCGGTGAAGGCCGGGCTGCGCGCGGAAGGGCTGACGCCGCGCGAGCAGGCCGATGCGCTGGCGGAAGTGAAGGCGCTCTCGGTTTCACGTGTGCACGGCGGCTTGGTGCTTGGCGCCGATCAGATGCTCGCGCTTGGTGATGAGGCGTTCGATAAGCCGGCCGATCGCGCCGAAGCGCGCGCGCAACTGTTGGCGCTGCGCGGCAAGACGCACGCGTTGGTGACGGCGGCGGTGATCGCGCGCGACGGGCAAGTGATCTGGCGCCACGTCGATACGCCCAAGCTCACGATGCGCGCGTTCTCCGATGCGTTCCTCGATGACTATCTGGATCGTGTGGGGGAGGGCGCGCTGTCTTCCGTTGGCGGCTACCAGCTTGAGGGCCTTGGCGCGCAGCTCTTCTCGCGTGTCGATGGCGATTACTTCTCCGTGCTCGGCCTGCCGCTGATGCCGTTGCTGTCGTACTTGCGAGACATCGGGGAGATCGCGTCGTGACGATCACCGCGAAAACGCAGGTGCTGGCGATCTTCGGCGATCCGGTGGCGCAGTCGCTGTCGCCGGTGATGCACAATGCGTGGTTCGCCGATCACGGGATCGATGCGGTCTATGTCGCCGTGCGCGTACCTGGCGAGCCGGACGCCGTCTTCCGCATGATGAAGCGCGCGCAGCTCAAGGGCGCCAATATTACTGTACCGCACAAGGAAGCAGCGGCGGCGCTCGCGGATCGCACTGAGAGTCGCGTTGCGAACGTGTGGCGCTGGGAGAGCGATGGCTCGGTCAGCGCGTTCAACACCGATGGCAAGGGCTTTATCGCATCGCTCGATGAAGCAGCGCCAGGATGGCGTGCGCCGCGCGTGTTGATCCTCGGCGCGGGCGGCGGCGCGGCGGGAATCGCGCAAGCGCTCGCCGCGCATGACGCAAGTGCGGAGATCGTGATCGCGAACCGCACGCTGCAACGCGCGCAGGAACTGGCCGCGCTGCTGCCAAAAGCACGCGCCGCGGCATGGGATAATCTGGCTGCGGAGTTCGCGGAGGCAGACCTCATCGTTCAAACGACGACGCTCGGCATGAACGGGCAGGGCGAGTGGGAATGGCCCGTCGCGCGCTGCAAGGCCGGCGCGATCGTGGCCGATATCGTCTACAAGCCGCTTGAGACGGGGCTTTTGCGCGCCGCAAAGGCGCGCGGGCTTGTCGCCGTCGATGGGCTGGGCATGCTGATCCATCAAGGTGCGCTAGCGTTCGAGCTGTGGTTTGGCGTGAAGCCCGATACGAAAGCGGCGCGCCGGCGATTGATGGAAGCCCTCTCTGAGAAAGAGTCGGGGGAACGCGCATGATTATCCTTGGGCTCACCGGCTCGATCGGCATGGGCAAAAGCGCGACGAGCGAGATGTTCCGCGCCGAAGGCGTGCCGGTTTACGACGCGGATGCGGCCGTGCACGCGCTCTACGCGAAGGGCGGGGCCGCCGTCGCGCCGCTCGCCGAAGTGTTCCCAAGCGCGGTGGTCGATGGCGCAGTGGACCGCACGGTTTTGTCGTCGCTTGTGATCGGCAAGCCGGACGAGATCAAAAAGCTCGAAATGATCGTGCACCCGCTCGTCGGGCTGCAACAACGCACCTTCCTGGAAGAGAACCGCGCCAAGGGCACGCCGATCGTCGTGCTCGATATCCCGCTGCTGCTCGAAGGGCAGGGGCGCCGCATGGTCGACGCGATCGCGGTGGTGAGCGCGCCGGCGGAAATGCAGCGCGAGCGCGTGCTCGCGCGGCCGGGCATGACGGAGGAAAAGTTCGCGGAGATCCTGAAGAAGCAGATGCCGGATGCGGACAAGCGCGCGGCGGCCGATTTCGTGATCGATACCGGGCGCGGCTTTGACTATGCGCGCGAGCAAGTCCGCCAAGTGCTTGGCGCTTTGCGCGAAGCAGTTTAGCGCCGAACATATGCGGGAAATCGTCTTCGACACGGAAACCACCGGGCGCGATCCGGAATTCGGCGATCGTATCGTCGAGATCGGCGCCGTCGAGCTGATCAATTTCTCGCCAACGGGCAAGACGCTCCACCTTTACATCAACCCGCAATGCGATGTGCCCGAGGAGGTCGTGCGCGTGCACGGGCTGACGACGGCGTTCCTGCGCGACAAACCGGTGTTCGCGGACGTTGTGGAGCAGTGCCTCGAATTTTTTGGCGATGCGCGGCTCGTGGCGCACAACGCGGAGTTCGACCGGAAATTCCTCAACGCCGAGCTCAAGAAGCTCGGCCGCGACATTCACCCGAGCGAGCGCTACCTCGATACCCTGGCGATCGCGCGCAAGAAGTTCCCGGGCGCGTCCAACTCGCTCGACGCGCTCGCCAAGCGCTTCCAGCTCGATCGCTATGGCTTCGATCTCAACGCGCGCAAAGGCGCCGGCGGCCACGGCGCGCTGATCGACGCGAAAATTCTCGCAGAAGTTTATCTGCAGCTGAACGGCGGGCGCGAACAGCGGCTGGCGTTGCACGACGAACCGATCCGGGAGGAAAGCGAGTCGCGCACCACGCTGGTGTTCCCAACGCGGCCACAACGCGCCAAGCCGATCGCGCCCTTGCTCACGGCCGAAGAGGCCGCGCTCCACGCGGCGTTCATCGAAACACTTGGCGCCACGCCGCTTTGGAAAGCGAGCGAGCCGCTGAAGAAGGCAGGTTAGCGCGCGCGCTACGCGAGCGGCGTCGTGCCGCGCTCTTGGCGTTCTTTGAGCTCGGCCCAATAGAGCGGCGTGAAATCGATCGGATTGATCAGCAGGGGCGGGTAGCCGCCTTCGCGGGTGATCTCCGCGAGCAATTGCCGGCTGAACGGGAAGAGCAGCCTCGGGCACTCGATCCAGAGCAGCGGCTCGACGTCTTCGTCGCGCACGTTGAGGAATTCGAACAGCCCCGCGTAAACCAGATCGGCCACGAACATCACGTCCTCGCCGCGCTTGGCCTCGACGTGGATGCGCAGATCGACTTCGTAAAGCGGCTCGTTCGGTTCGCCTGCTGGGCGTGATTTAACCTCAACGCCCATATCGATCATTGGCTGGGATTCGTGCGCGCGCGCAGAAGCGGCGGCCATCGGATTTTCGAAGGAGAAATCCTTCACGTACTGGGCGAGCACGCGAAGATGGGGCGCTTCCGGGGCGGTTGGCTCGCCGCTGCCGATGGTCGTCATGCCGCGCTCGTTCTGATCGGGTTTTCGGGAGGGGCCGCGCTAACATGCGTCGCACCGCCCGGCAACAACGGCTCGCTGGCGTTCAGCGCCAGCGCACACTATCTTGCGTTTGGCGCGTTGGGCCTTTTGAGCCGGCGCGCGCCCCGGAGCGCCTTCAGGCGGAATTTGGCGTGGGCAGCGGAGACGGCGTCTTGGATACCTCCATGATCGAGATCTTGGTTTTGGCGGTCGTGGCGGGCCTCGTGCTGGCGCGTCTTTATTCCGTCCTCGGGCGCCGTACGGGCGCCGAGCGCCCCTCGCAGCCGCAGCCGGCCCAAGGCGAGTTGCCGCGCGTGCAGCCAGGCCAACGCCCGCAACCGGCGACGCCGATCACGGGTTCGTCAGGTGATGGCATCGTCGACATCACCCGCGTCGATCCTTCGTTCGATCCCGATCATTTCATTTCAGGCGCGCGCGCCGCGTACGAAATGATCGTCGGCGCCTATGCGAAGGGCGATCGCGACACGTTGCGCGGCTTGCTGACGCCGCGCGTGTTCGATTCTTACATGACCGCAATCTCGCAGCGTGAAGCGAAGGGCGAAAAAGGCCCGGAGCTCGTGCGCCTGAAAACCGCGGAAATCAGCGACGCTGCGCTCGAAGGCGATATGGCGCGCGTTTCGGTGCGGTTCGAAGCCGAATTGGCTGAGGGGCTGCACCATCTGCGCGACACCAAGGAGCGCTGGACGTTCGAACGCGACGTGCGCTCGAACGATCCGAACTGGCGCCTCGCGCGGGTCGTCCAAGCCTAGCAAGCCTTCGTGAGCCGCCGCCGTGAGCTGACGGGCGATGAGCGCGCGCTCTGGCGCCGCGTCGCACGCACGGTGAAATCGAAGCGGCCGCTTCCAACCGAAGATTCCGAAAGCCCGCCTGCGCCGGCGAAGGCCGTGCGTGCGCCATCAGCGAAGAAGTCCGCGGCGCCCGCACCGGCGCGGCCCAAACCGCCCCTTGCCGCGCCGCTGGCCGATCGGGGCGGCGAGAAGCGCGTCCGGCGCGGGGCGCTCGAGATCGACGCCTCGATCGACCTGCACGGCATGACCCAGGACCGGGCGCGGGCGGCGGTGGAGGGCTTTCTCGCAGATAGCCAAGCCCAGGGCTGCCGGGTGGTGTTGATCGTGACCGGGAAGGGCCGGGCCGGGGAGGAGGGGGTGCTGAAGCGCCGCCTGCCGGACTGGCTAGCCGGCCGGCTGGCGCGCCCGCTGGTGGCGGGCTTCGCCCAAGCACACGCCCGGCATGGCGGCGGCGGGGCGGTCTACGTGTTCCTGAAGCGGCCGGTATAGGGCTTTATAGGGCAGTTAGGCCGATGGAGGCTAACTTGCCCTAAGTTTTGTATAAAGACCTATGATCCACGGCTGGCCTTCTCGGCATGGCCGGAGGTTCCCTGTCGGGCTTCGAGCGCTGCGGCGACGTCCGTTGGGCTCACGCCGGCGGCCTGGAGGGCGACGAGCAGGTGGTAGAGCACGTCCGCGGCCTCGCCGGCGAATGCGGCTTTATCGCCGCTGACGCACGCAAGCGCAGCTTCAACGGCTTCTTCACCGAGCTTCTTGGCGCACTTCTGCGGGCCCGCTGCGAGCAGCGAGGCGGTGTACGATTCCTTCGGATCGCCGCCGGCGCGGCTGGCGATGGTGGTTGCGAGCGTATCGAGCGCATTGCCGAGCGTCGTCATCGAAACCTCAAACGCTGCGTTGCGGCACGCCGGCTGCGGCAAGCGCGGCGCGCGCTTCCGCTATCGTGTGCGTGCCGAAGTGAAAGATCGATGCGGCGAGCACGGCGCTGGCGCCGCCTTTGACGATGCCGTCGACGAGGTGCTGCAGATTGCCGGCGCCGCCCGAGGCGATGACTGGTGTTTTCACGCGGCTCGTGATCGCGTGCAGTAGTTCGAGATCATAGCCTTCGCGCGTGCCGTCACGGTCCATTGAGGTGACCATGAGTTCGCCCGCGCCGCGCTCGACCGCGTTGACGCAAAACTCGATCGCGTCTTTGCCGGACGAATTGCGGCCGCCATGCGTGAACACTTCCCACCGATCGCCAACGCGCTTGCAGTCCGCGACGATCACGATGGCCTGGCCGCCAAATTTGCCGGCGGCGGCGTCGATCAGATCGGGGTTTTGCACGGCGGCGGTCTGGATCGCGACTTTGTCCGCGCCCGCCAGCAGCAGCGTGCGCACGTCATCGACGGTGCGGATGCCGCCGCCGACGGTGAGCGGCATGAAGCACGTATCGGCCGTGCGTTTCACGACATCGATCATGATGTCGCGTTTCTCGTGGCTCGCGGTGATGTCGAGAAAGCAGATCTCGTCGGCGTGTTGCGCGTCATAGAGCGAAGCTTGCTCGACCGGATCGCCAGCGTCTTTGAGATTGACGAAGTTCACGCCTTTGACGACGCGGCCATCCTTCACATCGAGGCACGGGATGATGCGCGCCGCGAGCGTCACGACGCAGCCGCCAACGCTGCGACCGGATCGATGTCGCCATCATAAAGTGCGCGGCCGAGGATGCAGCCGTGGATCGCGCGGCCGCGGAGGGCGCGGAGCTTTGTGATGTCATCGACGGATTTCACGCCGCCGGACGCGATCACGGGGATCGTCACGGCGTTGGCGACGGCGGACGTGAGTTCGAGGTTCACGCCTGTTTTCAATCCGTCGCGCCCAATGTCGGTGACGATGATGGCGGCGACGCCGGCGTCTTCGTAGCGGCGCGCGAGATCGGCCGCATCGAGCTCGGTCTGCTCGACCCAGCCGGAGACGGCGACCTTGCCGCCGCGCGCATCGATGCCGACGGCGATGCGTTCGGGATATTCACGCGCGGCTTCACGGACGAGTGAGGGATCGCGCACCGCGGCGGTGCCAAGGATGACGCGCGTTGCGCCCGCATCGATCCAGTACGCGATCGATTCCATCGAGCGCACGCCGCCGCCGATTTGCACGGGGATATGCGCGCGCTGCAGGATTTGCGCGACCGCGCCGGCGTTCTTGGGCGAGCCGCCCATCGCGCCATCGAGATCGACGACGTGGATCCAGTGGAAGCCCGCGGTCTGAAAGAGCGCGGCCTGGTCCGCGGGGCTTTCGTTGAAGATCGTGACCGCGTCCATGCGCCCTTCGGCGAGGCGGACGCAGCGGCCGTCTTTGAGGTCGATGGCAGGGTAGAGGATCATTGCGGCTTCCAATCGGCGAACGCCGAAAGAAGCGCAAGGCCGGCGTCCTGGCTCTTCTCGGGGTGAAACTGCACGCCAACGATGTTGCCTTCGCCCGCCGCGCAACAGAAGCGCTCGCCATGCGCCGATTGCGCGAGCACCGTGCTCTTCGGCGGCGCGAGCACGAAGGAGTGGCAGAAATAGACGTGGCGCTGTGGCGCGAGCGGCGCGAGCACCGGGTGGGCGCGCGTGACGATCGCTTCGTTCCAGCCCATGTGCGGCACGCGCTCGGCCGGACCTGTTTCGATCTTGCGGCACACGCCGCCGAGCCAGCCGAGCCCTTTGCGCTCGCCGTGCTCGAGGCCCTTGTCTGCGAGCAATTGAAAGCCGACGCAGATGCCGAGGAACGGCGCGCCGCGTTGGCGGACGTTTTCTTCGAGCGCGGCGATCACGCCCGTGCGCGCCTCAAGCCCGCTCATGCAATCGTTGAACGCGCCTTGGCCGGGCAGCACCACGCGATCGGCTTTGCGGATGATGTCCGGATCGTCCGTCATCACGACGCGGCTCGCCGTCGCCGCAGCGCGTGCGCCGGCTTCGAGCGCACGCTCGACGGAACGCAGATTGCCTGCGCCGTAATCGATCAGAGCTATCGTCTGCACGGCTGGTGTTTAGAGCACGCCCTTGGTGGACGCCACCGCGCCCTTGAGACGCGGGTCGACCTCGACCGCCTGACGCAGCGCACGAGCGAGCGCCTTGTAGCAGCTCTCCACGATGTGGTGCGTGTTCTCGCCGTAGATGTTTTCCACGTGCAGGCACGAGCCCGAGTTCATCGCGAAGGCGTGGAACCACTCCTTGAAGAGCTCGGTGTCCATCTCCCCGAGCTTCGGGCGGGGGAGGGTGACGCGCCAGATCAGATAGGGCCGGTTCGAAAGATCGATCGCCGCGCGCGACAGCGTCTCGTCCATCGGGATGTAGGCGTGCCCGAAGCGGCGGATCCCCGCGAAATCGCCAAGCGCTTGCTTCACCGCCTCGCCGATGCAGATGCCGACGTCTTCGACGGTGTGGTGCATGTCGACGTGGAGATCGCCTTTCGCCTCGACCTTGAGGTCGATTAGGCTGTGCTTGGCGAAGCTTTCGAGCATGTGATCGAAGAAACCGATGCCGGTGGCGATCTCAGCCTTGCCGGCGCCGTCGAGATTGAGCTCGACGACGATCTTGGTTTCCTTTGTCTCGCGCTTCACATGCCCGGCGCGCATGATTTCTCCGTTCGTCCTTCGTCAACGGTCATGAATGAAGTATTGACCGTGTCTTCGTTGAGGCCGGATCAATAATATACACGCCTGCCTTTAGTCCATACTAACGTTTCACACGCAAAGGTCCGTGCTCAATTCGCAGGAGCAGCGGGCGGCTGTTTCTGCGCGGGAACGCGGCATGAGCGTGCGGCAGACAGTGGCGGGGAGGGGCGGCAAGCGGCTGGATCTGGCCGCGCGCGCGACCCTGTTTACCGTTCTGCTGGTGACGTTCATGGCCGCCGCGAGCGCGCTCGTCGCGCTTCATGTGCAGCAAGAAATCTCGATGCGGCAGGGCCGCCAGACCGGCGAGCAGCTCGCCACGCTGCTCCGGCGCTATGTGGCCAACAACGTCGCCACCCGGGATGCGGCCTCGCTGCGTGGCATGATGGAGCGCATCGCGGAGGTGCCGCACGTTTCGGGCGCCACTGTGCTCGATCTGAGCGGCGCGAGCCTCGCAAGTTTTGGCGGCGCGCTTAGCGAAGGCGAGCAGCGCGCGGTGCGCACAGCGCTCGCAAGCCGGCAAAATGCGATCTTTACGGGGGCCGACGATATCGCGGTCGCCGCGCCCGTGTTTCAGGACGGGCGGCTGATCGGCTCCTTCGTGATCATCATGTCGCGCCAATCGCTGGCGAGCGCGCACGTGACGCTGGTGCTGCCGATCATCCTAACGCTCGGGCTCTTCCTCGCCGTCACCGCGCCGCTGACTTATGTGTTCGTGCGGCGGATCACGGCGCCGATGCGCTCGCTCACATCGTTCGCGGGGGAGGTGACCGCCGCGCGCCTTGGCCGCCAGATCGATATCCGCACGGGCGACGAGTTCGAAACGCTCGCCAACGCGTTCAACCATATGATCCGCCGCATCGAAGGCTCGATGAAGCGCATCCAGCAGCTCGCCTTCGTCGATCCCGTCACGCAATTGCCGAATCAGGAGCGCTTCGCGCGTGAGTTGAACGACATGATCGCGCGCGCCGTCGAAGAAGATACGCAAGTCGCTGTCATGCTGTTCGACTTTGCGCGTCTGCGCCGCCTGATGGAGACGCTGGATCAAGATTCCAGCAATGAATTGCTGCAGGTCGTCGCGGGCCGGATGGTGCAGGCGGTGCGCACGGTTGACCGTGTGGTGCGCGTGCAATCCTCGCATGCCAAGCCCAGCCTCGTTGCGACGCTGCGCAACCACGATTTCGCGCTGCTGGCGCCGAGTGTGACCGATCCGTCCGAAGCGGCGCGCTTCGCGCAAATGGTCAATTCGGCGATGAACCAGCCGTTCGATTGGCGCGAGCACAAGATGCACCTTGGCGCGTCCTGCGGCGTGGCGGTGGCGCCCCGCGATGGGCGCGACGCCGACACCGTGATGCGCCACGCCATGATGGCGCGCACGGCGGCCAAGACCGGCGCGACGGGGCTCAAGATTTTCACCAAGGCGCTCGACCGCGAGGCCGTGGCGCGCGTGACGTTCGAGCGCGAGATGCGCGCGGCGCTGGAGCGCAACGAGTTCCGCGCGTTTTTCCAGCCGAAGGTCAATTTCGTCACGGGGCGGATTGAATCGGCCGAAGCGCTGGCGCGCTGGGTCAGGCCCGATCGCACGATCGTGAGCCCCGCCAAGTTCATCCCGGCGGCAGAAGAGAACGGCCTGATCGGGCAAGTGTCGGACGCGATCTTGCGTGAAGCGTGCTGGAAGGCCGCTGGCTGGGCGCGCGATGGCTTGCCGATCCAAGTCGCGGTCAACGTCTCGATGTTGCAGTTCCGGGATGAGAAATTCCCCGATCACGTTCTGCGCGTGCTCGAGCATGCGGGCCTGCCGCCGTACTTCCTTGAGCTGGAGGTGACCGAGTCGGTCGCGATGGAAGATCCCGAGCGCACGGTGCGAATGATCGAGCCGCTCCGGCAAAAAGGCGTGCGCTTCGCGATCGACGATTTCGGTTGCGGCCATTCGAGCCTTGCGGCGCTCACGAACCTGCCGTTCGACGTGATCAAGATCGATCAGCAATTCGTGCGCGGCCTGGAGCGGGGAGACCGCCAAGCGCCCGCGATCGTGGAGACGATCCTTGCGATGGCGCGCACGCTCGATCTCGCGGTGGTCGCCGAGGGCGTGGAGCGGCGGGAGGAGGCGGCGTTCCTGCAGGCGCGCGGCTGCCGCTACGGGCAAGGCTTCCTCTATGGCGCGGCGGTGCCGCCGCAGGAATTTGGGCGCATGCTGCGCGATCAGCGCCTCGAAGCATCCGGTGAGGAAGCGCCCCAGCTCCATCAGGCGCCGCATCTGGCCGCAGGCGGCAGCGCCGCTTGATCGCCCGCGTCCGCCCGGCCACATGAAGGCCGGAGGCGCTCATGGCGAACGACGCGAACGGGCCAGGCTGGCACGGCACAACCATTCTCTGCGTCCGCAAGAACGGCCGCGTCGTGATCGCGGGCGATGGCCAAGTCTCGACCGGCGGCACGATCCTCAAAGGCAATGCGCGCAAGGTGCGGCCGCTGGCGGATGGCAAAGTCATCGCGGGCTTTGCGGGCGCGACGGCCGACGCGCTCTCTCTGTTCGAGCGGCTTGAGCAGAAGCTGGAGCGGTTTCCCGCGCAGCTGGCGCGCGCGTGTGTTGAGCTTGCGAAGGATTGGCGCACAGATCGGGCGCTTCGGCGCCTCGAAGCGATGCTGATCGTCGCCGACGCGCGCGAGACGTTTCTCATCACCGGGGCAGGGGACGTGCTCGATCCTGAGTTTCCTGTGATCGCGGTCGGCTCCGGGGGGAACTATGCGCTTGCGGCGGCGCGGGCGCTCTACGCGCATGTCGATGACGCTGAAGCGATCGCGCGCGAAAGCATGAAGATCGCGGCGGACATCTGCGTCTACACCAACGGCAATCTGACGGTGGAGTCGTTGCGTGATTGAGCGCGCGGACCTTCAGGCTGCGGCCGAAGCGGGCGTGATCGCGCCCGATCGTGTTGAGCCGCTGCTTGCGTTTCTCGTCGCGCGCGGCGCGCCGCAGGCCGCGGTGATGGGTGAAGAGGATTTGCGCTTCATCCGCAATTTCCATGACGTGTTTCTGGCGATCGGCATCGTGCTGCTCGCGGCCGGGCTTGCGGGCGGTATTGCAAGCGCCATTGAGCAGGCGCCGCCGGAGCTTGACCCCGCGCTGATCTTGGGCGGCTGCCTCGGGGCAGCGGCCGTATTTTGGGTGCTGGCGGAATTCTTCTCGCGGCGCCGGCGCCTGTTCTTACCGTCAATTGCCCTTTGTGTGGCGATTGCGATGTTCGTGGCGTTCGTTGGCGCATGGCTCGGGCAAGGCGCGCAGCCGATCGTCGATGCGCTGCGCCCAGATCATGAGTTCAGGCTCATGGGCCCGCAGGCGGTGCTGCCGTTTGGGTTGCTCGCCGCGGGACTGGCGGCGGGCGCGTTCTACGCGCGCTTTCGGCTGCCGTTTGCGCTTGGGCTTTCCTGCGCGCTCTTGGCGGTGCTGCCCGCGTTTACACTTGCGCTGATCGCGCCGAGCTGGACGCCGTACCTGACGGCGCCGCTCGCCCTGCTGGCGGGCGCCGCGCTCTTTGCGCTCGGCGTCTGGTTCGACGTGCGCGATCCGGAGCGCCGCACGAGGCTCTCTGACAACGGATTTTGGCTGCACCTGGCGGCGGCGCCGCTTCTGCTCAACGGCGCGCTCAGGCTCGTCACGCCGGGCGGTCTCTTGATGGATCACGCCGCGCGCAGCGCTGATGGGGAGGGCGCGCCTGTGCTGAGCGCCGCACTCACGCTGCTGATCGTCGCGGTGCTCGGGTTCGTATCCGTGCTGATCAACCGCCGCGCGCTGATCGTGTCGGCGTTGGTGACGACGGGAATCGCAATCGGAATGCTGATGGCCGCGACTGGGCTCGGCACAGGCGCGCTGCTCGCTGGCACTTTGGTGACGCTGGGCGGCTTCGTGCTGGTGTTGGGGGCGAGTTGGCACGGCATACGGCGCGTGCTGCTCGGCTGGGTGAAGCCGCAGGGCGTGTGGACGCGCATCTTTCCGCCGGAGGCCGCGGCATGACCAATTTTTCGCCGCGTGAGATCGTCTCTGAGCTGGACCGCTTCATCGTGGGGCAGGGCGACGCCAAG
>CAZMCA010000064.1:0-16518 GCA_964564595.1 uncultured Caulobacteraceae bacterium
GATGTCGTGATCCAGGCGCAGCGCCTGCGGGATGGCTCGCGCCGCATCACGCAAATCACCGAAGTGATGGGCCTCGAAGGCGAAACCATCATCACGCAAGATCTGCTGCTCTATGAAATCCAGGGCGAAGATCAGAACGGCCGCATCATCGGCCGCCACAAGGCGACCGGCGTTGGCCGCCCGCGCTTCTGGGAGCGCGCGCGTTACTTCGGCCTCGAAAAAGAACTCGCAGCCGCGCTCGACGAAGCGGAGAACGCCTAATGGGCCCTGAACTGATCGTCGCCGCGCTCGCGTTTCTCGCGATCGCGGGCGCTGGTATTGCGTTCGCAGGCAACAACGGCGCGCAAGCGGCCGCCCCCACCGCGCAAGGCAAGAAGCGCGTCAAGGCGATGGCCAATCGCGGCTCCAAGCGCAAGGATCCGACAGACGCCGCAGCGCTTAAGCGCCGCGCGACGACGCAGGAAGCGCTGAAGGATCTGGCGCAAAACGAAAAAGACTCGCGCAAGCGCCGCATCTCGATCAAGGGCCAGCTCGCGCAAGCGGGGCTTGAAGTCACGCTGCCGCAATATTGGATCGGTGCTGGCGTGCTCGGCGCCGTGCTCGCGCTCATCGGGCTCATCGTGCAAGGGCCGATCGGCGCGGGCGCTGGCTTGTTCATCGGCGTGCTTGGCCTGCCGCGCTGGTTTCTCGGCGTGCTCGTCGGCATGCGGCAGAAGAAATTCACCGAACAGCTCGCCGACGCGATCGACATCATCGTGCGCGGCGTCAAAAGCGGCCTGCCGCTCAATCAGTGCCTCCGCATCATCGCTGCCGAGAGCCCCGAACCTATCCAGGGCGAGTTCAAGGCGCTGGTCGATGGCCAGGCGATGGGCATCCCGCTCGATCAAAACCTCGCGCGCCTCTATGAGCGCATGCCGACGCCGGAAGTGAACTTCTTCGCGATCGTGCTGAACATTCAGCAGAAGACGGGCGGCAACCTCTCGGAATCGCTCGGCAACCTTTCGACCGTGCTGCGCGCCCGCAAGCTGATGCGCGAAAAGGTCAAGGCGCTCTCCTCCGAAGCGAAGGCCTCGGCGATGATCATCGGCTCGCTGCCGTTCATCGTTATGCTGATCGTCTACGTGGTGAAGCCCGACTACATGGCGCTCTTGTTCACGACCACGGTCGGGAACGTCATCCTGCTCGCGGCCGCGTTCATGATGACGACGGGCATCCTCGTGATGCGCCAGATGATCAACTTCAAGTTCTAGTCGAGCCAGTTCTCGTCGAGCCAATTCTAGTCGAGTTAGGGGCGCGCGATGGAATCCTTCTTCAGAGCGATCACGGATCCGATCAATATCGCAGGCGGGCTCGCGGCGATCGCGTGCTTCTTCACGATCATGACGCTCGCAGCGCCCCTGATGAGCGAGAACAAGCTCGGCTCGCGGCTCAAGGAAGTCGCCAAGCGCCGCGAAGAGCTGCGCAAGCGCTCACGCGCCGAACTCAACCGCGCTAGCCTCAAGAGCCCCTCTGCCAACCAGGTCGCGCAAGGCTTCGTCGAAAAGCTGCAACTCGCGCGGCGCCTGCAGGACGACAAGCTCAACGACAATCTGATCCGCGCCGGCCTTCGCGGCCAAGCGGCGCAGACGATGTTCTACTTCTACCGCGCCGCGCTGCCTATCGGCTTTGGCATCGCCGCGTTTGTGTATCTCGCAACGCTCGGCGGCGCGCTCGATCTGACGTGGCAAATGAAGCTCGCGATCGTGACGGGCGCAGTGTTTGCCGGGTTCTACGCGCCAAACATCTATCTCTCGAACCGCGCGGCCAAGCGGAAGGAAGCGATCATGCGCGCCTTCCCGGACAGCTTGGACATGCTGCTGATCTGCGTTGAAGCGGGCATGAGCGTTGAAATGGCGCTGCAGCGCGTTGGCGGCGAGATCGCGAATGCGAGCGTCGAGCTCGCGGAAGAGTTCGCGCTGACGACCGCCGAGCTTTCTTATCTGCCGGAACGGCGCATGGCGTACGAAAACCTCGCGCGCCGCACCAACCATCCGGGCGTCAAGGGCGTGGCGATGGCGCTGACGCAGGCGGAAAAGTACGGCACGCCAGTCGGCAACGCGCTGCGCGTGATGGCCAAGGAAAACCGTGAGCTGCGGCTCTCGGAAGCGGAAAAGAAGGCCGCGGCCCTGCCCGCTCAGCTTACCGTGCCGATGATCGTGTTCTTCCTGCCGGTGCTGTTCATGGTGATCATGGGCCCGGCAATGATCCAGATCTCGAACATGCTGGCGACCAATCCGGTCAACTAAGCCCGGCGCGCAAGCGCCAGGCCCGCGCCGAACGCGATAAACGCACCGCCTGTCGCACGATCGAGCCAACGCACGACGTTAGGCCGCTGAAAAAGCGCGCGCAGCGGCTGCGTCGCGAAGATCAGCAGCGCAAACCACGCCACCGTGAGCACGATGTGGATCACGGCCAGCATTATCGTCCACGGCAGGCCCGCGCCTTGCGGCGTGAACTGCGGCAGGAACGATACGTAGAACACGCCAATCTTCGGATTGAGGAGGTTCGAGAAGAGCCCGACGCGCAGCCAGCGCGCGCCGGCAGAGCGCACCGGCGCTGACCCAAGCGCGAACGCCGAACGCGGCCGCGCGATCAGCGCAACGCCAAGCCAGATCAGATACGCCGCGCCGCACCAGCGCAGCACGTCATATGCAAGCGCGGACGCGGCCATCAGCGCGCCAAGGCCGATCGCGATGGCAAGCCCCCACGCGAGCAATCCGATGCAGATGCCAGCGCCCGCAAGCGCAGCGCTGGCGCGCCCATCCGCGAGCGACGTGCGCAACACCAAAGCCGTATCAAGCCCCGGCGTGACTGTCAGCAGCGCGGCGGCGAGCGTGAACGCGGTTAGAAGCGCGGCGTGATCCATGCGCCATTGGCGCGCGAGCGCGCGCCTAGCGCAAGAGCCGCCTATTCGCGCGCGGTGCGCGCGCCCACATCGCTCCAGCGACGCCCAGTGGCGAGGAGACCGCGGATATAGGCCATGTTCTCGGCCACCAACGCGGGCGGAAGATCGACGCGCTCCAATTGTTCGGCCTCGTCGAACCGGCCTTGCAGGCCAACAGCGAGCGCCAGGTTCTGGCGCGCGGCAGGCGGTGCGTTCGGCAGCGCCGCCGCTTGGCGCAGCACCGCTTCGGCTTCAGCGGGCGAACCCGAGAGCAGATGCGACACGCCCATATTCGTCAGCACGCCCGGATCGTCGGCGCGGATCGCGAGCGCTTCGCGGTAAGCGCGCTGTGCCTCGGGCATGCGCCCGAGCTGATCGAGCGCGACGCCGAGCGCCGAGCGCGCGGCCCAATCTTGCGGATCGGCCGCCGCCGCGATCGCGAGCGGGCGCAACGCGGGATTGGGCCGCCCTGCGCTCAAAAGCGCAAAGCCCATCGTGCGCTGGAGCGTGACGTCATCGGGATGGCGCCCGATGGCTTCGTTGGCGACTTCGGCCGCGCGCTCGTGACGCCCGCCCGCGCGCAAAGCTTCGGTGAGCTTTTGCGCGGCTTCCAAATCATCCGGATGGTTTTGATATTCCTGCGCCCAGAACGTCATCTGCGTGAGCGTGTCTTCGCGCGAAATGCGGCGGCGCGCGTCACGGTCGATCTCGGCTGCGGCTTGCCGCTCGGTGCGGGGCGCGCGCTCTGCGCCCTCTCCGCGCGTTGAGGCGCGCACATCCTCGCCCGTGGTGGCGCAGGCGGCGAGCGCGCTGAGCGCGGCGAGGCTGACGAGGCCGGTAACGGGCTTGGGCGCAGACATGAGCGAATCCTTAAGAGCCGCTCACGAACCTCTGCTCAGAGGCTCAACAAACCGCTAATGCGCGCTATACGGGCTGCATGACCGAGCGCCCCGACGACCTCCCGTTCCTGACCGATGCAAACCACCCGGCCGTGCCGGTGCACGCGATGCGCCCCGCCGATTGGAGCGCTTGGATCGAAACCCGCAGCGAAGCGCTCAAACGCCTCGCCAGCGCGCACGATTTTCGCGCGCAGCTTGGGCGGCTGCTGATCGTTCCGGCGACGGATGGCTCGATCGAGCGCGTGCTCTATGGCCTCGGGGAACGCTCAACGGCGATGCAGATGGGCGCGCTCGCGCAAGCGCTGCCTGCCGGCGACTACAAAATCGCCGCAGCGCCCCGTGAGTTCGCGGCAGGACTTGTCGCCGTGGCGTGGGGCCTCGGCGCGTATGCGTTCACGCGCTACAAATCCCGCAAGCGCCCCGCCCCGCGCCTCGTTGCGCCCGACGGCGCGGACATGGCCGATGTGGCGCGCGTTGTGCGCGCGGCGTGGCTGGCGCGCGACCTTGTCAACACGCCCGCCGGCGATATGAGCCCGGCCGCGCTGCACGCAGCGGCTGAGGCCGTGGCCAAACAATACGGTGCGGAGTTCGAAGCGATCGTCGGCGACGATCTCCTCGCGCAGAACTACCCGCTGATCCATGCCGTTGGCCGCGCCGCGAAGGAAGCGCCGCGCCTGGTGCGCATTGCGTGGGGCGCGCCCGATGCGCCGCGCGTGACGCTCGTCGGCAAGGGCGTGACGTTCGACACCGGCGGGCTCGATATCAAGCCCGACACCGGCATGCGCATCATGAAGAAGGATATGGGCGGCGCTGCGCACGCGCTGGCGCTTGGGCAGATCGTGATGGACGCGAAACTGCCGGTGCGGCTCGAGGTCTATTTGCCGATCGTCGAGAACGCGATTGCCGGCGATGCATTCCGGCCAGGCGATATCGTGAAGAGCCGCAAGGGCCTCACCGTCGAAGTTGACAACACCGACGCGGAGGGCCGCCTCATTCTTGCCGACGCGCTGGCGCGCGCGAGCGAAGACAAGCCGCAGCTGATGATCGACTTCGCCACGCTGACGGGCGCCGCGCGCTCGGCGCTCGGCCCTGATCTGCCGCCGATGTACACCGACGATGAAACGCTCGCGGCCGATTACGCCAAGGCCGCGCTCGATGTTGCCGATCCGCTGTGGCGCATGCCGCTCTGGGCCCCGTACGAGGGCGATATGGAAAGCCCGATCGCCGACCTCAAAAACACTGGCGACGGGCCGATGGCCGGCTCGGTCTACGCTGCGCTCTTCCTCAAAAAGTTCGTCGCCGCCGAAGCGTGGGCGCATTTTGACATCTACGCCTGGGCGCCGCGCGAAAAGCCCGCGCGCCCGGCCGGCGGCGAAGCCCAAGTGCTGCGCGCCAGCTGGCGCGTGCTCCGCCAGCGCTATGGATCGGCCAAACAGTAGCCGCCAGGGCTAGTGCGGCCGCGCAACGTTGCCCACAAGATGTTGCGTTTCCGACTTGGACGCGGCCCCAGAATCGGCGGACCTTCTTTCGCATCGCCAACGAAGCCCGTGGAGCCGATGCGATGGAAATCACCACCGAACAACGCCAAGCGCTCGATCTGTGGCGGCGCGTGACGGTCTCCGCCGTCCGTTCCGACGCGCCTGACCTGACCGCCCGCCAAACCGCCGTCCTGATGACGGTGCACCTCTCGCCCGGCCCGCACACCGTACGCGGCCTCGCCTCTCAGCTTGCCGTCGGCAAGCCGGCGATCACGCGGGCCCTCGATACGCTATCGCGCCTTGAGCTGCTGCAGCGCCGCCGCGATCCGCAAGACGGGCGCAACGTGCTCGTCGAAAAGACGCCCAAGGGCGGCGATTTCCTCGCCGACTTCGGCTCGCGCATCACCGGGCTCCGCAGCCTCGAAACGGGCGGCGCGCAGCTGTCGATGTAGTCAGCGCCGCGCAAGCGAAATGAAAAGGGCGGCCGCGCATCGCGCGGCCGCCCAATTTCTTTGTGCTGGAAGCCCGGATCAGCCCGGCGTTGCGGGCGCGGCGGCGGGCGTGGCGCCTGCTTCGGCCGGCGTTGCGCCAGCTTCAGCCGGTGCGGCTTCCGCCGGCGGCGGCAGCGGCGCGGGCAGCGGCACGTTGTTCGGAGAAATCGAGCGCAGGAACGCGATCACAGCGACACGGTCTTCCGTGTTGCGGATGCCGGCGAACGCCATCTTGTTGCCGCGCACGGCTTGCGAGGGCGAGCGCAGATAGTTGTTCAACGTCTCGTAGTTCCACTGCTGGCCGTAGCCGCCCATCGCTTCGGAATAGGAATAGCCCGCATGCGTGCCGGCGGTGCTGCCGAACACGGCGTGAAGGTTCGGTCCGGTGCCGTTCGCGCCGCCCTGATCGAACGTGTGGCACGACACACAGACCGCGTGGACGCGCTCACCGCGCGCGACGAGTTCGGCGTAGCCGGCTGGATCGGCGAACAGCACGCCGAAATCTGGCGGCAGCTCAGGTGCGGGCGCGCCGCCGCCGCCGCCGATCGTCAGATCGGCTTCCGGAAGAAAGCCCGCCTTCTCAGGATAGTGCGGGTGAAACACGGTGTCGGCCAACGTGCCAACGCCCATGACGCCGAGCACTGAAGCCAGCACCGCGCCGGCGATCGAATTGAACTTGAGATCGCTCATCAGCCGTCCCCGCGCGCTCTTCGCGCCGATTCAGCGCCGCTTATGGCAAGCCGAATGCGCCGCGCCAAGACAGGGCTGGCGAAACGCGCGCCGGCTTGACGCCGCGCGGCGAACCGTCGCACGCGGTTTCTCCACAGTCTCGCCGGTCTAAGAGGCTCCCCATGAGCCGGTCGAACGTCCTTGTCGTGATCCCCGCCCGCATGGCCGCCCAGCGCCTGCCGGGCAAGCCGCTGGCCGATATCGCCGGCAAGCCGATGATCGCCTGGATGGCCGAGATCGCGCGCGACGCGGGCGTTGGCCCCGTTGTGGTTGCGGCTGCTGAGGAAGAAATCGCGGCGGCCGCGCGCGCTGCGGGCGCTGAGGCGGTGCTGACCGATCCCGCGCTCCCCTCGGGCACGGACCGTGTTCACGCGGCGGCCCAAGCCTTCGATCCCGCAGGCGCGCACGACGTGGTGGTGAACCTTCAGGGCGACATGCCGACTGCGCCCGCTTCGATCATCGTGGCGGCCGTCGAAGCGCTGCGCGATGGCGCCGACATCGCCACGCTGGTTTCGCCGTCCGGCGATCCGGCCGCGCGCAACGATCCCAACGTCGTCAAAGCCGTGCGCGCCGAAGACGGGCGCTGCCTCTATTTCACGCGCGCGCCCGCGCCGCACGGCGAAGGGCCGGTGCTGCGGCACCTTGGTATCTACGTCTATCGCCGCGCAGCGCTCGCGCGCTTCGTCGCCGCAAAGCCCTCGCCGCTCGAACTGCGCGAGAAGCTCGAACAATTGCGCGCGCTCGAAATGGGCATGACGATCGTCGCGGGCGTGACGGACGCGTTTCCGAAGGGCGTCGATAGCCCAGCCGATCTTGAAGCGGCGCGCGCCGCGCTGGGCGCAAAGTGATCCGCGCGCTCGCCGCAGCGGCTCTGGTTGCGTCATGCGCGACAGCGCCCGACCCAACGCCGATCAACGCTGCGCGCGCAGCGCCCGCGCAAGCGGAACGCGATCTTGATCTCCCGGCCAACGCGGACGCGCTGATGCTGGCGTTTTCCGGCGGCGGCGCGCGCGCGGCTTCATTCTCCTACGGCGTCCTCCTCGGGCTGCGGGACATGCCAGGCGCAAATGGGCGCACGCGGCTCGACGACGTCGCGCTCGTTACGGCGGTTTCGGGCGGCGCGATCACGGCGGCGTATTTCGGCCAGCACGGACCGGCGGGCCTCGATGGCTTTGCGGCCTTCCTCGATGACGATTGGGCTGACGATCTCAACACCAGCGCGTTCGCGCCGCAGAATTGGATGCGCGCCGCGCGCGGCGGCCTCAACCGCACCACCGACCTCGCGGACCGGCTAGACAGCGCGCTCTATCGCGGCGCGCACTTGGGTGAGCTGCCTGCGCGCCCGCGCGTGATCCTCAACACCGCCGATCTTTACACCGGCGCGCCGCTCGCGTTCACGCCGTTCTTCTTCGATGCATTGTGCAGCGATGTCGGGCGGGTGCGTGTCGCGGATGCCGTTGCAGCGTCGATGGCTGTGCCGCTTGCGTTTCAGCCGGTGCTGGCCGCGCCTTATGGCCAAGCGTGCCCCGCGCCCGATTGGGCGGCGCGCGCGCTGGCCGATCGCGGCGCGCCTTCGACGTTGCGCGCCGCCGCGCGCGCTGTTGCGCTCTACCGCGCTGAGCCGCCGCGTTATCTCCATCTCGTCGATGGCGGCGTTGCGGACAATTTCGGGCTGGCGAGCTTCAACATCATGCGCGCGGCAGCGACTAACGCTTACGCCCCGCTAACGGAGGAAGACGCCGTGCGGCTGCGGCGGCTCACCGTGATCGTTGTCAACGCCGAACTAGCGCTTTCGGGCGATTGGACCGGCTCCGCGCGCGGGCCAAGCGGCGCGGCGGCGATGAGCGCTGCGCTCTCGGACTCGATCGATGCGGGCAAGCGCGGCGCTTATGACGCGTTCATGGCCATGACGCAGCTCTGGGAGCGCGATCTCATCGCATGGCGCTGCGCACTGCCTGTCGCAGACGTGCGCGCGCTGCGCGGGAGCGCTGACGGCTGGCGATGCGACGATCTCGATATTCGCGTCGAGATGATTGCGTTCGAGGATCTCGGACCTGAGCGCGCCGCGGAACTTGGCGTGGCCCCCACGCGCGTCAGCCTGCCGGCTGAAACGATCGCCGCGCTGATCCAAGGCGGGCGCGACGCGATTGCGCTTTCGAGCGCGCCTATCCGCCCATAACCGCATTCATCACGACGACGCGGTCTCCCGGCACGAGCGTGCGTGTGGCCGCGTCGCGAACGCGCACATAGGTTTCGTTGTGCACGAATTGGAGATTGCGCCGCAGCGCGCCGCGATCGTCGAAGAAATGCGCGGCGAGCGAGGGTTCGCGATCTGCTAGATCGCGCAGCGCGGCGGCGATATCCCCGCCCGCGGCCTCGAAATCGCGCTGCCCGGCGTAGAGCTGCGCAAGCACCATCGGCAGGCGGATCGTAACCGCGCTCATGATCGATACGCGGTGACCGAAAGCACGCGCGGCAACGTGCCGGGCAGCGGCTGCCAGCTTTCGCCATCGCGGCTCGCGAACATTTGCCCGGCCGTGGTGCCGAAATAGATTCCGCACGGATCGGCATGATCGAGCGCGATCGCGCCGCGCAGAATGTTCGCGTAGCACGCGTCCGGCAGGCCCTGCCCGCACGGCGCCCAGTGCGCGCCGCCATCGCGCGTGCGGAAGACGCGCAGCTTGCCTTCGTGCGGATGGCGGAAATTGTCGCCCTGGAGCGGGATCGCGTAGGCGGAATTGGTCTTCGGATCGAACGCCATCGCAAAACCGAACACGCAGTGATGATCGTCGCTCAGAGTCGCGCCCGGTAGACCGTTCTCGATCAGCACCCAGGTGTCGCCGCCATCGTCAGTCCGGTACATGCCGCGGTGATCTTGCCGGTAGATGACGTTGGGGTTCGCAGGATCGTGCGCGATCCCATGCACGCACCAGCCGCCGAAATTGTTCACGCCCTCGTTCTTCATCTCCCAGGTCTTGCCGCCGTCATCGCTGCGGAAGAGGCCAGCGGCGGAGATGCCGGCCCAGATCCGCTGCGGATTGGCGGGATCGGTGAGAATGGCGTGCAGGCCCATGCCGCCGAAGCCGGGCATCCAATCCTTGCGCGTTGGATGTTCGTTGAGCGCTTCAAACGCCGTCCAGCTCTCGCCGCGATCACGGCTAACGAAGAGGCCAGCTTCAGACACGCCGGCGTAAAGCGCGCCATCTACCGCGACGTGCAGGCGCCAAACCTGATCGAGATGGCGCTGGTCGAAATTCACCTCCTCGAATGGCAGCGAATTGCCGATGAGGCGCGTGTGATCGGCGTTGCCTTTCACGCCTTCAGGAAAACGCGGCGCGGCTTCAAGCTGGCGCCAGGTCTTGCAATCATCGTCCGAGATCATGAGCGCGACGCCGTAGATATCGCCTGTGATCGCCGCGTAGGTGCGCCCGCCTGCGTCGCGCGCCGCGGCGGTGACCTTCCAGCCGCCGAGCGCAAGCGGCTCCATCTCCCAGCGCGTGCGCGCTTCGTCGCTACGATAGATCGCGAGCCCCTTCGTCGTCCCCGCCAAGACGGTGACGGAACTGGATTTGGGCATGGGCAACGCTCCCTCGTCTCTCTGGTCTAGCACGAGGACGAAGGAGCGGGCATGAAGCCGACATGCCCGGAGAACTTCTCGCCATCGCTTGGAAGGAAAAGCCGCGCCAACCGATGGTGTTGGCGCAGGCCGCGACGATCTCTGTGGATAAGGGCGTCGCCGGCGATTCTCGTGGCGCAATCGAAGGCCGCCAGGTGACGATCGTGTTCGCCGAAGACTGGGCGGCGGCGTGCGCGGACCTTGGCGCCGAACCGGACTGGACCGCGCGGCGCGCCAATTTGCTGGTGCGCGGCCTCGCAAACCCGCGCGCGCCCGGCGGCGTCGTCCGCATCGGGGACGTGCGACTGGAGATCACGGAAGAGACCGAGCCCTGCTCGGTGATGGACAAGCAGATGAAGGGCCTGCGCAAAGCCCTGAAGCCCGATTGGCGCGCGGGCGTTTCCACGCGCGTGCTCTCCGGCGGGGCGATCCGCGTCGGGGACGCCGTCTCGCTCGAGGACTGACGCTGGCCCGCGCCCGCGCGATGGGCTAAGGCGCGCCCCTCACTTCGCAAAGACGGCCATGACCAAGAAGATCGCATACCAGGGCGAACCCGGCGCCAATTCGCACATCGCGTGCAAGGCGACGTTTCCCGACCACGAGCCGATGCCCTGCGCGACGTTCGAGGATGCGTTCGCGGCGGTGAGCGAAGGCGAAGCCGCGCTCGCGATGATCCCGATCGAGAACTCGATCGCTGGCCGCGTCGCGGACGTGCACCATCTGGTGCCGGATGCAGGACTCTACGTGATCGGCGAGCACTTCATGCCGATCCGGTACGATCTGGTGGCGCCAAGAGGCGCTACGCTCGACACGCTGAAGCGCGTCCGCAGCCACATCCAAACCATCGGCCAGTGCCGCAACACGCTCCGCCGCCTTGGCCTCACGGGCATGACGACCAGCGACAATGCAGGCGCGGCGCGCGAAGTGGCCGAACTCAACGATCCATCCGAAGGCGCGCTGGCGCCGCCGCTCGCTGCGCAGATTTACGGCCTCGACGTGCTGAAGAGCGACATCGCCGACGCCGCGCATAACACCACGCGTTTCCTGATCTTCTCGCCCGAGCCGGACGACGCCGAGCCGGAAGCCGGCCCGTGCATCACCACGTTCGTCTTCCGCGTGCGCAACATTCCGGCCGCGCTCTACAAAGGCCTCGGCGGCTTTGCGACCAACGGGGTGAACATGACCAAGCTGGAGAGCTATCAGCTCAACGGCATGTTCTCGGCGACGCAGTTTTATGCCGACATCGAGGGCCACCCCTCCGACCGGAACGTGCGCCTGGCGATCGAAGAGCTGCAGTTCTTCTCCAGCCACCTGAAGATCCTGGGCGTCTACCCGGCCGACCCGTTCCGGAAGACCGCGCCGGGGATCTGAGCGCCGATTTGCGCTTGTAACCGGGCGAGTGGGCGCGCCGAATTGCCATCGTGAGCTTTGACGAGACGCGGCTCCGCCAGCTCATGCTGGCGGGTTTGGACGGCGATGCGGGGGCGCATCGGGCGTTTCTCGAAGCCGTGTCCCAGATGCTGCGCGGCTATTACCGGCGGCGCATGGGCGCATCGGCCGCGGAAGCGGAAGATCTGGTGCAGGAAACGCTGATCGCCGTGCACACGCGGCGGGACAGTTACGATCCGGCCTTCCCCGTGACGGCCTGGGTGCACGCCATCGCCCGCTATCGCCTGATCGATCATTGGCGGCGCACCAAACGGCGCGGCGTGTCCGTGCCGATCGACGACGCGTTCATGCTCTCCGAAGAGTCCGACGCAAATGAAGTCGATGCGCGGCTCGATGCTTCGGTGCTGCTGGCGAAGCTGCCGCCGAAACAACGCGACGCGATCCGCCTCGTGAAGCTCGAGGAAAAATCCGTGCGCGAAGCCGCCGCCCTCACCGGCTGGGGCGAGAGCGACATCAAAATCTCCATCCATCGCGGGCTCAAAACGCTCGCCAAGCTGATGCGTGAACAAACGCCATGAAAACCAAATCCCTGATCGATGCGCTGGCGAACAGCGAAACCGAAACGCCGCACAAGGCAGGCGATGCGCGCTGGGCATTGGCGGCGTTGCTGGGGCTTGCCGGCGCGCTCGCCATTCTTGGGGCGTTCATCGGCCCGCGGCTCGATCTTGGCGCCAGCGCGGGGGTGACCTTCGCAAAGGCCGCGTTTTCAGCGCTCTTCGCGGCAGCGGGCCTTGCGCTGACGGCGCGGCTCGCGCGCCCTGGCCGGCCCGCGCAAACGCGCGCGCGAATGCTTGGCGCAATTATCGTGCTGAGTTTCGCCGCCGCCGGCATTGCGCTGCTTGGCGCCGATCCCGATGCGCGCATGCGGGCGTGGACGGGCGGGGCGTTTCCCTGGTGCCTCGTGCTGATCCCGCTGCTTGCGCTGCCCGCCGCGCTCGCGCTTGGCTGGGTTGTGCGTGCGCTGGCGCCGACGCAACTGACGCTCACGGGCGCTGCGATTGGCGCGGCGAGCGGCGGGCTTGGCGCGATGGCCTACGCGCTGCACTGCCCGGTCGATTCCATCGCCTTCGTCGCGACCTGGTACGCGCTCGCGATCGCGTTGTGCGCTGCGCTGGGCGCGATCGTCGGCGCGCGGCTGCTGCGTTGGTGAGTGTGTAACCGGGGCGGCCCCGGCGGCGTATCGGAAGCAAAGCTTTAGGACGCCGCCATGCTCGACCGTCTCCGCCGATGGGCCCCAACTGTGATATCGGTATTCGCCGCGCTCGTGTTTCTGGACTCGCTCCGGTTCAAATTCACCGACCACCCGAACACGCAGGAAATCTTTGGCCGCCTCGATGCGTGGGCCGCCTCGCTCGGTGCGGCGGGTCTTTTCGGGCACACGGGCCTCTTCAGCCAATACGTGATCGGCAGCGCCGAGCTTGTCGCCTCGACACTGCTGATCGTTGGGCTCTTCCCGCGCTTCGTGCGCCTCAACGCGCTCGGCGCGCTGGTCGCGATCGCGGTGATGAGCGGCGCGGTGAGCTTCCACGTGTTCACGCCGCTCGGCATCGATCCGAACAACGACGGCGGCGGTTTGTTCGCCGCGGCGTGCACGATCTGGGTGAGCGCGATTGTGTTGCTCTTTCTGCGCCGCCGCGAGTTGGCTGCTCTTATCGCAGATGTTGCGCGCGCACTCGTTCCACCAACCGGCGCACGCGCGTTGAAGCTGCAACCACACATGACACCCGCTCCCCGGCCGTAACTATGGGAAGAGCCGGAGCCAAAGCATATTGATAGGTAGATGAGAATGAAAAACGTCCGTTCGCTCTTACTCGCGCTCGTCGCGCTCACGGCAACAAGCGTTGCGCTGCCCGCCTGCGCCGACACAGCGCCTGTGCACACCGGCTTCATCGGCAATGTTGGCGTCGGCGGTTACGATCCGGTTGCGTACTTCACCGAGAACCGCGCGGTGCGCGGCACGACGCAACACCGTATCACGCATCAAGGCGTCGAATATCGCTTCGCGAGCGCCGCAAACCTCGCCGCGTTCCGCGCAACGCCCGCGCGCTACCTGCCGCAATATGGCGGCTATTGCGCCTGGGCCGTCGGCAACGGCTACACCGCGCCCGGCGATCCGCGCCACTGGCGCATCGTCGATGGCCGGCTGTTCCTCAACTACAACGGCGATGTGCAGCGCCAGTGGGACGCCAACCGGGCAAACCTCATCCGCCAAGCCGATACGAACTGGCCGGGCGTGCTCAGGCGTTAGGTGCGTCCGGCGGCGCCTGCCAATAGAGCACCACGCCGCCGCCCTGCTCTGTTCGGACCGACAGTTCACTCTTGATGGAGGCAAGCTCGGCGACGACGGCCTCGTAAGTGCCTCGACCATACCATGCAGTAGGACCGCTTGGAGTGAGGGGCGCAATCCGACGCAGTTCCTTTATAACACGCGCACGGCCGACCGGCAGATTTGGTTGGGACTTTGCGACCGCAAGAACTGCCTGCGCCACCACTTCCATGTTTATTGGCACTGGCGTGGGAACTGGCTTTGTTTTGCCAAGCGCTGGGGGTGGCGGTGGAGAAGCCTTCTTCTTGGCCTTACGCGCCTCGCGCTTTTCTTCAATAGTTGGAGCCGCCAGCGTGGGATGCTTTCCGCGGCCCCTCGCGCTCGGCGCGCCCGACTGGTCTGGAACCACAACGCCGTCGCGCGTGCGCACATATGAGAGAGCGCCATTCATTTCGTCGACAGAAATGACCAAGTCCGCGATGCCGTTGTAGGCTGTCTCCGAGCGGTCGCCCTCAAACACCATGATAGTGGTGCGAATTCCCTTTTTCTTCAGTAACGCAATCACCGGCACATAATCCGTGTCGGTTGCCAGGATTACTGCTTCTTTGAGGGATCGAACCGTGCAGGCGGTGTCAATCGCATCCACAGCAAGGTGGAGATCGACAGCGCTTTGTTCGCGCTTCAAGCCAGACGCGTACACGCAGGTCTGCGACACGAAACCGAACTGGTGAAATGCCGGCTGCTCACTCTCGTGCACCGGATGCATGAAGACTGCCTTGCGCAGAAACTTCCGGCGACGCTTACTTGGATCGAACTCGCCAGCCTCCAGCCAGGCTAGCCAATTTCCAATACGCCCGGAGAACGCAAAATTCGCAAAGCGCGGTGCAACGTTGTCATAGTCAACGAAGAGCGCACTGCGAACTTGCCTGTCGAACATGGGTTTCCGCCTCGCCCCAAACCGGCAGGCACTTTGGCCGAACGGCGATTACGCGGCAACGCGGACCTCGAAGCCTCAGCCAATTGCGCGCCGCTACGCCGACCTCGTGAGGCGCTCGATTACCGCACGCGCGCGCACGCCGCCGCTGTCGATGTTGAAGCTCCGGAGGCGCATGTCGGGGTTCGCTTCGATGGCGCGCTGCTGCGCTTCGAGCACTTCGACGTCTTCGGCGAATACGCCGCCTTGCTGTTTCTTGAAGCGGCCGGTGAATCCCGCGTCCTGCAGATCGAAGTTGCGGGCCATGCCCCAGAAATAGTGGCAGCTCGTTTCCGTCTCGGGCGTCATGGAATCAATCACGAAGCCGCGCACGCCCTGATCGTGCTGCTCGATCGTCGCGCCCGCGCCAGAGAGCGCGACGCCAACGTCGATGATCACCGATGACGGCGCGAGGAAATGGCAGATCTGCCAGCGATCGACCGGGCCATCCTTCTTGAGCGCATTGCGCCAGAACGGCGGCGCATCGATCCCCGGCATCCAGCGGGTGACGATCACACGGTCACCCTCCGCGCGCGTTTCGATCGGCGCTTCCATGAGCTCGGGCTGGCCGATGGAGCCGGCGTGCACGTAGGTCTCGTGCGTCAGGTCCATGAGATTATCGATCAGCAGCCGGTAGTCGCACCGGACGTGCGAGTAATCGCCGTCGAAGGTCCAGGCCGGATCCGAGCAGGGCCAAAAGTCCGGCACCAGCGCCGGATCGGCCTTCTCGGCCTCTCCGATCCACACCCAGACGAAGCGGTGCCGCTCGACGACGGGATAGACCTGAGCGCGGATGTTCTCGCGCGGGGCGTCGCTCTTATGGGGCATCTCCACGCAGCGCCCCTCGGGGCTCAACACCAGGCCGTGGTAGCGGCAGCGGATGTTGTCGCCCTCCTTGATCCCCATCGAGAGCGGCAAGAGCCGGTGGGGGCACGCGTCGCGCATCGCCACGATGGAGCGGTCGAACCGCCGGTAGAGCATGATCGGCTCGCCGCAGATGGTCCGGGCCATCGGCGCGCGATCGACCTCATTGTCCCAGGCGGCGACGTACCATTGGTTGCGCGCGAACATGCCGGCCTCCAGCCGAAATACCTGCCTTTCATAACTGTTTGTGTAACATACTAAAGTCAAGACGGGGCGTCAGGGGCCCTCGGCGGCTCTTGGCCAAACGGTCGCGCCCCGCCGCGCATTGACCGGCCCGAAGCGCCGCCGCTAGTGTCCGCCGCGATAAATCCGGCCACGTTTGCGGCCTTCTCCGGGGTATGCGCGATGAAAGTTCTCGTGCCCGTCAAAAGGGTGCTCGACTACAATTTGAAGGTCCGCGTGAAGCCGGATGGCTCGGGCGTTGACCTCTCCAACCTCAAAATGTCGATGAACCCGTTCGACGAGATCGCCGTCGAAGAAGCCGTGCGAATGAAGGAAGGCGGCGGCGGGCACGCGGCAGGCACGGCGAGCGAAGTCATTGCCGTCTCGATCGGGCCAGAGCAGGCGCAGGAAACCATCCGCACCGCCCTCGCGATGGGCGCCGATCGCGGCGTGCTCGTGAAGGTCGATGGCGATGTCGAGCCGCTGGCGGTCGCGAAAATTCTCAAAGGCGTCGTCGAAGCCGAAGGCGCCACGCTCGTGATCCTCGGCAAGCAAGCGATCGACGATGACTCGAACGCGACCGGCCAGATGCTCGCCGCGCTCCTCGA
>CAZMCA010000065.1:0-16471 GCA_964564595.1 uncultured Caulobacteraceae bacterium
GGGTGGCGAGGGAGGGCCGAATGTTGAGGCGCATCGCAGCGGGCGCGACGCTTGAGCGGCCAGCGACGAGCTATGATTGGGGGCGCATTTCTGGCGTGGCCGATCCGTTCGGCCACGGCTGGTGTTTGATTACGCTGACGGCCGCCGGATACGACACCGTCGCGGGCTAGCTAGTGGCCGTGCTTGGCCGCGGCCGGATCGAGGGTGAAGCGCCGGTCGCAATAGAGGCACTCGACGAAATCGTCCTCGCCCATGTCGTAGAACACGACCGGGTGCCCGAGCGCGCCGCCGCCGCCATCGCACTTCACGCGGCGGGAGGTCACGGTGATCGTCTCCGGCGCTGGGATTGCGTCGGCGTCGCCGGGCTGCACGTGGTCAGGCTTGCTCAAATGTCCTCTCCGAACGCGCGGTTGAACCGGCCACCGGGCGCCCTACCTAGAGCGCATCGCTCCACGCATCAAGAAGACCGCCCCATGCCCGCCCTGCCGGACTACGCCATCGAGGCAAAGGGCCTCGACAAGACCTATCGCGGGCAAAACAAAGAGCCGCCCAAGCATGCCTTGAAAGGCATCGATCTAGCGATCCCGCGCGGCTCGTTCTTCGGGCTCTTGGGGCCGAACGGCGCGGGCAAATCGACCTTCATCAACATCCTCGGCGGCCTCGTCGTGAAGACGGGCGGGACCGCGAAGATTTGGGGCCACGACATCGACGCCGACCCGCGCAACGCGCGCGGCTCGATCGGCATCGTGCCGCAAGAGCTGAACATGGACCCGTTCTTCGCGCCCGCCGAAAGCCTCGACATCCAGGCCGGCTTCTACGGTGTGCCGAAAGCCGAGCGGAAGACGGAGGAAATTCTGAAGGCCGTGGGCCTCTGGGACAAACGTGATGCCTATGCGCGCACTCTGTCTGGCGGGATGAAACGGCGGCTCCTCGTCGCCAAAGCGATGGTGCACTCCCCGCCCGTGCTGGTGCTCGATGAGCCGACGGCGGGCGTCGATGTCGAGCTGCGCCGGCAATTGTGGGAGTACGTGAAGGAGCTGCACGAGAAGGGCGTGACCATCGTGCTCACGACGCACTACCTCGAAGAGGCCGAGGCGCTGTGCGACACGATCGCGATCATCAACCACGGCCAAGTCATCGCGCTCGAGAAGACGCGCGATCTTGTTGGGCGGCTCGACCGCAAGACGCTGCTGGTGAAGCCGGTCGATGCGCTCGCGAGCGCGCCGGTGGGTCTTGAAGACGTCTCCGCCACGCTGCGCGCCGATGGCGCATTAGCGATGACCTACCGCACCAGCGAGCACACAGTGGAAGAATTGCTCGACCGCGTGCGCCGCGCGGGCGTAACGATCAAGGACCTCTCGATCGAAGAGCCAGACCTTGAAGATGTGTTCGTCGAGCTGACAAAAACCGCGGCCGCGTAGCGCCGATATTGGTTTCTAATCCCTGAACGTTGGCGCGCTCTGACCAAAGATGGGTCACGCGCGGGCCGACTTTCTACAGCGCACTTTCGGAGACATTAGGCATACGCGGCGCATGGTTCGCGCATCGAGGACCCCGATGCCCAAACGCCTCCAGCTTGCGCGCGCGACGATGAACGCGCGCCTGCTCTCTCCGATGATCGTGCTGCCATTCGTGGTGATCGCGGCCTTCTGGACTGTGAGCAAGGTGCTGGCGCACCGCTTCGATACGGCCGCGCAAGCGCGCGAGGAAACGATCGTCCGTCATGGCTTCGACAACTTCGCGGCCGAGATGGCGGCGCGTGTGGTGCCGCAAACAGCGTGGGACGAAGCGGTGATCCATCTGGACAATCGCTTCGATCCAAGCTGGGCGCGCGACAATATCGGCCGCTTCCTCAATCAGGCCTCCGGTTTCGACACCGTGTTCGTGTTGGACGACACGGACGCGCCCGTCTTCGCGGCGAGTGCTGGCGATCCCGCGCCGCTTGCGATCTACAGCGCCTACGATCCCGATATGCAGCCCGTGGTCGCGCGCCTGCGCACACTCGAGGCCGACCGCGGCGGGGCGGCGGCGGCGTTGCGCAGCGATCGCATGGCGCCGCCGCTTCAGGTCACGTCCATCGTAGACCGCGGCGACGGCGCCGAGCTGGTTTCGGCCACGCTCGTTCAACCCGATTTTGGGCACGCCACACTGCAGCACGCCCGCGCGCCGATCGTGATCGCCGCCATGCGCTTTGACGGTGCGCCGCTGCAAAGCTTCACGGCGCGCTATCTTTTGGACGATGAACATCTGCACGCAGGGGACGCGCGCATGGAGGCCGGTCAGGCCCATGTCGTGCTGCGCGACATCCGGGGGCGGCCCGCCGCGACAATCGATTGGACGCCCCGCCGCCCCGCACAAGATGTCATGCGCACGATGCGCCCGGTTGCGATCCTGTTGCTCATCGCGGCGGCGCTGTTGTTCACGCTGCTCTACCGCCGCTCTCGCGCGTTCGCAGAGGCGCTGATCTCGAGCGAGACCCGCGCCACGCACCAGGCGCATATCCACCCGCTAACGGGCTTGCCGAACCGCGCCGCGCTTCTCGACCGCCTGAGCACGCACATCCAGCGCACAGGCGGCCAAACCGAGCCCGCAAGCCTCATCCTGATCGACATCGCCCGCCTGCAGGCGCTCAGCGAGTTGAACGGCCAGCACGCCAGCGACGAACTGGCGCGCGTGGTTGCCGCGCGTCTGACGCAAGCGGCGCTGCCCGCTCAGACCACCATCGCCCATGTTCTAGACGACCGCTTCGCCGTGTTTACGCCGTGCCTTTCGGCGCCCGATGCCGAGAAGCTCGCGCGCGCGCTGGCTGATCTGGTTGCGCAGCCCGCGCCGCTCTCGGCGACGATCTATGCCGGCGGCGCCGCGGGCGGCGTCGCGGCGTGGGCGCCCGGCGACACGGCCGATGCTGCGGACTACCTGCGCCAAGCCGAGCTTGCCGTTTCCGCCGCCAAACGCGCAGGCGGCGTGCGCGTGTTCACGCCTGAGCTCGATCGGGCGCTCGAAGCGCGCCGCGCCCTGGAGCGTGATCTGCGTGAGGCGCTGCTGCGCGGCGAACTCGATGTGAACTACCAACCGCAGGTTAATCGCGCGGGCGAAATTGCGGGCGTCGAAGCACTGGTGCGATGGACCCATCCAACGCGCGGTGTCGTATCTCCAGGCGTCTTCATACCGATCGCAGAAGAATCGGCGCTCATTGTCGACATCGGCGACTTCGTGTTGCGCCGCGCATTCGCCGATAGCCAGCGTTGGCGCTCATTGCCGGTCGCGATCAATGTTTCGGCAAAACAGCTGCAGCGGCCGGAATTCGCATCCGAAGTTCTGGCGATGGCGCGCGCCGCGCGCGTGCAGCCACAACGCTTCGAGCTTGAGATCACAGAGAGCGTGTTCCTCGGCGACGACGATGCGACACAAGCCAACGTCAAAAGCCTGCGCGATGCGGGCTTCGGGATCGCGCTCGATGATTTCGGCACCGGCTATTCCACGTTGAGCTATCTGCGCCGGCTGCCGATTTCGAAGATCAAGATCGATCGTTCGTTCATCACCACGCTCGGCGTCGATAGTGAGTCCGATGCGGTGGTGGTCGCGATCGTGCGGCTTGCGAAGGCGCTGCGCCTGAGCGTTCTTGCTGAAGGCGTCGAGACGACGCAGCAGCGCGAACGGCTCATCGCGCTCGGATGCTCGGATGTGCAGGGCTTCCTGTTCGGCAAAGCCGTTCCCGCAAACGAAATCAGCTCCGTGGCGGCGGGCCTGCGGCCGGCCGCACAAGCCGCGTAACAGCTACGTTCGAGGTAATGGCGCAGGCGCGCGCCCGCGCCTACGGTGGGCGCCATGACCGATCCGCGCGCCGCTGAGAACCATGCCGTCGTCAAACGCTATGCCGAAGCTTGGCTTGCGGGAGATCTTGCCACTGTGGCAGCGAGCTATCACGACGACATCGTGCTCTATTACGGCGGCGCAAATCCGTTCTCGGGCGTCCACTCGGGCAAGCCCGCGGCGCTCAAGGTGCTCGGCGCAATTTCGCAGCGCGTACAGCGCAAGCTGCTCGCGGTGATCGATGTGATGGCGGGGCCGGAGCGCGCATGCGTGGTGGCGCGCGAACGCTTCGCGCGTTTCGATGAAACGCACGAGCTCGAGCGCACCCTCCTCTATCGCATCGAGGATGGCCGGTTACGTGAATGCTGGGTGTTCGACCAGGATCAGGCGCTGGTCGACCGCTTGCTTGCAGACTAGCTAGGCGAGCACTGCGCCGGCCATGCCGTTCTGAATGAAGGCGGCGGCGCCCGCATCGCCATACCAAGTCTGCGTGTTCGAGCCCGCTCCGTATTCAAGCCAGGTCAGCACATGGTGCCCGAGCCCAGGCAGCCCCGCATAGGAGGCGACGGGCGCACCATTGGTTCCGGACATCACCTGCGCTTGCTGCGAGGTTGCGCCCGTGGCGATGCCGGCGGTGGAATCGAGGCCGATCGAAATATAGACCGGCTGCGCAGATCCGCCGTTCGAACTGACAAGCACGGAGACGGACGCAGTGACGCCGTCCTCATTGAGACCGCGCACGAAGGCGAGTTGATTGGCGGACGAGCCGTTCGCCTGGCGCCACGCGGCGGTCGAGTAAGCCCAAGTGTCCGTCGCTTCCATGACGCGCATCGGGCGCGTGCGGCGGTTCTGCGCATTCCACACGAAGCGCTTGGCGAGAGAATCTTCCGTCTGCCCCGCGACGTTCGTGGTGCGCACGGTGCCGAGCAGCCGGCGCGTCGTCGCGCCTGCTTTGACATGCACGCCATTCTGCTTGGCAAGCGCGGTGGCGCGCGCCGTCGCGCTCGACCATTTGACGAGCTCGAGCTTCAGCGCGCCGCCATTGTTGTAGCCGAACACATCGACATTCGTGTCCGCCGGCACTTTGAACGTGATGCTCGGCGCGCCGCTCGCGGTCGCGTTCGCCGAGAGCGTGATCTGCGTGGCGGAATTGACGGAGGCGATCGTCGCGCCGCCAGGCACGCCCGTACCGGACGCTTCCATGCCGGCGATCAACTGCGAGGTATCGGCAAGCCCTGTGACGATGGCCGAGCCGTTCGTGGTGGTCCCGGTTTGCGTGTCGGTGAGCTTGATGGAGACTTCGGAAAACGTGAGGACGCTCCACGCCGTCGCGCCATCGAACAGCGCAATATCGTTGCCGTGATCGGGCGTGAAATAGACGACGGTTTTGGCCGTCTGATCGGTCTCGGATGCGGCCACGCCGGTTTCGAGCGAAAGGCGGCCGCTGCACGCGCTGGCGCGCGGCGATGTGAGACCGAGGAGATCGAGCCAGGTCGCGCCATCGTAATATTTGAGGGCGAGCGTATCTTGCACGAACGCCACAAAGCCTTTGCGCGGCGTGATCTGCTCCCACACGCCATCGAAGTAGTGCACGAGCGCCCAATCGGCCATGTCGCCCCAATGCACGCCGCTCTTGCCGGCTGGGAGAATGTAAATGTCGCCATCCGCCGGCGAGGGCGGCTCAATCGTGTAGGAGAGGCTCTTGGGCGCGAGCTGCACGAGCGCATCGAGGCGCAGCAGCGATTCGTTCACCGTGACGTGCTTTTGCGCCTGGTCGGCGGCAAGCAAGGGGAACTGAAGGTTTGTGGTCGCGTCGGTCATGTTCAATCTCCGGCGCACAGCATAAGGCCGTTTGCGCGCGGTCGGATTGAACAGGCTTCGATCCCACTAGCGCGGGCGCGCGTTGCCCATGCGGCGCATGCGATTTGCGCGCACGCGCGGGCGATCTATCCTCCGAATTCAGGTTTGAAACGGCGCTCTAAGTGGCGCGTGCGAGCCCGAGGCGCACTCCGCCGCCGCGATCGCCGCGCAGCGGCTCCCACCACGCGCGGTTGGCGAGATACCACTCTACGGTTTGCCGCAGCCCTTCTTGCGGCGTGCGCGCCGGCGCCCATGCGAGGCGCTGTTCGGCAAAGCCGGGATCGACCGCGTAGCGCCGGTCATGCCCCGGGCGATCGGCGACATGCGTGATGAGCGCGCGCCGCGAGGGGCCGTTATCGGGCGCCATCTCGTCCACCAGATCGCAGATGTCGCGCACGATCTCGATGTTGGCGCGATCCGAGCGCGCGCCGACGAGGTAGCGCTCCCCCGGCGCCGAGTGCGACGCGATGCGGATCAGCGCTTCGGCGTGATCCTCCACGTGCAGCCAATCGCGCACCTGCATGCCATCGCCGTAGACCGGCAGCGGCTCGCGCGCGAGCGCGCGCACGATCATCAGCGGAATGAGCTTTTCGGGAAACTGATAGGGGCCATAATTGTTCGACGCGTGCACGATGACGGCCGGCAAGCCAAACGTGTGGCGCCAGGCCGAAACGAGATGATCGCCCGCCGCTTTGCTCGCCGAATAGGGCGAGCGCGGATCGTAGGGCGTATCGGGCGCGAACGCGCCTTCATCGACCACGCCGAACACTTCATCCGTCGACATATGAACGAGCCGGAAGCGATCGCGCGCGGCGCCCGAAAGGCCGCGCCAATACGCAAGGCACGCATCGAGCACACGGTGCACGCCCGTGACGTTGGTGGCGATAAAATCATCGGCGGAATCGATCGAGCGATCGACATGGCTTTCGGCAGCGAGGTTCATCACCACGTCGGGCGCGAAGCTTGCGAGCGTCTTTGCAAAGTGCGTTTGATCACAAATGTCGCCGCGCACGAACGTGATCGCGCCGCTGGTGTCGAGGCCCTCGAGCGCGCGCAGATCGGCGGCGTAGGTGAGCTTGTCATAGACGGCCACATCGGCGCCGTGCGCGCGGTGAAACCGCCGCGTCAGCGTCGAGCCGATGAACCCTGCCCCGCCGGTGATCAATACCCGCATGCGTCTCCCCGAGATTGGCCTTTCCCGTAGCGCGGCGCGGCGGGCACGTCGAGCGTGCGGGTCAGAGCGGAAATGTCGAAAAACGTGCGCGCGCAGAGGCTTTACCAGCCGCGGCGCGGGCGGCGAGCCAATCCGGTTCTGCCGCAGCGCGCGCCAGAAGGGACGCGGCGTGCGCGACGTCGGCCTCGGCCCACATATTAGCGCTGCCGGATTCGTACTTCTGCTGCGGATCGTTCACCGGCGTCAGCGCGTACGCGACAGGGAGCGAATTCTGTTCCGTCATGAACTCGGCGTTGGCGGACCAATTGGTCGCGAGCACAGGCACGCCCATGCACATCGCTTCGGCGATCGGCAGACCAAAACCCTCGGCGCGATGAAGCGCCGCGTAGAGATCGGGCGCGCCAAACCAGCGCCAGTAACCTGCGCGATCAAGCGCATCGAACGTCAGCCTGATGGTGGGATCGCCCGCGACGGCTGCGCGCAGCTTTTCGGCGCCGCCTTCGTAGTGCTCGATGTTGGAGACGAGCATGTTGAGCCGCGCGTGGGGCGCGCCTTGGAACGCCTGGCGGTAGGCGGCGATCAGCGCGAGCGGGTTCTTGCGCTCGAAGCCCGAAGCAGCGTTGAGCGCGCAGGCGATCGTGAACGGCGCTGCTGCGCTGACTGGCTGCGTACGCGATTGCAGAACAGGCAGATCGTCAAGCGCGACGGGATGGGGCGCGACGGTGATGGGTTTGGTTTCATCCAGCGCGCGCAATGCATCGGATACGAACGCGCTTGGCGCGGCGATCTTGTGTGCGCGCTCGAACCCTTCGCGCCAGCTTTCCGGCGCACGCGGCAGCTCCCATGCCCAATAGGCAGTGATCTCCTTCCCGCGCAGAAAGCTTCGGCCCAAGAGGTGGAACACGAACTTCATGTAAGGCGCGTTGATGTTGATCAGCACGCGCGCGCGGCCGCGATGAGAGCGACCCTCTCGAAACGCGAACGGAACGCGCCCGGCGAGCTCCATGAAGCTGGCGCTGAGATCGACGCCGTAAACCGCGCCGCCGCGCGCCTCGAGCGCCTTGTACGCAAGCCGCGCCGCCTGCCCGAGCCCGGACGGGCTGGTGAGAAACCCGACCACGATCCACGGCGCATCCGCGGGCGGCGCGACATAAGCGGGCAGCGCCGGCGCAAACAGCGAGAGCGTGCGATGCGCCAAGGCGCGCCGGAATCCGACCGGCAGCCGCCGCCACACAGCACGCACCGCAGCGTTCGCCACATCGCCTCCCGCGCGCCCAAGCGGCGCGGAGGTTGGATTAGGCCATGCCGGCGCGCCGCGCCAGCAGCGGCCATTGCGCACTTGCGGGCGTGCACGTAAGTGGCGCGCATGTTCGGTCTGGGGATTTCGCGGTTTTTGCCGCCGGCGCTGCATGGCCCGGTGCGCGTTCTCTCCGAAACGGGCCAGCGGCTCACCAATGGCGCGCGCATCGCCTTCGCCACGCAACGCCGGCGCGCACCCAAGCGCTATGCGGGAACGCGCGTTGCCGTGCTTGGCTTCACCGAGGCGCCGACGGGGCTGGGGCGCGGGGCGCGGCTGATGCTTGCCGAGTTTGCCGCGACCGGCGTGCAGGCGCGCGGCTTCGACGCCGCGCCGCTTCTCTTATTCGCGCGCCGCGCCGAAGCGCGCGCAACGCTGGACGCGCTCGCCGCCTACGCGCCGAGCGACATCGTGATGCATCTTAATCCGCCGGTGTTCGAGAACGCGTATCTGCGCCTGCCTGGCGCGCTCACACGATCGGCGACGATCATCGGCTATTGGGCGTGGGAGCTAAACAGGTTGCCCGCGCTGTGGGCCAAGCGCGCGCCGATATGCGACGAGATCTGGGCGCCTTCTCCTTTCGTGGCGGACGCAGTGCGCGCCTCGGCGCCCCACTTTGAAGGCGCAGTGCGCGTCTATCCGCACGCTGTTGCGCGCGATCCGTTCCCGCGCAACACGCCAGAGGGCCGCGCGGCCGCGCGCGCCAAGCTTGGCGTGCCGCGCGATGCGTTCGTGGCGGGGCTTTCGTTCTCGATGTCCTCGAACTTTGCGCGCAAGAACCCGCTCGCCGCCGTCGCCGCGTTCACGCAAGCTTTTCCCGATGCGCCGGACGCGCGGCTGCTGGTGCGCCTGCTCGACCCGGATGACTATCCGCGCGGACACGCCGAGCTTCAGGCCCATGCGGCGCGCGACCAGCGCATCCGTATCATCGGGCGCGCAGATGCGGGGATCGCAGAGTTCTATCAGGCGCTCGACGTACTTATCTCGCTTCACCGCAGCGAGGGCTACGGGCTGAACATCGCGGAAGCGACGCAGGCGGGCCTCGACGTGGTGGCGACGGCGTGGAGCATCAGCCCAGAACTCTTGGCGCCGCCGAACGTGCGCGCGATCGGATCAACGCTGGTGAAGGTCGACGATCCGCAGGGCGTTTATAGCGCGATCGAGGGCGCGCAATGGGCGGAGGCGAACATCGACGAGGCCGCCGCCGCGCTAACCGCGCTCCACGCCGCGCGCCGCGCGCGCGTCTAATCGAGCGCCGCCGCCGTCAGCGCGGACGCAAAGGCCGCCATGCTGCGTTGAGGCGCTTCTTGCGCAAGCGCGCCGGCAAGGCGCGGCGCAAGTTCGCTCTCATTGGCCAATTGCAAAAGACAGTCAGCGATCGCGCCCGCATCCGCGCGCGCAGCGACGAGGCCGGTTGCGCCATCGCGCACCTGCTCTGGCAGCGCGCCGACAGGCGTTGCGAGTGAGGGCCGCCCGGCCGCGTTCGCCGCCGCAATCACGCCGGATTGGCTCGCTTCGCGATAGGTTGCGGCGACGACGTGGCAGCGCGCGAGCGCCTCTGTGAGATCGGCCTCGGTCTGCCACTGCGGATCGACGTGCGCGCCCAGCGCATCGAGACGCGCGCGCAACGGCGCGATGGCGCCCTGCCCGCGCACTTCAAGTTCGAACGCTGCGCCTGCGGCGCGCGCGCGCTCGGCGCCATCGACCAAAAGATCGAGGCCCTTGTAGGCATGGAGGCGTCCGAACGCGAGCACGCGCAACGGCGTAACAGGCGGCATAGGCGCTGCCGGTCCGAGCGGCATATCGGGATGCCAAAGCGCCGTGACGCCCGCGCGGCGGCGCGCAAGCTGATCGGCGACATAGCGGCTCAGGGTCACGACGCGATCGGCGCGCAGCGAAGATACGACGAGCCAATCGGTGACGAGTGCGGTTGGATCACCCGGATGGGCGCGCGCATCGTGAACGATCGTGGTGCGCGGGACGCTGCGCTTCTTCAAGATACCCTCGAGCGCAGGCGACCAGACATGCGCCATCGTCTCGATCACGGCATCGGGCCGGAAGCCTTCGAGTGCGCGATCGGCCGCGGCGCGGATGCGCGGCAGCTTTGCGATCTGCGTCACCGCGCCATGCGCGCGCGAAAACGTTGGCAAGAAGTGCGTCTCGGCGCCGAGCGCGGCGAACGCGTTGGGAAGCGCCGCCATCTCCGACAGCAGCAGCTGCACCTGATGGCCCTGCGCGATCAGCGCGCGCGCCAGCTCAAGCGTGAACCGCGGCAGCGCGCCGCGCCGGCCGAGATAGAGAAGGCTGATCCGGCGCGGCGGCATGCTCTTCCAAATCGGGCGGCGCGGCGTGGGTCAAGCGCGCAGGCGCGGGGTGCTCCGCCGCATGGCGCGCGCAGGGGCGAGCACCTAGATTGCCGCCGATTCTGAATTGGGACGCCGAGGGGGAGCGGGATGCCCAACATGCCCGCCGAACCGCCCCACAGGGTGAAGGCCTATGCGGCCGCCGCCCTTTTCTGGCTGACGCCCGCCGCCGCTGTCTCAGGCGGCCTTGCCCTCGCGCCGCTTCAGCTCGTCGCTGGCCTCATCGCCGGCCAATGGCGCGCGCTGGGCGCAGCGCTCGCCCGGCCGGCTCTGCCCTTGATCGCGTTGGTGCTGTTCGCTGGCTGGGCCGCGCTTTCGGCCGCTTGGTCGCCCGCGCCGAGCGCATGGGAAGCCGCCGCCAAACTGGTGCTTGGGCTCGCAAGCGGACTGGCGCTGGCGCATGGCGTGTCCCGCGCGGCCGGGCGCGGTGGCGCTCTGATCCGCGCCTCGCTTGTTGCGGCGGTGATCGCAACCGCGGCGCTGCTCGCGATCGAAGCTGGCTTTGGCATGCCGCTGAACCGGCTCGATCAGCCGGACGCCGTTGAATGGATGCTGGCGCGCAATCCGGGGCGCGGCGTTGCGCTCCTTCTGCTGCTGGTATGGCCGGCGCTGTTTGTGCTGGGCGGACGCGCGCGCTGGGTGTTCGGCGCGCTCGCGCTGGCAGCGTGCGCCGTGCTGAGCGTGCAGTTCGAGATGTACGCCAATACCGTGGCGTTTCTGCTCGCAGGGCTGCTCGCGGCGGCGGCGTTCGCGGCGCCGCGCCTGACGATCACGTTGCTCGGCGGCGCGTCGGCGGCGCTGATGCTGGCGGCGCCGGTGCTGGCGCGGCTTGCGCCGCACCCGGATGCGCTGGCCTTCACGCTGCCCGCGAGTTGGGCCGAGCGG
This sequence comes from uncultured Caulobacteraceae bacterium, assembly GCA_964564595.1. Lineage (GTDB taxonomy): Bacteria > Pseudomonadota > Alphaproteobacteria > Caulobacterales > Aquidulcibacteraceae > JBEVOS01. Next base: position 11,393 of record CAZMCA010000065.1, read on the forward strand.
CTGTTTGCATGGCGCTCCGTCGGCCAGCGCCTCATGGACGCGCCGCTGTTCGGGCACGGGCTCGACGCGGCGCGCGGCATGAACGCGCCGCTGGAGCACGGCGGGGAAGCGGCGGCGGCGATACCGCTGCATCCACACAACGCGAACCTGCAGATCTGGCTGGAGCTTGGCCTGGTCGGCGGCGTGCTCGCCGCAGCGGCGCTTTGGCTTGGCGGGCGGGCGCTGGCGCGCACGAACCCGAGCCGCGCTCAGGCCGCAGGCGTTGCGGGCGCATTCGGCGCGTATACGGCGCACGCCAATCTGAGCTTCGGCGTCTGGCAGGAATGGTGGGTGGCGGCGGCGTTCCTGGCGGCGGCGGCCTGCGCCAGCCTGTGGACCAAGGCGGCGCCGCGCGGGTGATTTTGCCGGCGGGCCAGCGTAGAGAGCGCCCACAGCCGGGGGGACGGCGCGGCGCCCACAATGGGCGCGGCGGCGCGGCAAGAGGATGCAGTCAGCGGTTATGAGCGGCCGGAAGCTTCTGTTCGTGGCGACGGAGGACTGGTTCATCCAGTCGCACTTCCTGCCCATGCTCGCAGCCGCGCGCGAAGAAGGCTTTGAGCCGCACGTCGCGGCGCGCATTGGCGAAGCCGCCGAAACGTTGCGCGCGGCGGGCGCGGTGTTGCATCCGCTATCGGGCGAGCGTGGCAGCTTTGCGCCGCATTCGATTGCGGCCTCCGCGCAGGAATTGGGCGCGCTGTTCGCGCGTGAAAAGCCGGACCTCATCCATGCGATTGGGCTGAAGCCTTCGCTCCTTACGTCCTTCGCGTGCGGCTCGGCGCCGGATGCGGCGCTGTTGTTTGCGATCACTGGGTTTGGCTTTTTCGCCGCCTCGCGCCAGATGCTGCATAAGGCGATGCGGGGCGCGGCAATCGGCGTGATCGCCTCCACCGCGATCCGCCGGCGCGCGAGCCTCCTTTTCGAGAACCCGCACGACCGGCGCAAATTCGAAAAACGTGGCGCGCCGCTGTCGCGGATGTTCATCGCGCCGGGCGCGGGCGTTGATGTCACGCGGTTGACGCCGGAGCCGGAGCCGGCGCTGCCGCCGTTCCGCATTGGGCTTGCGTCACGGCTGGTGAAATCCAAGGGCGTCGATGTTGCGCTGGCGGCGCTGGCGAAGTTGCGCGCTGAAGGCTTGGAGGCCGAGCTTGTGATCGCGGGCGCGCCCGATCCGCAAAATCCCGCGAGCTACACGGAGGCGGATGTCGCTTCGTGGCGCGCGCGCAAGGGCGTGGTGTGCGTTGGCTGGATCAGCGACGTGCGCCCGTTCTGGGCAAGCGTGCACGCCGCCGCGATCCCTTCGATGGGCGGTGAAGGCTTGCCCAAGACGCTGCTGGAAGCGGCGGCCTGCGGGCGCGCTTTGGTGACGACGGATGTGCCGGGCTGCCGCGATTTCGTGCGCGATGGAGAGACCGGACTTCTGGTGCAACCGAACGATCCCGTTGCACTCGCAGGGGCGTTCCGCCGGCTGATGAACGATGGCGCGCTGCGGCGGCGGCTCGCGGGCGCGGCGCGGCGTGAAGCGGAAGAAGAATACACGACGACGCATGTCGCCGCCGTGATGAAGGATGCGTGGCGCACGGCGCTTGCGCGCAACGGCGCTGCGGCGCCTAGTTCAGCAAACCGGTAAAGGCGCCGAGCGCGACGTGCCGCCCGATCAGGGCGGCGTGGCTTTCGCCCTCTGCGGGCGCGGGCGCGTAGGCGCTGGCGTTGATCGCAATCAGCACGTAGCGCGCCGCGATCGCGGGATCGACGGCGCGCATCGACCCATCGGCAACGCCATCCGCGATCATCGCGGCGAAGCGCTGCGCGGCGATGGCGTAGCGATCGGAAACCGCAGCGCGCATCGGCGCGGGCAGCGCGTTGATCGCGAAGGCGCGCAGCAATTGCGTATCGGACGAGAGTTGGCGCGCCACAAGCGCGCCGGTGGCGGCGCGCAATTGCCGCCAGCCAGAGCCGCCGGCTTGTTCGGCCGCAGTCAGATCGGCGTCATACGCATCGAGCGTGCGATCGAAGCAGGCGGCGATCAGCGCGGCCTTCTCGTGATAGTGGTGGTAGAACGAGCCCTTGGTGAGGTGGAGGCGCGCGGCGATCTCCTCGATCGACGTGGAGCGAAAGCCGCGCTCGTTCACCATCTCCGTTGCGGCGATCAGGAAGGCTTCGCGCGAGCCGGCGTTCGCGGCGGGCGCCGGCGCCTCTGTAAGCGCCCAATGTTCGCCGGGCGCGGCCATGCCGTGCGCAAGAAGATCGGCGAGACGCGCGGCGACGCGCGGATACGCGCCCGGCTGATAAAGATGCAGCCAATGCGGCGCCCAAAGCATCTGATGCATGACGTGCTGCACGACGGCCGCACGCCGCAGCGCATCGTGCTCAAGAACCCCGGTCGCAAACGCGGTCTCCACGCTGCGTAGAATTGAGAGCAGGCGCGCGTAAGCGTCCGGCGCGCCGGCGACGCGGATTTCGGTGAGCGAGGCGATCGGCGGCCCCTCTCCGCGCGCCGCGAGCGCGAGCATCTCGAAAACGCGCGCCACGAGCCCGCTGAGGCGCGCCTCCAGGTTTGGCGCGCTCGATGCGCTATCGACCAGAACCGCGAGCCGATCGAGCGTGGTTTCAAAACACGCGGCGACGAGCGCTTCCTTGCTCTCGAAATAATAGGAAAGGCTGGTGGGGTGGAGGCCCGCGTGTCGGCCGACGGAGGCCATCGAGAACCCTTCAAGCCCATCTTCGTTGAGCGCGCGCGTCGCCGCCGCGATGATGGCGGCGCGGCGATCGCCGCTTTTGGCGCGCGGCGCTGACGACGATGGCTTCGTCATCCCCCCGTCCTTTCGCCGGTATGATTGTGAACGTCCGGCTTCGGATGGAATGATCGGCCCGCTTTGCGGACGGCCGCAAGCACAATCGCGCCAAACGTTGATCGAATAGGCGTTTCAGAGCGCGCGCCGCGGGCGCTGTAGCGTAGCGCACGCTATCGGCGGCTCAGAACAGACGCGCTTTTCTCACATGGAACGCTTCGGCGTAGCGCGCGCGACACTCGACGCCGCGCAGGCGCGCAAGGCCGCGGAACGTCTCGTCATCGAACCAGCCCTTGGAACGCTGCGTCCCGAAGTGCTGCATCAGAAGCGCGATCTTGCGCGCGAGAACGTCCTCGCTGAGTTCCACATAGGCGTTGGGGCGGCCCACATCGCCATCCCATTTGGGAATCTCGTATTCGAGGATGAGGTGATCGCGGAACGTGTTCCACGTCAGCTCCGAGACGAGGCGATGATCCTGGTGCGCATCGCCGCTCCAATGCGTGAAGATCACATCGGGCGTGACACGCGCTTTGAGGCTTTCGGCGAATTCCTTCACGCGCGCGCCGTCATACGGCAGGAAACCATCGCGAAACCCGCCGAGCGCGACATCGATCTTTGCGGCGCCCGCAAGAAAATCACGCGCCGAGGCTTCGGCTTCTTCCGCGCGCACGCCTTCGCCGGTGAACACGCACCACGTGGCTTCGACGCGCACGCCCTGCGCAATCAGAGACAAGATCGCGCCGCCGGCGCCGATTTCGATGTCATCCGAATGGGCGCCGAGCGCCAGCACGCGCAACGTATCGCCCGGTTTCGCGAGAGGGAGCGCGCGCATTGGGCTAGCTTTTTCGGCGGCCCGCTTCCGCGCCGCGCGCCCAAGGCATGCGCCCCTGCTCGATCATGTCTTCAAGCGTCTGGCGATCGCGCAGCGTGTCCATCGAGCGCCAGAAGCCTTCATGCTTATGGGCCATCAGCTTGTCCGCCTCGATCAAGCGCTTGAACGGCTCGATCACCAGCTCTTCGCCCTCGCGCATGTAATCGAAGATTTCCGGGCGGAGGATGAAATAGCCGCCGTTGATCCAAATCTCAGAGCGATCGGACGTGATAAATTCCTTCACGTTCCCGCCGCCATCGATGTTGGCGATGTGATAGGTGAGCGGGGGGCGCACCGCGACGAACATCGCGATCTTGTTCGACGCTTTGAACTTCTCGATCATCTCATCGAGGTTCACGTCCGTGAGGCCGTCACTGTAATTGGCGAGGAACATCTCCTCGTTCTTCACGTGATCCTTCACGGCCCACAGGCGCTCACCGATGTTGCGCCAGATGCCCGTATCGATCAGCGTGACACGCCAGTCTTCTTTCTGCTGCCCGATTACCTCGACGTTCGAGCCAAAGCCCGAGACGGTGAAATCCGACGCCGCTTGCGGGCGATAATTGAGGAAGAATTCCTTGATCGTGTTTGCCTTGTAGCCAAGGCAGCAGATGAAATCGCGATGCCCGTACGAACTATAATAGTTCATCACGTGCCACATGATCGGCTGGTTGCCGATCGGGATCATCGGCTTGGGCACCGCGTCCGAATATTCGCGGATGCGCGTGCCGAGGCCGCCGCAAAACAGAACCGTCTTCATGGCGCGTCCTTCGGGTCGATGACGGTGGCTTCCGGGATCGGCACGACGAACTTGCCGCCCCAATCGCCGATGTGGCGCATCTGCGCGACGATCTCTTTGCGCAGATTCCACGGCAGGATGAGCACGTAGTCGGGCTTCACCTGATCGATCGTCTCGACAGGCAGCACCGGCACGTGCGTGCCCGGCGTGAAGCGGCCGTGCTTGTGCGGATTGCGATCGACCGTGAAGTCGAGGAAGTCCGGACCGACGCCGCAATAATTGAGAAGCGTGTTGCCTTTGCCCGGCGCGCCGTAGCCGACGACGGTTTTGCCGTCGTTCTTGGCTGCGATCAGGAACGAAAGCAGCTTACGCTTGGTCGCCTTCACCTGCTCTTCGTAGGCCTGATAGGGCGCGAGCGTCTTGAGCCCGGCCTTCTCTTCCCGCGCCAGCAGCGCCTTCACGGCGGCGCCCTGCTCCTGCGCGCCTTCATGCGCGAGATAGACGCGCAGCGAGCCGCCATGCGTCGGCAGCTCCTCGACATCGAAGAAGACGAGGCCGTGGCGCTTCGCGAGCGCTTCGATCGCCGTCGCGGAGAAATAGCAGAAGTGCTCGTGATAGATCGTGTCGAACTGATTTTCCGC
>CAZMCA010000066.1:0-16457 GCA_964564595.1 uncultured Caulobacteraceae bacterium
CCCTTCACCATCTTGCCGGGCACCATCCAGTTCGCGAGGTCGCCGCGATCGCTGACTTCCATCGCGCCGAGGATCGAGAGATCGATGTGCCCTCCCCGGATCATCCCGAAGGAGTCCGCGGAAGAGAAATAGGCGCTCTTCGCCAGCGCGGTGATCGTCTGCTTGCCGGCGTTAATCAGATCCGGATCGATCTCATCCTCGAACGGGAACGGGCCCATGCCCAACATCCCGTTCTCGGATTGCAGCGTCACCTCCATCCCCGGTGGGATATGGTTAGCGACGAGCGTCGGGATGCCGATGCCAAGGTTAACGTAGAAGCCGTCCTTGAGCTCCTTGGCTGCTTCCGCCGCCAGCTGATCGCGCGTCCAAGCCATTATGCGGCCTCCCGCTTGCGCACGGTGAGTTGTTCGATGCGTTTCTCGAACGAGCCTTTGACAACACGGTCGACGAAGATGCCCGGCGTGTGAATCTGATCTGGATCGAGCTCGCCGACGGGCACGAGGATCTCCACCTCCGCCACGCATTTGCGGCCGGCGGTCGCCATCATCGGGTTAAAGTTGCGCGCGGTTTTTCGGTAAACAAGGTTACCCTCCGCATCGCCCTTCCACGCTTTGACGATCGAGAGATCCGCAACGAGCCCCGTCTCGAGCACGAACGTCTCGCCGTTAAACTCTTTGAGCTCTTTCCCCTCGGCCACAAGCGTGCCGACGCCCGTCTTGGTGTAAAAGCCCGCGATCCCGGCGCCGCCGGCGCGGATGCGCTCTGCCAGCGTGCCTTGCGGATTGAACTCCAGCTGCAGCTCGCCAGAGAGATACTGCCGCTCGAACTCCTTGTTCTCCCCCACATAAGAAGAAACCATCTTCGCGATCTGGCGCGTCTGCAGGAGTATTCCGAGGCCGAAATCATCAACGCCGGCATTGTTCGAAATGACGGTGAGCCCCTTCACGCCATTGGCGCGGATAGCCGAGATCAGGTTTTCCGGGATGCCGCAGAGCCCAAATCCGCCGCTCATCACGGTCATGCCGTCAAACAGTAGCCCATCGAGCGCCGCCGCAGCGTCCTTGAAGACCTTCTCAACCATATACGCGCCTCCGCCGCTGTCTTAGCCTCGGCGTGTTGCGGTGCAACAAGAGAGTGCGCCGTGGCTGTAACGGCTGTGCGATGGCTCAAAAACAGTGCGGCGGCCCCGTGAGCCCGGGGCCGCCGCGTCCGTCCTGGCCCTCTCGAAACCAGAACGATGGACCTTCACGCGAGCGAGGGACGATGAATACGCGCTCGATCCGAGGGAGAGTTAAGCAAAGCGCACTTGAACCGCGTCTGAACGGCCAATTCAGCGCTCAGACCCCCCACTCCTTGCGGACCTCGTCGGTGTGAGCGCCAACCGCAGCCGGCGGACCCTGCACTTTTGAGGGCGTGCGCGAGAAGCGCGGCGCAACGTTAGGCTGAACCACGCCGCCGACCGTGACGAACGTCTCGCGTGCTTTGTTGTGCGGGTGATCCGGCGCCTCGCCGAGCCCAAGCACCGGCCCGAAGCAAACGTCGGTGCCTTCCATCAGCGCGCACCACTCGGCGCGCGTCTTTGTCTTAAACACTGCGGTAAGCTTATCGGAGAGCGCGGGCCAAGCGCGCTTGTCCATCTGCGCTTGGAACGCCGGATCGTCCTTAAGACCGGTTTTCTCCAGCAGCAGCGCGTAGAACTGCGGTTCGATCGACCCGATCGAAATGAAGCCGCCGTCTTTCGTTTCGTACGAGTCGTAGAAGTGCGCGCCGCCATCGAGCATGTTGGCGTCGCGCTCGTCGGTCCACATCCCGGTATGGCGCATGCCGTAGAACATGGCGCTCAGCGAGGCCGCGCCGTCCGTCATCGCGCAGTCGATCACCTGCCCCTGCCCCGAGCGCTGTGCTTCGAACAGCGCCGCGCACACGCCGACAACGAGGTAAAGCGCACCGCCCCCGAAATCGCCGACGAGGTTAAGCGGCGGCGCGGGCGGCTGGCCTTTCCGGCCCATCGCGTGCAGCGCGCCGGTGATGGAGATGTAGTTGATGTCGTGCCCAGCGGCCTGCGCGAGCGGGCCGGTCTGTCCCCAGCCCGTCATGCGGCCGTAAACCAACTTCGCGTTGCGCTTCAGCGCTTCGTCCGGCCCGAGCCCAAGCCGTTCCATCACGCCAGGCCGGAACCCTTCGAGCAGAACGTCCGCCTTGCTGATGAGCCCGAGCGCGACCTCGATGTCCGCCGGATCCTTAAGGTCGAGCGCCACCGAGCGACGCCCGCGGGCGGTCACATCCGCCGGTGCGCCGCCACGGCCGCCCTTGCGGTCAATGCGCACCACGTCCGCGCCCATGTCGGAAAGCAGCATGGCTGCGAACGGTCCGGGCCCGATGCCCGCGAATTCGACCACTTTGACGCCCTTCAGCGGACCGCTCGCCATCTTCTTTCTCCCGTTAACTTTTCTTCCATTGACGCTCGCGTGATACTCAGCCCGGGAGCCCGCGCGTCAAGGACGGTCGCAGCGGAAGGCGGAGGCTGGGTGCGCATCGTAGTTCGCGCCTTGGACGTGCCGAGCGCACGTCGCGCACAGGAGCGCCTGGCGAAAGCCGGGTGCGAAGCCATGGCGCTTGTCGGCGCCAATGTGCCCGCACCCGAGCGCGAAGACATCCTCATCATTGCGGCCGAGCGCACCGAAGATGCGGTGAAGCTCGCACGCGCCGCTCTCAGGCTTCCGTCACGTCCGCTCGCCGTGCTCATCGCGCGCGATCAGGCGTCGCCGCCGCCCGCCGGTCTTTCTGCGCTTGCGCCGTTCGATGGCGCCATCGCACTCGATGCGCCGCCAAAACTCCTCGCACGCCAGATCGCGCACGCAGCGCGTCTCGGTTGCGGTGAAGAAGAACGCGCGCGCCGCCGCCTCACAGCCGCTGAACTCGGCGTCGCTGATCCCGCACCCCTCGAAGCGCGCAAGCTCAAAGCGCTCTACATCGGCGCGCCCTCGCCCTTCTTCCTCGCGCTCGAACGCGCGATCGCTGCACACGATGGCGGCGTGACCGCCGCGTTCACGTCGTACACCGGGTTCGACCACCTGCATGATGAAGCGTTTGACGCCGTCGTGCTCAACGGCGCTGCTGATACGCAGATGGCGCTCTCGCTCTGCGCCGCGCTCCGCCGCAACGCGACGCTCGCGAACTTGCCAACAATGATGGTGACGACGCCAGGCGACGCGCGCACCGCGAACCTCGCGCTTGAGCGCGGCGCCGCCGCTGTCGCCGGCGCTGACCAGGAAGGCGCGCCCGCACTCGGCTGGTTGTTCGACGCGATCCGGCGCGAGCGCCGCCGCCGCGTCGCGGAACACGACATCCTCGCGCTGCGCGACGTGATGGGCGATGCGCGCTCGGGCCTCTTCACGCCCACCGCGTTCGAAGCGCACCTCGCGCGCCTCGCGGACGATCACCACGCCACCGGACGCCCGCTCGCGCTTGTCGCGCTCAACGTGCTGCCTGCGCCGGGCGCGCGCCGCCCGCCGGAAAAGGTCTGGCGCAAGGGCTTCACCGAAATCGCCAGTCTCGCCAGCCGTTTGGTGCGAGACTGCGACTGCGGCGCCGCGTTCGACGATTCCACGATCGTGCTCGCCCTCCCCTTCACCGACGCGCGCGGCGGCCGCCGCGCGGCGGAGCGCGTGGCTTCGGTCGCCGAATGCACCGCCTTCGCGACCGGGGACGATGGGCAAGCGCCGCTTGTGTTCGAGCAAAGCGTGGTCGATCTTCAGCCGGGTGAAAGCGGCGCGGGCCTCATGGCGCGCGCCCGCCGTCTGTTCGATCTGGAAAGCGCGCGTGCATGAATGTGCGGATCGATTTTTTCGCCGATCTTGTCTGTCCGTGGTGTTACGTCGGCTGGGAAGCGCTGAAGCGCGCGGCCGAAGCGCGCCCGAGCGTGGCGTGCTCCGTCAAATGGCGGAACTACCTGCTCAACCCGGAAGCGCCCGCCGAAGGCGTTGATCGCAAAGAATACTTCAAAGGCCGCTACGAGCCCGAGAAGCTCGCCGCGATCCATGCGACGTTGATGCAGGCAGCAGACGCTGCGGGCGTGCCGCTCAATCTTTCAGCGCCAACGCGCCTGCCGAACTCGCTCGACGCGCATCGTTTGATCCACTGGGCGGCGGGCCAACAACTCGCAGAGCCGGTGATTGATGAACTCTTCGCCGCCTATTGGGTCGAAGGGCGCGACATTGGCGAAGCCGGCGTGCTCGCCGAGATTGCCGATGACGCCGGCCTCGACGCCGCGTTGGTGCGCGAACTCCTCGCGACGCCAGCTGACAAATCGTCGGTGCTGACGCTCCATGTGGCGGCCGTGCGCTCCGGGATAACTGGCGTTCCGGTGGCGATCCTCAACGGCAAAGCCGTGCTCATGGGCGCGGAATCCCAAGAAAACTACGGCGAAGCCATCGATCGCGTCGCCGCTTAGCCGCGATAGCGGCCGGCGTGGTTGTTCGCGGCCCCGCAAATCGGCTAGACCCGCCCTCCCGATGGACGAAGAGCGGCGCAAGAAATTGCGGATCCGCGCCTGGCGGCGTGGTTTTCGCGAACTAGATATGATCATGGGCGCGTTCGCCGACCGGCGGCTCGCAGCGATGAGTCACGCCGATCTCGACGATTTCGAGCGCCTGCTCGATGCGCCCGATCAGGATGTCTACGGCTGGATTCTCGGCGCCATCGCGCCCGCTCCATTCAATACGCCCACGCTTCTGGCGCTGCGCGCCTTCCAGTATTCCGAAGAGACCAAATCACCGTGACGTCGCCGTATCTGCTTCCCGCCGCAACAATTAATGCGATCGCCACCACGACTGGCGCGCTCGCCGTCGAAGGCGCGCCAGATGGCGTCGATGCGCCTGCGCTCGCGGAGGCGGCCCGTCTCAAGGGCGGCGTGACGATGTATGTCGCGCGCGATGAAGGCACGGCGCAGGCGTTCGAGGCCGCGTCGCGCTTCTTCGCGCCGAACCTCGAAACACTGCGCCTGCCCGCGTGGGACAACCCGCCCTACGATCGGATTTCCCCGGCTGGTTCGATCGCAGCGCAACGCTGCGCGGCCCTTGCGCAACTAGCGCGCCGCAAACCCGGCGATCCGGCGCTCCTTGTTGTGACAACAGCCGCAGCCGTTGCGCAACGCGTGCCGCCGCGCGCGCGCCTATCGGCTGCTGTGTTCTCCGCGCGCGCCAGCCAGCACATCGGCATGCAGTCGCTGGAGACGTATCTCGAGACCAATGGATACGCGCGCGCCTCGGTCGTACGTGCGCCGGGCGACTACGCCGTCCGCGGCGGCCTGATCGACGTTTTTCCGCCGGCCGCCGCTGAACCTCTGCGGTTCGACTTCTTTGGCGACGTGCTGGAATCCATCCGCGCGTTCGATCCCGAAACGCAGCGCACGCAGCGCAACCTCAAGGAAGCGACACTCACCCCCGTCAGCGAGATCATTCTCGACAACGATAGCGTGCCGCGCTTCCGCAAGACCTTCGCGCAGAACTTCGGCGCCGTCAGCGACCCGATCTACGACGCCGTGAGCGCCCGCATCCGCCGCCAAGGCGTCGAACAATGGCTGCCGTTTTTCTACGAGCACCTCGAAACCGTGTTCTCCTACGCCGGGCCTGACGCGCTGATCGCGTTCGAAGCTTTGGCGGAAGACGCGATCAAGGAACGCGTCGAGTCCGCGCACGATCACTACGAGACGCGCCGCACCGCGCCGACGCCGCGCGGCGCCATGCCGTTCCGCGCGCCTGCGCCCGAGGCGTTCTATCTGGAAGAGACCGTCCTGCGTGAACTGCTGGTCGGCCGCCCCGTGCGCCGTTTCTCGCACTTCCAGGGCGCGCAGGGCGCAAGTCTCTCGGTCAACGCCAATGTCGGCCGCAACTTCGCCGCTGAGCGCGCCGCGGCCGAAAGCAACGTATTCGACGCCGCCACCGCGCACGTGAAGGCGCTGATCAAATCCGGCAAGCGCGTGGTGTTCGCCGCGTGGAGCGATGGTTCCGCCGAACGGCTCGCGGGCGTTCTCTCAGATCACGGCGTGCCGGAACTTGCGCGCGTCAAGAGCTGGCCCGAAGCGCTTGCGCTGCCAGTCACGCGCCCCTCCGTCGCCGTGCTTCCCATCGAGCATGGCTTCGAGACGGATTCGACGGCGATCGTTTCCGAACAAGATTTGCTAGGTGATCGCCTGGCGCGCCCGCGCCGCAAGCGCAAGGCTTCCGCCATCATCGCCGAAGCCGCCGCGCTCTCGCCCGGCGATCTCGTCGTCCACCAGGAACACGGCATCGCGCGCTATGACGGCCTCAAAACGCTCGTCGTGCAAGACGCGCCGCACGATTGCTTGGACCTCGTCTATGCCGGCGGCGACAAGCTCTACCTGCCGGTCGAAAATATCGAACTCGTCAGCCGTTACGGTTCGGAAGATTCCGAGGCGCAGCTCGATAAGCTCGGCGGTGTTGCCTGGCAGAGCCGCAAAGCGCGCGCCAAGCAGCGCCTGCGGGACATGGCCGCCGAGCTTATCCGCATCGCGGCCGAACGCGCCGCGCGCGTCGCCGAAGAGGTCACCCCGCCCGAAGGCGTGTGGGACGAGTTCTGTGCGAAGTTTCCGTACGAAGAGACGGACGATCAGCTCGGCGCCATCGAAGACATCACGGCCGATCTGGCCGCCGGGCGCCCGATGGATCGCCTCATCTGCGGCGACGTCGGTTTTGGCAAAACCGAAGTCGCGCTGCGCGCGGCCTTCCTTGTTGCGATGACAGGCAAGCAAGTCGCCGTGGTGTGCCCCACCACGCTCCTTTGCCGCCAGCACTTCCGCACCTTCGAAGAGCGTTTCCGCGGCCTTCCGATCCGCGTGCGCCAGCTGTCGCGACTCGTTAGTTCGAAAGACGCGACCGAGACCAAGAAGGGCATGCAGGACGGCACGATCGAGATCGTGGTCGGCACGCACGCGCTCCTCGCCAAAGGCGTGGCGTTCAAAGACCTTGGCCTGCTCATCGTCGACGAGGAGCAGCACTTCGGCGTCAAACACAAAGAGCGCCTGAAAGAGCTGAAGGCCGATGTGCACGTGCTTACGCTGTCGGCCACGCCCATCCCGCGTACGCTCCAAATGTCGCTCGCCGGCATCCGCGAAATGTCGATCATTGCGACGCCGCCCGTCGACCGGATGGCCGTCCGCACCTACGTGACGCCGTTTGATGGCCTCACGATCCGCGAAGCGCTGCTCAAGGAGCGCTATCGCGGCGGCCAAAGCTTCTACGTCACCCCCCGCATCGCTGACCTCGAAGAGATCGGCGACTTCATGCGCAAGCAAGTGCCCGAAGTGAGCTTCCAGATTGCCCACGGCCAAATGACGCCCACGCAGCTCGATGAAATCATGAGCGCGTTCTACGACGGCCAGTTCGATGTGCTCGTCTCGACCACCATCGTCGAAAGCGGGCTCGATATTCCCCGCGCCAACACGCTCATCATCAACCGCGCCGATATGTTCGGCCTTGCGCAGCTCTATCAACTGCGCGGCCGCGTCGGCCGCTCCAAAGTGCGCGCCTTCGCGTACATGACGACGCCTGCCGATCAAAAGCTGACGGATGGCGCCGAGAAGCGCCTGAAGATCCTCTCCTCGCTCGACAATCTAGGCGCCGGCTTCACGCTCGCGAGCCACGATCTAGACATGCGTGGCGGCGGCAACCTGCTCGGCGAAGAGCAATCCGGCCAAATCCGCGAAGTCGGCGTCGAACTCTATCAGTCCATGCTCGAAGAGGCTGTGCTCGCGCTCAAGGAAGGCCGCGAAGATGGCGTTTCCGAGCGCTCCTGGTCGCCGCAGATCAATGTCGGCGCCGCGGTGCTCATTCCGGAAGATTACGTGCAGGACCTCACTGTGCGGCTCGCGCTCTACCGGCGCCTCGCCGATCTCGATAGCGACGCGGAGCGTGAGGCGTTCGCGGCGGAACTGATCGACCGCTTCGGCCCGCTGCCTGCGGAAGCCGATCAGCTCATCGCCGTCGCTGCGCTCAAGGCGCTCTGCCGCCGCTCCGCGATCGCCAAGCTCGATGCGGGCCCAAAGGGCGCGGTGCTCACGTTCCGCGATACGGGCTTCCCCGATCCCATCGCGCTTGTGCAGCACGTCCAGAAGCGCGCCGCCGAGTTCCGCATGCGTCCGGACGGAAAGCTCGTCGTGCAAGGCGACTGGCCGGAAGCCGCTTTGCGCCTCAAGGCGCTCCGCGGGGCGCTGGAGGGCGTTGCGGGCCTGGTGAAGCGCCAAGCCGCGTGATCGGCTAGGCTCGGCCGAGTCGAAGATGACCGCGCCCGCCGACCCCCTCGCCGCGCTCCTTTCGCCCGCGCGCATGCCGCGCGGCGTGCGTGCGGACGTCGCCGAGCTGATCGCGAAAGTCGCCGGCGGCTCGCTGGCGCGCGATCTGGTATTTCTGCCGCCACATACCGCCATCGACCGCCGCAACAAGGTCGCCATCGCCGATACGCGACCCGGTGAGATCGCGACGATCGACGTCGAAGTCGATCAGCACACGCCCTCGTTCCGCGGCTCGCCGTACAAAGTGCGTCTACGCGATGAAACCGGCTTCATCCACGCGTCGTACTTCCGCGCCAAGCCAGACATGATGCAGCGCCTCTGGCCGATCGGTCAGCGCCGCCTCGTCAGCGGTAAAGTCGAAATCTACGACAAGACGGGCGAGCGGCAGATGCTGCACCCCGATCACGTCGTTGATCCCGCGAAAGGCGAAGCGCCGCCGGAGATCGAGCCGGTCTATCCACTCACTGCCGGTCTGCCTGGGCGCACGCTCGCACGCGCCATCAACGCCGCGCTCGATGCGTTGCCTGAACTCCCAGAATGGCTCGAAGCGACGACGGTCGCCGCGCATCACTGGCCAAGCTTCCACGACGCGCTGCGCACGCTCCACAAGCCGCAATCGCCGGACGACATCAAACCCGAAGGCCCAACACGCACGCGCCTTGCCTATGATGAGCTGTTCGCGCGCCAATGCGCGTTGCGTCTTCGCCGCGCCGTGCGCCGTGAGGAACCCGGCCGCGCGGTGCACGGCGATGGACGGTTGAAGGCAAAGATCCTCGCGTCTCTCCCCTACGCACCCACTGGCGCGCAGTCTCGTGCGGTCGCGGAGATCGAAACGGATATGGCGACTCCCGCGCCCATGTCGCGCCTGCTGCAAGGCGATGTCGGCGCCGGCAAGACGCTGGTCGCGGCGCTGGCGATGGCGCGCTCCGTGGAGGCTGGCTTTCAAAGTGCACTCATGGCGCCGACGGACATTCTCGCGCGTCAACACGCCAACACGCTGCTGCCGTTGCTCGAAACTGCCGGCATCAGCGCTGCCGTTCTCACCGGTCGCGATAAGGGCAAAGTGCGCGCCGAAGTAATGGCGCGCCTTGCCTCCGGTGAGCTGCAAGTGGTGATCGGCACACATGCGCTCTTTCAGGACGACGTCGCGTTTCATGATCTTGCGCTGATCGTGATCGATGAGCAGCACCGCTTTGGCGTGTCCGATCGGATGCGCCTCGTCTCCAAGGGCTTCAATCCGCACCTGCTCGCGATGAGCGCCACGCCAATTCCGCGCACGCTCGCCCTCGCCGTCCACGGCGATATGGACATTTCGATCCTCGACGAAAAACCGCCCGGCCGTCAGCCTATTCGCACAGTCGCGATGCCGGAGAACCGCGCCGATGAAGTCGCCGATGCGATTGCTGCGGCCCGTGAGCGTGGTGAGCGCGCCTATTGGGTCTGTCCGCTGATCGAACAAAGCGAAGCCGTCGATCTCGCTGCCGTACAGGACCGCTACGAGATTCTGCGCGAGCGCTTCGGCGCCGGCGTCGAGATCGTGCATGGGAAGATGAGCGCCGCCTCGCGCGATGCGGCGATGGAGCGGTTTCGCAGCGGCGATGCGTTCGTGCTCGTCGCCACTACGGTGATCGAAGTGGGCGTCGATGTGCCGGAAGCCTCCATCATGGTGATCGAACAGGCGGAGCGCTTCGGGCTTGCGCAACTGCACCAGCTGCGCGGCCGTGTCGGGCGCGGCGGGCTGCGCGGGTCGTGCGTCCTGCTGTGGCGCCCGCCGCTGGGCGAGACCGCCAAGGCGCGCCTCGACGCGCTGCGCCGCAACGACGATGGTTTCGTCATCGCCGAGATCGACTACAAGATGCGCGGCGCGGGCGATGTACTCGGCGTTCAGCAAAGCGGCATGCCGCCGCTTCGCCTCGTCGATCCGGAAACCCACAATTCGATGCTTATGCAGGCCGACAAGGAAGCCCGCCTCGCCATCGAGCGTGACCCGCAACTTGCCGGCCCGCGCGGTCAAGCGATCGCCTTGGCGCTCCGGCTGTTCGGATATGAGGAAGCAGCGGCTCTCGCGCGCTCAGGATAGTTCGCCTCACAGGCGAAAACGTAGCATCCGCGCCACATGCAACGCGTAACGATTAACCGTGTCGTTACAACGTGTTGAGTCGGCCGCCCTTGCACCCTTTATCAGCGCCAGCGCACGCCGGCGCCTTTGCACCAGGCGCCTCGCGCAAAATAAGGGACGCAGAATGCGTATCGCAAAAATCTTGGCGGCCGCGGTTGCGGCCGTCGCGCTGACGGCGGGTGCGGCGCAAGCCGAAACCAACACGTCCGTCATCGCGCTCGGTCACGTGGACTGGGCTCAAACCGACACCAATTTCGGTGACGACGATCAAACCAATGGCGGGATCTCCGGCGCGGCAGCGTGGGCGATCAGCGGCAATTGGGGCGCGCAGGTCGACGCCGACTACACCTTCGTGGACGAAGGCGACGACGTGCTCTCGGGCACCGCGCACGTCTTCCATCGCACGGCGGCCGGCCTCGTGGGTGGCTTCATCGGCGCGGCGAAGGTTGATGACGACACCGCCGTCGGCGGCGGCGTTGAACTCGAGCACTACGCTGACGCGTGGACTGTCGGCGGCTCGCTCACCTACGCGACCGTCGATGACACCGACGTCGATGTGTGGGCGCTTCAGGGCCACCTTCGCCACTACTACAACGAGAACCTCCGCGGCGAGATCGACCTCGGCTACGGCAACATCGACAACGGCGTGAACGACGACAACGTCTGGCAAGTCGGCGTTGGCGGCGCCTACCAGTTCGCCTCCGCTCCGGTCAGCATCGGCGCGCGCCTCGGCTACGCTTCGTTTGACGACGCGGACGTGGACGTGACCTCGCTCAGCGTTTCGGTCGGTTACACGTTCACGGGCGAGAGCCTGCAGCAACGTGACCGCACGGGCGCGAGCCAGAACGGCATCCTGGGTAATCTCGTGGGCTTGTTTTAAGCTCTCAGAACCAGGTGAGACGGGAGAGCGGCCGGGAAACCGGCCGCTCTTTCGTTTGAGGGCTACGATCGCCGCGCGCGCATCCAGCCGGTGATGGCATGGCGCGGCGCGGTCGCGGCCGGCGTCACCATCGTCACGCAATGCGGCTGGGGCACGCGAAAGAGGTTGAGAGCATTGAATGTCGGCGTGAACCCCTCGGCGATGTCGCCGCGTTCGTTCAAGAACAGCAGCAGCCCTCCCCAATCGACATTCCAGACCGGCGTCAAGTTCAGCACGTAAGCGAGCAGCCGGTCCTTTCCCTGGATATCGTCGTCATGGGTCGTGAGCAGGTGCCCAGGCCGATAGCGCGTCGCTTGCGCATCGACGTAAGCTACGCGCGTTTCGCCCGTAATCTCCGCCACGAGCGCGCATAGCTCCGCGCCATTGAGAAACGCATAGAGCCCTTGATCGAACGCGCTCGGCGCCTGGTTCTGTTCCACCACGTCGCTTAGGCGATAGTTGTCGAACATGAAGTGAAAGCGCTCAGCGCCTTCTTTGTAGAAGTCCGCCATCAGCGCTGGCCGGTGCGCTGGATCGATGGCATTCGCGGTCGTGGCCGTCAAATCATATTGGCGGTCCTTGTGGTGCATCGAGACCGACCATTGCACCGCGTTCGCCAGGTGGGATTCGGCGCGATACGCGACTTGCTCATCCAGCACGGTGTTGATCTGCACGCGCCCTGTTTCAGCAAAGCGCCGTTGCAAATCCGCTATGTCGCGTCGCGGAGCCAGGGTGAAGCGCCAATCAGACATGCGGGTCGTCGCTCGTGAGATATCTCGTCACATAGTCGGCGACGCCTGCTTCGATCGGCGTGAACTGGCGCTCATAGCCAAGCCCGCGCAGGCGGCTCATGTCGGCCTGCGTGAAGTATTGGTACTTCTCGCGGATCTCGATCGGGGTATCGACATAGTCGATGCCTGGCTGCTTCCCAAGCGCGGCGTAGAGCGCGCCCGCAAGCTCGGAAAAGCTGCGCGCCTGTCCGGTGCCAACGTTGACGACGCCAGCCTGCTTTTCGCCGCTCAGCAGCCACTCGACGACGTCAGCGCAATCTTTCACGTAGATGAAGTCTCGCAGCTGCCCGCCATCGGCGTAGTTCGGATTGTGCGATCGGAAGAGCCGCACCCGCTCATCGGCGGCCGCCTTCGGGTACATGTGCGCGACGACGCTCTTCTGCCCGCCTTTGTGCTGCTCGTTCGGCCCGTAGACGTTGAAGAACTTGAGCCCTGCCCACACGGGCGGCGCATGGCCCTTGGCGGCCGCGCGCAGCGCGTAGAGATCAAACATCTGCTTGGACCAGCCATAGGCGTTGAGCGGCCGGAGCGCGCTCTGCGCGGCGAGGCCGTTGTCATCGGTAAAGCCGAGCGCGCCATCTCCATACGTGGCGGCGGAGGATGCATAGACCAGCGGCTTCTTCGCGCCCGCGCACCAGTCCCAGATCATCCGCGATAGCGTGATGTTCGTCCGCACGATGAGATCGACATCCGTCTCAGTCGTGGCGGAGATCGCGCCCATATGCACGACGGCTGCGATCTCGCGCGCGTGATCTGCAAGGTATCCCGCCAGCGCATCGGGCGCGACGAAGTCCGTCACCGGGTGCTTGGCGAGGTTGCGCCACTTTGCGTCGGCGGCGTCGCCGAAGAAGTCGCACACGGCGATTTCGGCATCGCCGCGGGCGCCAAGACGCGCCACGATGTTGGAGCCGATAAAGCCCGCGCCGCCCGTGACCACGATGAGACTCATGACCGGGTGATAGCGGCGGCCCAAGGCGGGGCACAAGCGCGCGCGTGATCCGGGCCGCCCAGGCGGGCGTAGAAAGCGCCGATGGAGAGTTCCGCCGCCCCTGCCCTCGTCTGGTTTCGGCAGGATCTGCGGCGGGCTGACAACCCAGCGCTCGCGGCTGCGGCGAAAACTGGCCGCCCGCTCGCCCTGCTCTACGTTCTGGACGATGAAACGCCCGGCCGCTGGGCCCTGGGCGGCGCCTCACGCTGGTGGCTGCACCATAGCCTCGAGGCCCTCTCGGCTGACCTTGCCCGTCTCGGGGCGCGCCTGATCCTGCGTCGCGGCCCCGCTGGCGAAGTCGTACCGGCCTTCGCCGCCGAGATTGGCGCCGCCGAGGTGTTCTGGAACCGCTGCTACGAACCCTACGCTGTGGCGCGCGACGCTGCGCTGAAGACCGCCCTCACCACCGCGGGCCGTATTGTCCACAGCTTCAATAGCGCACTGCTGCGCGAGCCCTGGGAGGTCCGCACCGGTCAGGACGGCCCGTTCAAAGTATTCACGCCGTTCTGGCGCGCGCTTCGCCAGATGGGCCCGCCGCGCCAGCCGCTGCCCGCGCCAAGCAAGTTCTCAAGTATCGATGCGGCGAGCGAAGAACTGGATGCTTGGGGCCTGACGCCCAAAACCCCGAACTGGGCGCATGGCTTTTCCGAGCGCTGGAAGCCCGGTGAGGCCGGCGCACGCGCAACACTGAAGCGCTTCGTCGAAAAGCGCCTCGCCGCCTATCCTGAGGACCGAGACTTTCCCGCGCGCGATGGCGCCTCGCGGCTCTCGCCGCATTTGCACTGGGGTGAAGTTTCGCCGGTTCAGGTTTGGGCAGCTGCGGAAGGACACAGCGGGGCGGAGAAGTTCCTCAGCGAACTCGGTTGGCGTGAATTCTCCACGCATCTCCTGTTCAACGCGCCCGATCTGCCGGAGCGCGCTTGGCGCCAGAGCTTCGATCACTTCCCGTGGCGTACGGACGAAGCTGCTTTCAAAGCGTGGACGCGCGGGCGTACTGGCTATCCGCTGGTTGATGCGGGCATGCGCGAACTCTGGGCCACCGGCGCGATGCACAACCGCGTGCGCATGGTCGCGGCGTCGTTCCTCATCAAGCATCTGCTGATCGATTGGCGGCGCGGCCAAGACTGGTTCTGGGACACGCTGGTCGACGCTGACCTCGCCAACAACGCGGCCTCTTGGCAGTGGGTGGCCGGCTCGGGCGCTGACGCTTCCCCCTATTTCCGGATATTCAATCCCGCCGCGCAGGGCGCGCGCTTCGATGCGGAGGGCGCCTATATCCGCCAGTGGGTCCCCGAACTCGCCGCCCTGCCCGATGCGCATATCCACGCGCCGGCGGACGCGCCGCCTGGTGTGCTCGCGCAAGCGGGCGTCCGTCTTGGCGCCACCTACCCTGCGCCGATCGTTGAGCATGCGATGGCGCGCGCCCGCGCGCTCGCCGCGTTCGAACACGTCAAAGCCGCGGCCTGAGGGAGAATCCATGCGCATCGCCATCGTCGGCGCCGGCATCTCCGGCCTTTCCGCGGCCTACGCGCTGAAAGACACACACGACGTCACGCTGTTTGAAAGGGAGCTGCGTCTCGGCGGGCACGCCAACACGCTCACAGTCGACTATGACGGCGCGCGCATCCCGGTCGACACCGGCTTCATGGTGTTCAACACGCTCACCTACCCGAACCTCTGCGCGCTGTTTGAACACCTCGGCGTCGAGACCGTCGCTTCGGACATGAGCTTCTCCGTAAGTGCTGGCGCCGGGCGCGAATGGTCGTCCAACGGTCTTGGCGGCGTGTTCGCGTGGAAGCGCAATCTGGCGAGCCCGGCCTTCCTTTGCATGTTGGGCGACATCGTTCGCTTCAGCGCCCAGGCGCGCGCCGATCTGCAGGAACGCACGGTCGCCGCCGCCACGCTTGAGCAGTACGTCGCCCGCCTCAAGCTTGGAGACCGGTTCCTCCGTAACTACCTATTGCCGATGGGCGCTGCGATCTGGTCGACGCCTGAGCGCGATATGCTGCGCTATCCGGCCGAGACATTCCTCCGGTTTTGCGACAATCACCGCCTCCTGCATGCGAAGCGGCCCAAATGGCGCACCGTCGCGGGCGGCAGCCAAACCTACGTTACAGTGTTGAAGAACGCGCTCGGTAAGCGCGTCCGCGCGGGCGCGCCGGTGGCCTCCGCGCGCCGCTCGTCCGACGGCATCGCCCTCCAAACGGCGGACGGCGCCGAACACGCCTTCGATCACGTCGTCTTCGCTTGCCACGCCGATGATGCCGCCGCGATCCTCGCCGACGAAGCGCCGGCCGTGCGCACAGCGCTGCTCGATATGCGCACGGCGCCGAACACAGCCTATCTCCACCGCGACGCGGCCTTGATGCCGCGCCGCCGCGCCGCTTGGGCCTCGTGGAATTATCTGAAATCGAGCGATGGCCGCGTATGCGTCACGTACTGGATGAACAAGCTCCAGCACATCGATCCTGCCCGCCCGCTGTTTGTTACGCTCAATCCGGTAGAGCCGCCGGCGCCTGAAAAGACATTCGCGCGCCTCACCTACAACCATCCGCAATTCGACGCCGCGGCGCTGCGCGCGCAGAGCATCTTGCGCGGCCTGCAAGGGCAAGACGGGATTTGGTTCGCCGGCGCCTGGCTCGGCTATGGCTTCCATGAAGATGGAGCCGCGTCCGGTCTTGCGGTGGCGCAAGCGCTTGGCGCAAGCGCGCCTTGGCGTACGCACGGCGCCGCGGCGACGAAGCTTGAGGCGGCCGCATGATCTGGGCCTACGACAACCGCACCGTCCATGTCCGTTTCGCGCCGTTTGAGCGGCGGTTCGAACAGCGCGTGTTTCACCTGCTGCTCGACATCGATCGCATCGCGGATGCCGCCGCGGGGCTGCGCCTGCTTTCGTACAACCGCCCCGGCGCCTTTGCATTCTACGATCGCGATCACGGCGATCGGTCGGGCGCGCCATTGCGGCCTTGGGCGGAGAGCGCTCTTCACGCGGCCGGCGTCGATCTCGATGGCGGCGCGATCAAGCTTCTCACCTTCCCGCGCGTCTTCGGCTACGTGTTCAATCCGATCTCGATCTTCTTCGGCTACGGCCCGGACGGGCGCCTGCGCGGCGTCGTCTACGAGGTCAACAACACATTCGGTGAAAGCCACGCTTACGCAGCGGCCATTGCGGATGGCGCTGATCACACGACAAAGAAGCGGCTCCACGTTTCGCCGTTCTTCGATGTCGAGGGTCGCTACGTGTTTCGCTTGCGCGCGCCCGATGAACGTTTCGCGCTCGCGATCGAGAACGTCGTGGCAGGCCGGCGCGTCCATTTGGCGACGCTGAC
>CAZMCA010000067.1:0-16099 GCA_964564595.1 uncultured Caulobacteraceae bacterium
GCCGCCTGCGCCGCCTGGGCCGCCGGGCGGAAGCGGGGCAGGGGAGCCGCCGCGCGGCTTCTCCGAGCGCGTCGCCGCCTATGTCCGGCAGTTCGCGCCGCTGCGCGCCCGGCGGATCGCAGCCACCAGCGAGCAGCAGCTAATCCGCATCCTTCAGGACGGCGCGCGCCAGGGCTGGGCCGAGCAGCGCGTCGGGAAAGAAATCCGGATGCAGATCGGCGGCGATATCGCGTGGCACCGCGCCCGCGCGATCGCGCGCACCGAAATCGGATCGGCGCAGAACGCCGCGACGCTCGCGCTCGCCCGCGAAAGCAGCTTCCGCGTTCGCAAGATTTGGGCCTCGATCGATGACGACCGCGTTCGCCCGAGCCACGAGAACGCCGAAGGCCAGGCGCGCGCGCTCGACGAACCGTTCACGCTGACCGATCCGAAGACGCTCGCGACCGCCCGCCTGATGCATCCCGGCGATCCGTCCGCGCCGCTCGGCGAAATCATCAACTGCCGATGCGGGATGCTGCTTGAGCCTGATGTTTGAGCCCCGCAATCCGCAGCGCGCGCGCGCCGCGCACAATGCTCGCCATGTGTCACGCGATGCGAAACCTCGAACTCAAAGCCCCGCGTTTTACCGGCCCCGGCGAAGCGCCGGTCGCGGAGCGGTCATTCAGCCAGGCCGGGCTAGATAATTTCTACCGCCGGCGTTCGCGCGGCGGCGGCATGCTTGTCGGCCGGGAAACGAGCTTCTCGCGCCAGCAGCGGCAGAACGCGTGGGATTACGCCCGCAACCTCCGCAACGCCGGCCGCGACGTGACGGTGATCGATCCCAAGCGCCCGCACGCGCAATCGCAATGGGGAACGGCGGACGCGCCCGGGCCGAACCAGCGCCGCGCGCGCGCGGTGCGCTTCCCCGGCGAGCGCGGTTACAACGCGAACCGCCGCCCGCGTCCGCTGCGCCGCACCGGAACGCAGCGCCCGGCCTTCTCGCGCGAACACATGGCGCGCTACGGCACAAGCTCGCGCCCGCTCGGTTCGTTCTAAACGCTCGGAAGGGATGCGCGAATGTGCAACGCAATGCGTAGCCTCGAACTGAAGGCGGGGCCGGCGCGCATCGGCGGCGGCCACGGCTGGACGACCGATGGCCTCGCTGGCGTTCGTCGTCCGCGCGCGCCGATCATGTCGCGCGCCGGAAAGATTGAGGCGGTGCAAAACGAGCGTGGGCGTCACGCGCTGATCCGAGCGGAAGGCGGCGGCGACGACTACGACTCGTGGTCAATGTCGACCGGGATGCGCGGAACGCGCGGTTTCGGTCCACGCATCCGCAAGCCGGGCTTCCGAAACAGCGTTCGCCGAGGCCGCATTCCGTCGGCTTCGCTCGATCAGCTTTCGCGGCGCGGCGGCCAAGCCAGCTATGGCCGCAGCCCGCTCAGCATGCCGTTCCCGGCCAAGCGCTAAAAGGACGAACCGATGTGCAACGAACTTCGTAATCTGGAAGTCAAGCTTGTGGTCGGCCGCATGGGGCGCCGTCGCAAGCCGCGCGCGAATGCGCGACTCGAAGCGGTCCGCGTGCTCGATGACACCGGGTACGACTTCGGCTTCGAAGACAATCGGGCCGGAATCGAGCGAGCGATCCGCGGTCAAATGCGCAGCGCCGCGCGCGGAGAAGGCACAGGCGGGAAGCGGCCACATGACGACCCGGCCTCGTACGGCGGTGTCGCCAATATGATGCGATCCACGGGTGGGCGCCCTCAGCGTCAGTATCGCTACGGCCGCCGCTACGGCCTATGATTTGAACAGGTGGGCGAGCGGACCTCGGTCCGCTCGCCCGTTTGCCGAGCGCCGATTCGACCAGCCAGGCCTCGCCTAGCCAAAACAAACCTCGGCCCGCCATGCCTGCCGCGACCCGACGCGCCGCGCCATGTCATGCGCGACCTCGCCTTGCCAAGCCTGCCATGCCTGATCAGCGGACCTCGTCGATCGCGCTGAATACCTTTGCAAACTCGATCAGTTCGGCGTGTCGCTGCCGCCATGACTCGAGTTCCTTCCACGCCGCGCTCACCACTTGTCGCCGGGTTTCTGGATCGGCAAGCGCGTCAGCGACTGCGATGTAAAACTGCTCTCCTTCCTGCTTAATGTTGACGAACGCCCGGATGTGTGAGGGACCGTCCGCGCCGTCTTGGTGCACGACTTCGATCGACCGAATGAGGTAGGAGGCTTGCGTCTCGCGGTGCAGTTCCGCGGCGATCGCGTCGTCCCACTCGAAGTGCTTGTTGAGCGGGCTTTCGGCAGCGCGGGCGGCGTTCACGACCGACGCGGGATCGAGCCGCCCATTCTGACTTGTCTTGATGCGCTCAAGTTCTTCGCCGGCAATCTGCGCATCGATTTGGACAGATGCTAGCGGCTTCCAGCGGTAGACCGCGCTCATTGCACAAACGCCTTCATCTCGCCCCCAGTCGCGACGTGGAAGCGACCGTGCACGCCGTCCTTTTCCGGACGCCAGTCACCGACGCCAACGCCAAAACCGCCCGCGTGGAAGAGGTTCACAATCTGCTCGGCGCTCAACACGCCGCCGTTGAATTGGACCGAAAGGATAGCGGCCCACGAACTGAATTCTGCGCGGTGCCGGATATCGGCAGTGCCCATCCCGACACGAACCATGTCCTCCCGCATCGCCGGCGGCGGGCCGAGAATCTGAACAAGTTCGCCGCTGATGTGGAAGCTTTGACGGGCCAGCACTTTGGTTAGCGAGCCGATTGTTGTGACGGCGGTGATGGCGGCGGCTTTGAACGCGATTGCGGGGAAGCCAAAACGCGCTGCCATCACATCAGCTTCGGTGGGCCGAGCGGGCATGCCGTCGATCCAGTAGAGCGTTTCGCAGAAATCGATCCACGGGTCCTTTGCCGCGCGCCCCGGCGCGCGGGCTTTCTTCATCTGTTTGGCGAGCATCTCTTCGCGCGCCTTCTTCGACCATGCATGGCAGATCAGCGGGCTGTCGCCGACAATCGGCACGTCGATGCGCTGAATGTTCAGCGCAGGAAGGTCGATCGCGGTTGTGCCTTGCGGAGCGCGCGCCATTAGCGTTGCCCTCCGGCTTGCGGCAGGGGCAGAACGTCAGCGTTCTGCAGCCCGTCTTGTAGCCGCCACATCAGGCGAGCGGCCATGTAAGCGGACATTGCGTAGGTGACGCGTTGTTTTCCGCTTTCGAAGGTGAGTTCATAGAGTCCTGATCGGACCCGCACCTTTTCAACGCGGTCAACGATCAGTACGCGTTTCGAAGCCTTTGGCATGGGTCGCTCCGCGCCAGGGGTTAGACCTGATCGCGGGGTGCCAGCCCCGCGGTTGGGTCGATGTAACGCCAACGTCGTTACGTTGACGGTACAAGCGTGTCAAGCTACTTGCGGTACGTGTCCGAAGAGCGAAAAAAATCGGCGACGCTAAACCTGCGCATTGATCCGGAGATCAAAGCGGCACTGGAGCGCGCGGCCAAAGCAGAGCGTCGTTCCGTGACAAATCTGATCGAGAAGCTGATTATCGATTACGTGCAGAAGCCGAAACGTTAGGTCGGCGAGACGGCACACCAATCTCGCGTGCGCCCAGCCCAGGGTGCGCCTAGATTGCGCGCAATTATGTGCCCCGCGAGATCTACGCCGTCCGCGCTCACCGTCGCTCGAATCCTACAGAACTGATCGCGCGTTCCGTCCGGCGAGATCGTGACGTTTCGGGCGCCCGAAAGGAATCGATCTGCTTCTGCGGTAGCGGCGCGGCCGCGACGCTCCTCTTCGGGGCACCTCGAACGGGGCGGTATTTCCGGCGCGTCGAGGTTCGAGACACGCACTCGCTCTGCCCCGACGATGAGCGTATCCGCATCGTGGACGCGTATTTCAGATGCGGTGAAGGGCGCGTTGGGCGCTGGCATGGAATTCTGCCGGCGGGCGCAATAGGCCGAATGATCACGCTCGCGTCGCACCACGACCGGAAGCTTATCCGCATCGTTTTCGACAGCTAAGCGCGGAACGGATTCCGCTGCGGCTTCGAGGTTATCCGCGGCGTCGTTGAGGCCGGCCGTTACCCGGTCTCGACCGATCGCGGTTAGCGCCAGCCAGATCGCCAGCCCTGCGATTACCGCCAGACCGAACCGCTTCATTCCCGCCTCCCGACCGAAGCAAGGCGCGGAAGATAGGGCCGCTAATCCGCATCCGCAATCAGGCGTTATCCGCAAGCCGCGCGCCGGGCCTCACGATCCGGGCATGTTGCAGCGCCCCTTCGAAACCAAGGCCGAGGCCCAGGACGTCGAAGTCAAGTTCCTCGAAAGCTGGAGCGATGACTTCGAATACAAAGCCGAAGGCGACGAGACGGGCCTGATCAAAGGCTATGCGTCGATCTTCGGCGAGGAAGATCGCGTCAACGACATCGTCCTGCCGGGCGCGTTCACGAAGACCTTGAAGGATCGCAAGCTCGGCCGTTTGCCGATGCTGGTCGGCCACGTTCAGCGCATCCCTGTTGGCGTTTGGACGAAGATGACCGAGGACCGCAAGGGCCTCTACGTCGAAGGCAAGATCGACATTCAGAGCCCGGATGGCGGCCAGCTTCACCGCGTTCTGAAGATGGGCGCCGAGATCGGGATCTCGATCGGCTATCGCGCCATCGTTCACGAATATCAGACCGACAAAAAGACGAACGACCAGAAGCGGCTTCTGAAGGAAGTCGACCTCTATGAATGCTCGCTCGTCACGATCCCTTGCTGCGAAGGCGCGCGCGTCACGGGCGTCAAAGCCGCGCCCGGCGAGTCGCCCGAAGCGATCGTCGTCAAAGCCGCTATCCACGAACTGCAGCGGCAGAACCAAACATTCATCGCAAGTCTCGCGGCGAGCCGGGCCATCGGCGCGCTGTCGTTCAAGTAAGAGCCGGAGTTACGAAATGGGCAAGCACGTGAGCCGCCGCGATCTGACTTCGGCTATCCCGCTTGAGCGCAAGGACGCGACGGCTGGCCTGAGCGTTGAGCTCAAGGGCCTGCTCGGCGAATTCCAAAAGGTCGGCGCGGAAACCAAATCCTACGTCGACGAACAGCTCTCCGAGTTCCGGAAGGGTTTCAAAGACCCGGTGCTGGAAGAGAAGATTCAGAAGATCATGGACGCCAACGACACGTTGCGCGACGAGATCAACAAAAAGTTCGCCGAAGCCGCCAAGCAAGGCGCCGGCGATGGCGGCGCTGACTACGAGAACGACGCCGAATTCAAGATTTATCAGCTTCGCCGCGAGGAGCGCAAAGCGTTCGACGGCTACGTGCGCCGCGGCGACAACCAGGCGATGATCGCCGCTCAGCGGCTCGCGCACACCGACGAATACAAGACGCTCGCGAAGCAATTCAGCGAGCACCTTGGCGTCGAAATCAAAGACCTGTCGACGGTCATCGCGGAAGATGGCGGCTATCTCGTCCAGCCCGAATACGAAACGGAAATGGACGAAATCCTGCTCGAAACCTCGCCGATGCGGCAGGTGGCGAACATTCGCTCGATCGGTTCGCCCGAACTGGTGATCCCGGTCAACCGCAAGGGCACGACCGTCGCGTGGATCGGCGAAAAGGCGACGCGCGCGCGCACCGAAACGCCGAACATCACGCAAGAGCGCTTCCGCGCCAACGAAGTCTATGCGCTCCCGCTCGTCACGCTGGCGATGCTCGAGGACGCAAACTTCGACGTCGAAGGCTGGCTGAACGACGAAGTCGTCGAGGCGCTGATGATCGAAGAAAACACCCGCTTCGTGCTCGGCGATGGCGACGGCAAGCCGCTCGGCTTCCTGCACTCGTCGATCAGCAAGGTTACGGCGTCGACCTACGACGCGAACACGCACTGGGGTTCGGTGTCCTATCGCGGCACCGGCACGGCGGGCGATTTCGCGCCGGGCGTTCCCGGCAGCGCGGTCGGCCCGACCGGCGGCACGAACGGCGCCGACGCGCTGATCGATCTCGCTTATGATCTGAAGCCCCGCTATCGCCAGAACGCGACGTGGCTCATGTCGCGCAAGTCGATGGCGAAGGTCCGCAAGCTCAAGGACGGCGACGGCGCCTTTGTGATCCGCGACGCGATCACGGAAAGCGGCCTGGTGCCGGTGCTGCTCGGCTATCCGGTTCTCGAAGCCGAAGACATGCCGGAATTCGAAGCCGATGCGTATCCGATCGCGCTCGGCGATTGGGAAAAGGCGTATCAGATCGTCGATCGCATCGGGCTCCAGGTCCGCCGCGACGACACGTCGATCCCCGGCTTTGTCCAGTTCCACTTCCGCAAGCGCACGGGCGGCGGCCCGCGCAATTACGACGCTTACAAGCTGCTGAAGGCGAGCGTGTCCTAACGGGCGCGCCGCCGACGCAGGGGAATTTCGTTTCAGGTTTGAACAGCGCGTAGGAGCCGACCTCGATGGGCGCCAAGTATCAGCATCCCGAAGGCTGGAAGCTCATCGGCTTCCTCGTTGCGCCGTCCGCGATCTCGGCGGACAACACGCCGGCCGCGCTCTCGATCGCCGAATATCCGAACGTCCGCATCGGCGTCGGCGTCGGCGTCGGCGGCATCACGTTCAGCCCCACCGACAAAGTCGAATTCAAGCTGCGTCACGGCGGCTCGACGGTCGGCGCGCACACGGCAGTCGCTGCGACCGATGTTGTGATGCCCGCCGGCGACACGCTCGGGTCGAACGGCATCATTCGCTCGCTGATCGCGGCGCACGCGTCGGCGACGGAGAAGTTTTACGATTACATCGGCGATCAAACGCACCTGTCGTGCCTTGCCGATTTCGACGGCACGCACGGCGCGGCGACGCCGATGTTCGTGGCCGTTTACGGGATGCGCGGCCGCCTCAATCCGCCGGTCTAATCGCCGGCGGCGCGCCCGCTCAATCCGCAGCCTGATCGAAACGCAAGGACGACGCCCCGATGGCCGATGAAGCTCCGAAGGTCAAAATCCGGATGCTGCGCGACGATCGTGGCAGCGAAAACGGCTTCGACGTTCAGGGCTACGAGGCCGGCAAGACATACGAAGTCCCGGCCTCGCTCGCCGTTGCGTTCTGCGATCAGCGCGGCTCGGCCCAGCGCGTGACGGCGGCGACGCATATCGCGGACGCGGCCGCTGCGGCCGGCGCTGTGGTGTCGAAGGCCGTCGAGGCGATCGCGGATGCGGTCGCGCCGGCTGCGCAGGAAGAAATGTCAGCCGCGCCAGAAGGCGAAGCAGCGGCGACCGAAGGCGAAGCGACCGGCGCAAAGCGCAGCCGCAAGAAAGCCGAGTAGGGCGCGCCAGCGCGCTGTTTGAAACGCGAGAAGGAAGGTTTCTGTTATGGCCGTTTCGCAAAAGAGCCAGGGCTCGATCGATGGCGCCGCGCAGCGCTTCGCCGGCCCTGTCGGCGTTGAAAAGCGCGTCACGTTCACGGTCGACGCCGGCAACGCGTATGCGTCAGGCGATCTCATCGCTGACATGACCGAGATCGCGAATGCCGTCGACGCGGCCGGCGGTTCGGCGTTGATCGATCAGATCGCGCTTTACGACAAAAACGATCAGACCGCGTCGGCTTACACGCTGATATTCGGCGCTTCTTCGACTTCGCTCGGTTCATTGAACTCCGCGCCCAACATTTCCGACGCCAACGGCGTGGGCGCGTCCGCAGGACTCGGCGTTCGCACCGTTCCGGTCGCCTCTGGCGATTGGGTGGATATGGGCGGCTTCAAGGTCGCGACCTTGCGCCTAAATCCGCCGCTCAAGGTGCGTGCGGCGGCCGCGTCCACGTCGATCTATGTCGGCGTCGTCAACGGCGCGGGCACGCCGACATTCGCCGCGGGCGATCTCGTCGCGGACATCACCATCGCCTAGCGCACGCTCCAGCCAGCTAGACGAAGCGAGCCCGGCGTTGTCCTTCGCGGATAGCGCCGGGCTCAGTGTTTGCGGGTCATGGCCGGCTCAACACGCATCGCAATAGTGCTTGCCCCGCTCGCGCGGCGAACCAGCGCGTCGCCACTAGATCGGACAACGCAGACGCTAGAGCGCGAGGCGCGTATCGCGGCCGCATCGCACGAAGCGCGCGAGGCGCTAGCCGCGCACGAGTCGCGCTCGGTTAGCGTAGTGCACTGAGGTTTCAAACAGCAGGGGGCGGGCGCCTTGGCAAAATCGACTGCGGCGGCGAACGCCATTCTCGCGTTGCTCTACAACGCAACGACTTGGAACCTTGTCGCCGAAAACGACACAACGTCTCCAGCGACAAGCCTCTACATCGCTTTGCACACGGCGGCCGTTTCCGCCGGCGGCGATCAGACCGAAGACGAAGCGACATACACCGGATATGCGCGCCTCGCAGTTCTTCGCACGACAAGCGGATGGACTGCGCCATCTGGCGGTTCGCTTTCCAACGCGGCGCTCGCGCAATTTGCGGCCTGTACCGGCGGATCGAACGTGATCACGCACGTTTCGATCGGCCTTGCAGCATCGGGGCCCTCAACAATTTTGCACAGCGGCGCGCTCAACGCCTCGCGGACGATTTCGGACGGCATTCAGCCGCAGTTCGCAATCAACGCCCTGGTGGTCACGGAGACATAAGGTCATGACGATCGAAGCCGATGGGGCCGATGACGACTGCGAGCGCGGCGACACGGGCTATATCTGCTCGGCCTGCGGGCTTCCTGTCACGCCGGAAAACGGCGCTCTCGTGCGCGCCTGTATCCACAGCGACGCGCCCGTCATTGCAACCATGAGCGCCTTCGTAACGGGCGACGGCGGCGCGGATGCTTAACACCCATCGCGCGATCGTCGACGCCGAGATCGCGGGGCGCACGCTTTACCGGACCTGGCGCAAAACGCCGACGCAGGCGACCACGATTGGAATTTGGTTTGACCTGTCGATGTCGCCGGGCAATCCGTCGCCAAACTACTACGCATCCGCGCCGATGATCGCCGCCGCCATGAGCCGCTCAAACAACGGCGGGCTCGATCACGGCGGCAGCGTCAGCCCATCGCAAAAGGTGCTGCGTAAAATCATGATCATGTCGCAGACGGCCGGCGCGGTCGGGCTGCCGTTCATTCTGTGCGATTACCTGCTTTATTACCCGTTTATCGACGAAGGCGAGACGTCGGAACAAACGTTCGACAACGCTGTCGCGCTGCCGCGCTACACGAGCGGCGAGGGCGTTCAAGTGATGGCTGTCGTGGTTGCTGGTCAGTCGGGCGGCCAATCCTTTTCGATCAATTACACCAATTCCGATGGCGTTGCGGGGCGCACATCGAGCACGGTCCTTATGACGACGCAGGCGCTCAACGGGACCATCATCAATTCCGCGCGCGCATCAGCTACGGCGGCAGGGCCGTTCATTCCGCTGCAAGCGGGCGATCGGGGCGTACGGTCGATCCAGGGCGTTACGTTCACCGGCGCCGATGTCGGCCTAATGACGCTCGTGCTGGTCAAGCCGCTTTTTCGGTTTCAGCTTCGCGGCATCGACGCTCCCGTCGAAGTCGATCCGCTCCTAAATTTTAGCGTCAATCCGATCATCGAAGACGACGCTTACCTAAACCTGATTTGCATGCCGTCCGGGTCGCTTTCAGCGGCGCCGATCCACGGCGAGCTGGAAGTAGCATGGGGCTAGCGCACAAATGGCGATCACTTCGCAAGACGACCTAACTGCCGCGATTTCCGCTGGCCAAACGCATCACGCCGAGTGGAACAAAAACACGTTTTCAACGACGGCGCACACCGCTGGCATGTGGTATTCCCTGTTGCGTGGCGCGGGCAATCCGGGCGCCGACACGATTCTGGGGACGGGTACGAACCTCGCTTTTCAAGCACTGCGCGACGATACGGCCGGTGCGACCGGGATTCCGCACGGCGGCGATGTTTCGCCGTCGATCAAGCATGTTCTAAATGCTTCGGCGGCCAGCGCGGCGGCGACCTCAATGCCGGCCATTTTCATGCTTGTTGATCTGCTCGGATTCTATCCGATCACCACAGTCACGAGCACCTCCAACCAAACGCTCGACAACACCGTCACGTTGCCGCGCTACACAGACGGGGCAGGGGTTCAAGCGTTCATTACGCCGACCACCGTCATGGGCGCGGCGACTCCCAACATCGACATTACTTACACCAATTCGGCCGCAGTCGGATCGCGCGCGACGCCGACGACTTTGCCGCAGGGCAATTCAGCGGCGGCGGTGACTTCGATCGTTTATTCGGGAACGGGCGCCGGCAAGTACGGCCCATTTCTTCCGCTGGCCGCCGGCGACGCGGGCATCCGATCCGTGCAGAATTTCCGCCTTTCGGCGTCCTATCTTTCCGGCGTTCTCAACCTTGTTTTGTGCCGGCCGATCTTGCGGCTTCCGATGACGACGATCGGCGTCGCCTCAGAGCGCGAGTTCCTAAACCAAATTCCGTCGCTGCCGCGCGTTTATGACGAGGCCTGTTTGGCGTGGCTAATGTATGCCGGGGCAGCGACGCCGGTGAACTCCTCTTTCAACGGCCACATTGATTTTGTTTGGGGCTGATGTGGCGCTGATCGGCAATTATTCCGTCCTGCTCAAATCGCCCGCGACGTTTATCGCGGGCTCGACGGTTAGCGACAATCGCGCGGCCGCAAACAATAGCGGCCAATGCCGGGGGCGCTTTGTTGGCTCGGAAGGCGGCGGCTTTGCGCGCGTCGCGTCGCATCCAGAAGGAACGGAGCCGCCGTATTCCTGGGTGATTGCGCAGAAGGGCGGGAGCCTTGCGGCGCAGCGAACCATCATCGGCGAGGGTTCGCTTACGCTAGATCTTAAGATGGGCGTGGCCTGCTCGGCCGAGCTAACGGGCGCCGGGTCGGTTGTTTCCGCCGCAGTCGATCTCATCGTTGAAATGATCGCGTCGCTCGAAGGTGCGGGGACCATTTCGGCAGCGCCGCTTCAGGCCATCCTCGCCATGTCGGCGACGCTCCAAGGGCAGGGCGAAATAAGCGCGCCTGCGCTTGGGCTCATCGTTGACCTTACGACCTCGCTCGCTGGTTCCGGTGCGGTCACAGGAAATCTTTCGGGCATTGCAAGCCTTGCCGCTGAAATCACATCGACCGGCGAGGTCTTGAGCACCGCAAATGTCGGCGCCGCCGTTTGGGGCGCGCGCGCTAGCGACAACAACGACACAGCGACAATGGGCGAACTGGTCAACAATTCCGGCGCCGCCGCAAACCCTTGGGCGACGGAAGTCGAAAATGGCGTAACGATGCTTCAGGCGCTGCGCGCGATCTTCGCGGCGACGGCCGGCAAGGTTTCCGGCGGCGGGACAACGACCATCACATTTCGCAGCGCCGTTGCCGATGACAAGAGCCGCATCATCGCGACCGTTGATTCGAACGGCAACAGAACCGCGATCACCTACGATCTCGAAGACTAGGAAGGCGGCTCAGCCATGCCGGGAAAATACTTCGCGCCGAGCTTTTTCGCGCGAGTGTTCTTCGGACGCTATTTCTGCGGCGCCGACCCGGTCGCCGCAGAAGGCTCCTATTCGCGCCTTCGCCTGGCGGCAGTACCAAACCTTGGGTCGCGCATCGCAATAGCGCTCCGGAAGCAGCGCCGAAGCGCGCCCGATCAGGCAGATGACGCATGAGCTTGCGATGGCCCTTTAAAGACCCCGATGAGGTGCTTGATTACACGCTCGATTGGAGCGCGCGCCTCGAAAGCGACGGCGACACGATCTCCAGCGTTTCCTGGCTGATCCCTTCGGGCATCACGAGCCCGACGCAATCCAACACAGACACGACGGCAACGGCCTGGGTGTCCGGCGGGACTGCGGGCGAGGAATATGAGTTCAGGTGCCGTGTCGTGACGGCTGGCGGCCGCACGATGGATGAAACCGTCAAATTGAAAATCAAATCCAGATAGGGGGGGCACGTGGCGTCAATCCGCATCGACGGCGCGCCTCCGAAATGGTGCGTATTTCCCTGTCAGGCCGGGCCGCAGGAATGCCGCGTCCCGCTCGTGCGCCCGACCGACTTTCGCGGCGCGCCTGCCGAGATCGATATCTGGGCGCTGCTGAGCGGGGAGGGCGCGCCGATCACGTTGTCGCCGTCGATCGACTGCAAGGTCTGCGGCTTCCACGGCCATATCCGCGACGGGAAGATCGAAACCATCACGCCCGGCAGCGCGGCAAAGCGCGACCGCGCGATCTATGGGGATGACGAATGAGCGAGCCGCTGATGCCGATTTCGGCGCCGGCTGCGCCGCCGTCGCACATGCTGTTTACGCGCGTCGTCAGTGGCGGGGCCGAGCCCGTCAGCGTCACCGAAATCAAGCTGCACGCGAAGATCGAGCACGACGAAGATGACGGACTGATCGAACTTTACATTCAGGTCGCGCGCGCATCGATCGAAATGGAGGTCGGCCGCTCGCTGCGGGCTGAAACCTGGCGCGGCGAGGCCGAGCGCCTGCCCGAGCTAGATGGGGACGGCCGCTATCGCATCCAGCTTGGGCCGCGCCCGGACGCGATCGTCTCGGTCGAGATCGACGACGAAGAACTCGACAGCGATCTTTACACGCTGCGCGGCGATCAGATCGTCATCGACGGATCGGTCGAAGGGCCGGCGGGCGACCCGGTCACGTCCGGAATCGTCGTCACGTTTACCGCCGGGGCGGCGGCGATCCCGCCGCCGCTGCTGCTCGCTATCCGCATGATGGCGATGCACTTGCACACGAACCGCGAGCCGATCGCGAACACCTGGCAGGCCCAGCCGGTGCCGTTCACGCTGCAATATCTCGTTCAGCCGTTCAAAGCGCTGAGCATTCTCTGATGCCGGCGAACATCACCGCCTCCGAGCTTCGGACCCGCGTCGAGTTCGTTCGCGAAACCGGCGCGCCCGATGGCTATGGCGGGGAAACCAACGCCGACACGGTGATCGCCACGGCCTGGGCGGCGGTGCGGCCGATGTCGGCGTCCGAACAATCGCGCGCCATGCGGCTCGAACAGCGCGCGTCGCATTACATCTTCATCCGCTGGAATCCGGCCTTCCTCGATCAGATCAGGCAGGGCGACCGGGCGCGCTTTCGCGACCGCGCGCGCCGCACGCGCGAGCTCTACATTTCGACGATCCGAGATCCCGACGAAGGCGCGACCTGGCTCGAGATCGCCTGCGAAGAAGGCGGGCCGAGGCGCGAAGGCTGATGGCGATCCGCGTCGAAATCGAAGGCGTCGACGAACTGATCCGCAAGCTCGGCGCGATCAATGGCGAGGTGCGCGAAGGCGTGCGCGCGGCGTTGCAGCAATCGGCGATCGATGTGCGCAACCACGCTTTTGAGCGCATTAAGAACGGGCCGAAGACGGGCCAGCTCTACACCTATCGGTTTTTCACCGACCCGTCCGGGCGCGTGCGTCCGATGCCGAGCGTCAAGCGTCCGCCGCACCGCGCTTCGGCGCCGGGCGAATATCCGGCCGCCGATACCGGCGCGCTGATGAACTCGCTCAATTGGGAGCTTGATCCCGACCTCGGCGATAGCGCGCCCCTGACGCAAGCGATCGCGGCGGCGCAGAAGATCTCCGCGATCGTTTACGCCGACGCCGCGCACGCCAAACCGCTCGAATACAAGCCCGAGAACATGGGCGGCCGTCCGTTCCTGCGGCGCGCCGCCTTAGAACGCAGCGAGGCCGTGATCGGCTATTTTGAAGCTCTGCGGGATCGGTTCGCGCCGCCATGACCACCGACGCCGGCCTCGCCCTGCAAGGGTTTCTGATCGCGCAGATCAAAGCGGACGCGACGCTCGCCGCGGCTGTTGGGCCGCGCGTCTTCGATTACGCGCCGCCGGCGAGCGATCCGGGCAAGTCCGCTGTCCCTTACATCGTGCTCTCGGAAGACAGTCGGCCCTACGACACGACAACGGATTTCGGGGCCGAGCACGACGTTCAGATCAACGTGGTCAGCGATTACAAAGGTTCGAAGGAAGCCAAGACGATCATCCGCGCGCTGATCGATCTTTTCCGGGGCCTTTCGCCGGCCGACCTGACCGATCATCGGCTCGCAAATCTCGAATTCCAAATGTCGGACGTGATCGTCGAAGAGGGCGGCAAGCGCCGCTTGGGCTACGCGCGCTGGCGCGCTGTGACGGAGGAAGTCTGAAATGGCAGCGCAAAAGGGCCGCGAAATTCTGCTCAAGGTGTCGATCGCCGGCACTTACACCGCCATCGGCGGTCTGCGCACGAAGTCGCTGCAGATCAACGAAGACGAGATCGACGTCACGGATTCGGACTCGCCCGGGCAGTGGCGCGAATTGCTCGCCGGCGCGGGCATCTTTTCGATGTCGGTGTCGGGCAACGGCGTGTTCAAGGACTCGGCGTCGGAAGGCTACATCCTCGCGCAAAAGCTCGCGAAGGTTCATCCGTCATTCCAGATGGTGATCCCCGGCGTCGGCACGTTCCAGGGGCCGTTCATGATCGGCAATCTGAGCTGGCAGGGCGCCGAGCGCGGCGAAGTTCAGTACGCGATGAACTTTTCGAGCGCGGGCGAACTGACTTTCACCGCCGCCTAAGCCGAAACCGAAACCGAATCAGTCGCACGAAGCGGAGCTAAGCAATGGCCGAAAACACTCTCGTCGCGCAGGAAAGCGTTCTCGCCGGCGTCTCGCTCACGCTCGCGGCGGGCAACGCGGACGGCTCGAAATTCCTGCTGCGCAGCGATGAGCGCACGTTCATCCTGGCCGAAAACACCAACGGCTCGGACCGCACGATCACGCTGGTCAAGCAGCGCTCGTCGGTCAACATGCCGGGCTTCGGCGCGGTCGCGCTCGCCGACACGGCCATCGTCATTCCGGCGACAACGGGCAAAAAGCTGATCGGGCCGATCCCTTACAGCGTCTATGCCGACTCCGATGGCTACGCGCACATCACGTTCTCGGCCGTGACGGGCCTGACGCTGACGGTCATCAACGCGGCGCGCGTCGCGTAAAACAACCCAGGAGCATTCATGACGACGGCAGTGAACAATCCGCGCGGCGAGACCCTGATCGATCTCGGCGCGCGCAAAGTCCGCCTTCGCATGACGCTCGAAGGGATGGCCGCGCTCGAAGACCTCCTGAAGATCGACACGCTCGCCAATATCGGCGAATCCGAAGTCCTCGCGCGGCCGTCTTCGTCGGTAATCGGCGGGATCATCGTCATTCTCGCGAAGGGCGCGGGCGAAGTCGTCCCGCTCGAAGAAGCGCGCAAAGCGCCGATCGCGCTCGAAGACCTGTTCGCGAAGATCGGCGAAGCGATGGGCGTGCGCGCCGAACCGGCCGCCGCCCCAAACGCCTAAGCGCCGACCCGCAAAAACCGACCGCGACGCCCTGGCGGCGCTGGATGGAAATCGGGCTCGGCGCGATGGGCATGGCCTCCGATGCATTCTGGGCGCAAACGCCGCGCGAATGGGACGCGCGCGTCGCGGGCTTTCTTGAAATGCACGGCGGCAAAGACGGCGGCGCGCTGACGGGCGGCGAATTGCAGGCCATGATCGACGCCGACGAACGCGGCGAGATCCATAGCTACGGGGCCGATCCGCCGGCGGTGCATTAGCGCGCGGCTATCAGCGCGCGGGGCCGCCGCGCCGATGCTGGGCGCATGGCCGGCAATCAGACCGTTCTCCAAACGCTGACGATCAAGTTCGAAGCCGATCTTACCGGCTGGCGGAACGGCGTCGCGCAAGTGATCGGCGAAAGCCGCGCGCTATCGGGCCAGATTTCGCAAGCGATGGGCGCCGGCACGGCGGGCGCTGGGATAGGGGCGGCGATCACGACCGCGCTCGTAGCGCCCCTGACGCTCGCTGTGGCGCGGATCGCGACCGTGCGGCGGGAAATGCTGCTGCTGCGCGGCGAGATGGCCCAGATGGCGGCGCTGACCGCTGGCGGGGCCGCCGCGCGCGGCGCGGGCGTCGGGACTGACGTGGCGACGGTCGCTGCGGGCTGGTGGGCCGCTGATATTTTCGGCCGCCGCGAACCGCCGCGCAACGTCACGCCGCGCGGCCGCGAAAGCAGCGACCTTCTCGAAGGCGCTTCGATGCGCCGGCTCGAGGGCCCGGATGGCGACGGGCGCAGCGGCGAGTCGATCGGCGGCGGCCAACGCGGCGCCGATGCGCGCAATCGCGCGCGCTGGC
>CAZMCA010000068.1:0-16085 GCA_964564595.1 uncultured Caulobacteraceae bacterium
CGGCTGCCGCGCGCGTCACTGTCAGCCGCGCAGAAGCCATGAGCGAAGCCGCAGCGCTCGCGCAGGTCCAACCGACGCCGGCGCGCGTGCGCGCCCGCGCCGAAGGCGCCTCGGCCCAGCGCTTTCGCGTGTCGCTCGCCGTGTTCGACGCAGAAGGTGCGCGCCGCAACGGCGAGTGCTTCGTGGACCGTGAGAGCGGCGAAGCCACGCTGACGTTCGAAGGCTAATCCGGCCGAGCCAAGTTGCGTCTGCGCTGATCGTACGCGAGCAGCGCGCACGCCAAGACAATCACCGCCGCGCCCGCGATCACTTCCGGGCGCGGCGTTTCTTTGAACAACAGGTAGCCATAGACGCCGGCCCAAATCAGCTCAGTGTATTGCAGTGGCGCGAGAGATTGTGCTTCCGCCGCCGCGTAGGCGCGCGCCATCAGATACATGCCGCAGGCGCCGAGCAAACCGATGAGAGCCATCAGTCCGTAGGCTTGCAGCGGCGGCGGCGGCGCAACGATCAGCGCAGGCGCCGCCACGATCAGAGCAGGCACAAGAGACGCCATGAGATTGACGATCGGAGCGCCGTCGCGTTGTGCGCGGGCGCGCATCAATGTGAGCGAAACTGCATAGGTAACAGCGGAAAACAGCACCGCCGCTGTGCCAAGCGCGCGTTGGGGGGCTTCCGAGGCGGGCGGCGCGCCCTGTATGGCGATCAGGACGCCGCCGAAGCCGATGAGCGCCGCGACGATGTTGATCGCGCGAATCCGCTCGCCGATCATCAGACGGGCGACAGGCGGGACGAGCAGGGGCGCGACGAAGCCGAGCGTGACCGCCTCGGCGAGCGGCAGCACCGAGATCGCCCAGAAGAAACTCGTCGCGCTCATCGCGATGACGAGGCCGCGCACTCCATGCGCGCGCCACATCTCTGCGGTGACCGGCGGGCGGCCTGCGTGATTCCATATTGCGAGCGCGAACGCCGCGCCGAACGCGTAGCGCCCGAGCGTCACAGCGAGGACATGCGCGCTCTCTGCCGCTGCTTTGATTGCCGCGTCCATGCCGCTCAGGAGCGCGACGCCCACACTCGCGAGAGCGAGGGGCCAGGCCGCGCCGAGCACGTTTTGCGCTTTGCCCGCTTCGCTCACGCGGCCCTCCCCGAAGGGGCGGCGGCGTACGCCGCGGATTCGCACCGGTCAAGGCGCGCGCTATAAGCGAGCCATGCTGAGCGAAGACCAGGTGATGATCGCCGACACCGCGCGCGCTTTCGCGCGCGAGCGGCTGCGGCCGTTTGCGGCGCAATGGGAGAAGGAAGAGCGGCTCGACCGTCCGACGCTGCAGGCGCTCGCCGAGCTCGGCTTTGCGGGCATCTATGTTCGTGAGGACGTCGGCGGTTCGGGCCTGACGCGGCACGATGCGGCGATCATTTTCGAAGAGCTGTCGCGCGGCTGCGTTTCGACGGCGGCGTTTCTCTCGATCCACAACATGTGCGCGTGGATGATCGATTCCTTCGGCGACGACGCGCTGCGCCAGCGGTTTTTGCCGAAGCTCACGCGCATGGAGCTGATCGCGTCCTATTGTTTGACCGAACCGAATGCCGGCTCGGATGCAGCGAGCTTGCGCACAAGCGCGCGGCGCGATGGCGATGAGTATGTGATCGATGGCGCCAAGGCGTTCATTTCCGGCGGCGGCTTTTCGGACGTGTACGTCGTGATGTGCCGGACGGGCGGCGAGGGCGCAGGCGGCGTGTCTGCGATCATCGTCGAGAACGGGGCGAAGGGCCTCTCGTTCGGCAAGCCGGAAGACAAGATGGGTTGGCGCGCGCAACCCACCGCGCAAGTCATGTTCGATGGCGTGCGCGTTCCCGCCGCCAATCGGATCGGGCCGGAGGGGCAAGGCTTTCGTTACGCCATGAAGGGGCTCGATGGCGGGCGCTTGAATATTGGCGCCTGTTCGCTTGGCGGCGCGGGCGACGCGCTGGAGCGCGCGCTTTCCTATGCGAAGGAGCGCAAGCAATTTGGCCGAGCGATCGCGGATTTTCAGGCGACGCAATTCAAGCTTGCCGACATGGCGACCGAGCTTGAAGCTGCGCGTGCGTTGTTGCATCGCGCCGCGCGCGCGCTCGATGCGCAGGCGCCGGATGCGACGCAGCTCTGCGCAATGGCCAAGCGCTTCGCGACCGACACCGGTTCGAAGGTCGCTAACGACGCGCTGCAGATTCACGGCGGTTACGGTTATCTCGCAGACTATGAGGTCGAGCGGATCGTGCGCGATCTGCGCGTGCATCAGATCTTGGAAGGCGCGAACGAGATCATGCGCGTAATTGTCGCGCGCGAGCTCTTGAAGCAATGACCTCCGAGGTAACGCGCCGTGCGACGCGCGACCTTATGCGCGCCGTCAACACGATCTTGTGGCGCGACTGGGATCCGATTGGCTGTGGCGTGCCCGAAGATGAGTATGAGAGTTATGTGCCGGAAGTTGTCCGCCTGTTGACCGCGGGCGCATCGGCGGGCGAGATCGCGGCCCATCTGCGCGAGACGGCGGCCGGCATGATGTCGACCTCCGTGCCTGCGCGGAAATTGGCGGACGTCGTCGCAAAGCTCATGGCGTTGCGCGGCGGCGAGGGAGAAGCCCGATGATCCTGCGTGCGGCTGCGGTCGGTTTTTTGCTTTGGCTGATCGCGACGGCGGCGTTCCGGTTTGCTGGGCAGTATTTCTTCGTGCCCGATGAAGGGCCGCGCTTCATTCTGTTCGTGGCCGCGCCGTTCGCGATGGTGATTTTGACGTTGCTGTTGCTGCGCGTGCTGCGCGAAGCGCGGGGCGATGAGGCGGAAGCGGCGGTTGCGCTCGCATTCCCGGGCATGTTGCTCGATGCATTTGTGGTGCACGAGTTTTCGCGCGTGTTTCCCAACCTCGATCCGACGCTCGATTCCGCGTTTGGCGCGTTGATGCTGCTGAGCTACGGCGCAGTCGTGCTCACGGGGCTGATGACGACGCGCCTTGCTCCGAAGGACGAGTTGGTCTGAGCAAACGAAAACGGCCCGGACGCGCCGGGCCGTGAACGCACTGCACTCGATTGCGCGCGGACTAGGCGACGCGGCGGAGCATTTGCCGGTTGAGGATCGGCGTCTGCGCGTCGAGTAGATCCTTCTCGACGCGCACGCGTGTCGCTTCGTCCGGCACGACGAGCAGGTGGATTTCAGCCGCGCCGAGTTGCTGTGCCGATTGCCACATTTCGTGACGCGCCAGCGTCTCCTCGAAGTTCGCTGTCTTGGCGATGAAGAGCGTGACGGGGCCGGCGGCCTCCATCGTCGGGTAGTCACCCGGCTTCACGAACATGTAGACGCCGCCGACCGGCTCCCACGCCCTTTTGGCGCGCGCCACATCGAACTCGTACCAACGACCGCTTGCGCCTTGCCAGGAAAAGCTCACGCCGACCCTCCGACCCCCGACGAAATTTCGGAGAGCAAACTAGTGTGAGTCGCGCGCGCGCCTTCGTCGATCCGCAGACGGAATTTTCAGCAGCGATTCTGGGGATTGCGGCTGCTGTTCCTGCGGACAATTACGGCCGCGTTAGGGTGTGGGATCGAAGGTTACGCGCGCCGCGCCAGCCGCATCGAAGTAGCGGGGCCAGAAGAGATCGCGTGCGCGCGCTTGGGCCGCTGCGTCATCTGGGCGATCAAGCGGTACGATACGCACGGCGACGCGCTCAAGTTCGGCCGGGCCAGTGGGGTCGGCGGTGCGCCAACCGTCGAAGCTTGCGGTTTCGTCATAGAGCGAGAGGCCGCCTGGCGTGAATTCGAGCAGATCGGAAACCAGGACGAAGCGACGCGCCGCGATTGCGTTGCTGAAGTCTGGGTCGGCCGCCGCGGCGCGCACGCCCGCGAGCAGCGGAGATGTGTTCGCGCCGCGCCCGCCGCCAGCGCGGCGCACCGCACGGTCGAGCGCGTCGCCAAAGGCTTCGTCCCACTTCTCCTGGGCGCGGCGGGTGTTCTGGTAGAGCGGGTTCGCGTCGCGTCCGTCGCCGGGATTGCAGAGCGAGAACAGGATGCGTGGCTCCTGCGGGCGATCGGCGCGGAGTTGGGCCAGCGTAAAGCGCCCGTAGCGCGGCAGGCGCGTGCGCTCTTCATTCACGACGGCGGTGAGTTTGCGGCGGTGGCGCGGCTCGAGCCGGTCGGTCGCGTCGACCAAGATATACGTGTGCGCTGCGACGGGCTCATCGGTGCGGCACAGCGTTTCTTCGTCCGTTGGCGGCGGGCGCAAGTAGAAGCCGGCGGCGGCGAGGGCGAACAGAACGACGAACGCGGCGGCGATCAGGAGCACGCCCAACGTATCGCCGCGCGGGCGGGCGCGGCGGGCGCGCCTCACGCCCAGCGCTCGTCTTG
The DNA here is from genome assembly GCA_964564595.1 of uncultured Caulobacteraceae bacterium. Lineage (GTDB taxonomy): Bacteria > Pseudomonadota > Alphaproteobacteria > Caulobacterales > Aquidulcibacteraceae > JBEVOS01. The sequence goes on from CAZMCA010000068.1 coordinate 4,369, forward strand.
GTCTTGCTCGCGCTCAAGCCGGCGCGTCGCTGCGTCGAGGTCTGCGATGAGCGTCTCGCGCGCGTGTGTCGCCGCGTCTTGTGCCGCCGCATGCGCGGCGCGCGCCTCCGCGATCAACGCGCCACAGGCCGCGAGCCCATCTGGTTCGGCGCCGGCGTTGGGCGGGAGATCGGAGAAATAGGCCGGTGCAGGACCCGCGCGGGCGGCGATGTTTTCTTGCCGGTAAAGCTGGATCGCGCTTCGCGCGGCGTCATCGAGGCGCCGGCCCTCTGCATCGAGCGCGGCGACGGCTTGGGCGGCGCTGTCGTAGAGCCGCGTCATGCGGTCGAGCGCAGCGTTGTGGGTTTCGAGCGCAGCGTTCACCGCGGCGCGCGCCTCCGTAACCGGTTGTTCAAGATCCTCGCGCGCTTCTTCGCGCAGTGCGGCGAGGGCCTCGTTCGCTTCGGCGCTGGCGCGGTCGAGCTTGCCGAAATCGGGGTAGGGATCGTCGAAACCGGAATAGCCTTTGAGGGCGGAGAACACCCACACGCCGCCGCCCAGCATCAACAGCACGATGGCCTGCGGCGAGGTGAGCGCGAAGGCCTGCGCGAGAAAATTGCCGGCGTCGTCTGCGCCAGCGGGCGTCGTGAGCGTCTGGCGCCAGATCGCGGCGAAGAAGTTGAGATAGAGCGCAACGCCGGCGAGCGCGGCGAACGCAAGCGCGCCGAGCGTCTTCAACGGCCAGCGCACGTGTTGGAGATAGCGAAGGCCAAGAAAACCGGCGAGGAAGCCGAGCGTGACGTTGGCGCCCGACAAGCCAATCGCGGTGACGGCGCCGCCGAGCAGGCCGCGCTCATCGGTTTCCGCAAACAACGCGGCGCTGAACAAGGATTCGAATACCGCTGCCGCGAGCAGGAGGCCCGCCTGCATCACGCGCGAGGCCGGATAGATCGCGATGCGCCGCAGGCGGTTGTCTTCCTTGAATCCGGCGAGGTGGCGGCGCGCTTCCTGTGCGCGCCCAGCTGCTTCGGCGTAGGCGTGCGCATAGCGCCCTTCGGCTTGGCGGAGCGCAAGGCGCGCATCGGCGGTGAGCGCTGCGAACGCAACAGGCGCTGGCGCTGCGGCGCGCAGCGCACGCTCGGTTTCGGCCGCGAGGTCCGCGCGGCGGCGCTCGACATCGGCGCGCGCGGCGGAGACGGCGGCGGCAACATCGCGCTCAGCATCGGCGAGATCGCGCGCGTCGAGCTTGGGCAGCCCGGCTGCGCCGTCGGCGCGCGCGCGGGCGCGCACGTTGAGCCGGCGCGCCAGGCTCTCGGCGCCGATCTCCTCCTTTGCCCGCAACCCCGCCATGCTTGCCCCAAGGTTCACGCAACTAAAGCGCGTCTTGATGCTCTCGCCAATGGCGCCGGGGCGTTCTAGAAGCGCGGCGTTTCCGGAGCATGCCTTTGGCCGAGCGCGCCGAACTTCTGACGATCGCGGAATTCGCCGCCGGCCGCGCAGGCGCTGCGCTCAAGGCGCATCGCGCGGAATGGTCCGGCGTCGAGAGCGAATTTGGGCGTGAAGTGAAGGTCGATGCGGACAAGCGCGCCGAAGCGCTGATCCTCGACGTGCTCCGAAAGCTCGCGCCGTATCCGATCGTATCTGAAGAGGCGGGCTGGCTCGACGAGAGCGGCGGCACAGATAGGCTTTGGGCGGTCGATCCGCTCGATGGCAGCGTCAATTACATCCAGGGTTTTCCACAATGCGCGGTGTCGATCGCGCTGATCGAGGGCGGTAAGCCCGTGCTTGGCGTGGTCGATTGCTTCCTCACGGGTGAGCGGTACTCGGGCGCGGTCGACCTCGGCGCGTGGCGCGATGGTGCGGCGATCAAGCCGTCACGCACCACTGATCCCGCACGCGGCGTTCTCAACACCGGCATTCCAGCACGCGCGCGTACAGACGCCGCGGCGATGGACGTGCTGGTCACGAACATGCTGGCCTGGCGCAAAGTGCGCATGATTGGATCGGCGGCAGTGGCGCTCGCTTATGTGGCAGACGGGCGCGCCGACGCGTACCGCGAGTCCGGCTCGATGATTTGGGACGTGGCGGGAGGCTGCGCGCTGGTGGCGGCGGCAGGCGGATTTGTGGAGATCGGCGGGGCCGATTTCCATGCGCCCCTTGAAGTTACGGCCACAAATGGCCTTCTCCCGGCGCCAAAGTGAGGAAGCGCGACTTTTCTGTGACGGGTTTGCGGCGCAACACCCGTTTAAGGATCGTCAGGAACCGCCGCTGTAGGGGTCTTGCCAGTGCGCCGGTTCGGTCGCAGGGTCGCGGCGCGCAAACGAGGGCGGGACACTAAGGCATGACGCTCCGGCGAAAGGGCGATGCGGCGGGGGGATTCGCTGCACGCAGAACCAAAGCCGTCTTGATTGGCGGCGCCGATTCGATCTTGGCGTGCGCTGGGGCGCTTGCGAGCGATGGCGCTTTCGATCTTGCCGGCGCGGTTACAACCGGCGCGGGCGGCGCGCAGGAGATTGCCGGTCTGCGTGTTGTTGGCGGGATCGATGCGCTGGCGGGCGCGCTCTCTCTGATCAAACCGGAAGTTCTGATTTGGTGCGGCGCTACGCCGGAACGCGCCCGGGCGCGCAGCGTGCTGGACGAAGCCGTGCGCGTCGATTGCCGGGTGCTGGTCGCGGAAAAAGATGAGACGGGCGTCACCACCCGCGCGCTCGTGCTGGACGATCTGTTCGGCGCATCTGTCGCCAGCCTGCCGGACTCAGTCCTGCGCGCGGCGTTTGAGGGCAAACGCATCCTGGTGACAGGCGGCGGCGGTTCCATCGGGTCGGAACTGGTGCGGCGCCTGGCGCGGCTGCAACCCGCGCGCCTCGTGGCGCTCGATTGCTCCGAGTTCAATCTGTTCAACCTCACCCATGAGCCGGCGCTCGCCGAGAGCGGCCTGGTTGCGGTGCTGAGCGATATTCGCGACCGGGACGAGCTGATGCGCGTGTTCGCGCGCGAGCGGCCGCAGATCGTGTTCCACGCGGCCGCGCTCAAGCATGTGCCGCTGGTGGAGGAGCACCCGGCGCAAGGCGTGATCACCAATGTGCTCGGCACGCGCCACGTGGCGGAAGCCTGCGATGCGTTTGGCGCCGCCCTTGTGTTCGTCTCGACCGATAAGGCCGTCCATCCCAAGAGCGTGATGGGCGCCACCAAGCGGCTCGCTGGGCTGCTCTGCAACGCGATGGACAATGAAGCCGGCGCGGGCGCGCCGCGGCGTATCGTGGTGCGGCTGGGCAATGTGCTTGGCTCGGCCGGGTCTGCGGCGCCGCTGTTCGAGCGCCAGCTCGCCAAAGGCGGGCCGATCACCGTCACCGATCCGGACGTCGCCCGCTATTTCATCACTGTCGCGCAGGCAGCGGATGGCCTGCTGCAAAGCGCCGCGATCGGGCTTGAGCCAGGCGCGCCGCGGGCGGCCAATTATCTGCTTGAGATGGGCGCGGACGTGCGGATCATCGATCTGGCTGGCGACATCATCCGCCTTGCTGGGCTGCGGCCGAATATCGATGCGCCGATCACCTATGTCGGCCTGCGCCCAGGTGAGAAGCTGCGGGAAGATCTCGTCGGCGAAGACGAAACCGAGACGGAGACGGTGTCGCCCTCCGTTCGCGTTGCGCAGGGCGCCGCGCTGACTCTCGCGGAAGTGCAGGCGCGGATCGATGCGATCGTCGCGCTGGCGCGCGCAGGCGATTACGAGCGTGTGCGCGATGCGCTGGATGAAGCCGTGCGTCCCGCCGCCGAACCGCGCCGCCGCGCCGCCGGCTAACGCTCTTTGCAGTGCACGTTTGCGTGCACGCCGCGCGCGCCGTTGCGGCAATCGCGTAACGTCATCAAACCTTACCATCGCGCAGGCTCGACCGCGCGAAAACGCACGTCTAGAACGCTCGGAACAATGGCGTCATGCGGCGGGGGCTGCGCGGATCGCTTGAGGTTCGGAGCCATGATGTCGCGACGTTCGCAGTTCTATTTGTTCGCCGCCGCGGCGGCGCTTTTGACGCCTGTTGCGTATGCGCAAAGCGCGCCGGATGAGATCGTCGTCACCGCCACACGGCGCGAGCAGGCGCTGCAGGACGTTTCCGCCGCGGTGACGCCGATCACGTCCGATCTGGTGCGCAATTCCGGCATCCGCGACCTGCAAGACATCACGGCGGTGACGCCCTCGCTCCAGTTCAACGTGTCGGAAAACGAGACGTCCGCGACGGCGCGGATTCGCGGCATCGGCACGCAAGGGTCCAATCCGGGGCTCGAGTCCGCCGTCGGCGTGTTCATCGATGGCGTCTATCGCGCGCGCAACGGCGTGGCGCTGACCGATCTCGGGGAAGTGTCGCAGATCGAAGTGCTGCGCGGGCCGCAGGGCACGCTGTTCGGGCGCAACACATCGGCCGGGCTCATCTCGATCACCACGGCCGCGCCAGACCTGACGGCGTTCTCCGCCAACGCGGAAGCGAGCTACGGCGAGTATGGCGACACGCGCGTCGCGGCCGGCTTTTCCGCACCGATCATCACCGATGAACTCGCGGTGCGCGTGTTTGCGGCGCGTGCGGTGCGCGATGGGTTTGTGGACGTCGTCGATGGCGCGGGCCGCGTGAGCGACGCCAACACGCGCGACGTAACCAGCGTGCGCGGGCAGGCGCTCTGGGCGCCGGCGAGCGACTTCAATTTGCGGCTGATCGCTGATTACAGCGAGCGGGACGAAACCTGCTGCGCAGGCGTGCTCTACAACGCGGCGCTCGTGAATGGCGCGCCGGGCGCTTATCCGGCAGCAAGTTCGCAGGTCGTCGCGGCGCTTGGCGGCTTTGGTCCTGGCGGCATCGGCGCGCTCGGGACAGGTGACTTTGGCGCACGGCGCGCGTTCGGCGACCGCGAGAATATCCAGCAGCTGCAAGATTGGGGCGTTTCGGCCGAGGCCAATTGGGCGATTGGCGATCTTTTGCTGACGTCCGTGACCGGCTATCGCAGCTGGGATTTCGATCAGGGCCAGGACGCCGATTTCACAGCGCTCGACGTGCGCCGCCGCGCCTTCGATGGCGCGACGGGCTTTGGGTTCGACACGTTCTCGCAGGAGTTGCGGCTCGCGGGCGTTGCAGGACCGGTGGATTGGCTGATCGGCGCGTATGTTTCCGATGAAGAGCTGACGCGCGGCGAGGGCGCCTCCGTCGGCACGCAGTTTGGCGATTACGCGCAGGCCCTGAGCGCGGCGTTCCGCTGTTTGAACGGCACGGTCGGCGCGCCGTGCTTGGTGACCGCGAATGTCGAAGGTTCGCGCCAGCGCGATACATTCACGCAGGACGGCCAGCAGATCGCGCTCTTCACGCACAACATCTGGTCTTTCACGCCGCGCACGCAGCTGACGTTCGGCCTGCGCGCCACGCATGAAGAAAAAGACCTCACCGCCAACATCCGCACTGAGGTCGCACCTGGCGTTCCAGCGGGGGGCGGGCCGGCGATTTTGGCGGCGAATGTCTCAACGATCTTCGCCGGTCTCTCTGGCGCCGATCAGGCGGCGATCGCGGCTTCGCCCTGCGGACTGATCGCAACGCCGACCGTGCGCAATGCGACTGTCGGCGCGGTGCGCGGGCTCTATTGTCTCAACGAGCTCAATCCTTCGCGCGACGGGCGCCACACGCAATCGCGCGAAGAGGACGAATGGTCCGGCGTCGCTGCGCTCAGGCACGAGTTTACGGACACGACGAGCGCGTACATCTCCTATGCGCGCGGCTACAAAGGCGGCGGCTTTAACCTCGATCGCGATTTCTCAGGCACGGCGTTCAACACCGCGTTCCCGGCGGAGACCGTCGATTCCTACGAGATTGGGTTGCGCAGCCGCTGGCTCGACGATTCGCTGATCGCCAACTTCACGATCTTCGCGAACGCGTTCGAGAACTTCCAGCTTAACACCTATAACGGCATCCAATTCGTGGTCGCTTCGGTCCCGGAGGTCGATAGCCAGGGCGTGGAGATCGACCTGATCTGGCGCGCGCCGGTGGAGGGGCTGAGCTTCCAGGGCGGCGCTGCCTATGTCGATGCGCAGTACGGCGACGACACCGGCTGGGTCGCGGCGACGGCCAATCCGCTGACGGGCGTGCCGCTGTTTGGGAATCTGCCGAACGCGCAAGTCACCAACGCGCCGCGCTGGACGATTACGGGCGCGACGACGCTTGAGCGCCCGGTGTTCAACGACAGCATGCTCGGGCTCGTCTACGTCGATTTCCGGCATGTCACGGATCAGAACACGGGCTCGGATCTCGCGGCGGCGAAGGTCCAGGAGGCGTATTGGCTCGTGAACGCGCGCGCGGGGCTAATGACGCTCGATGAGCGTTGGAGCTTCGAGGTTTGGGCGCGCAACCTGCTCGATGAAGAGTACGCGCAGATCATGTTCGACGTGCCGCTGCAAACCGGCGCGCGCGGCGCGTTCCTCGGCGATCCGCAGAGTTTCGGCGTGACGTTGCGGGTGCAGCGCTAGGCGCAACTCCCTCTCCCCTTGTGGGAGAGGGCGGACTGCGCGGCGTTTGAAAGCGCACAACATGGGTGAGGGGTGTCAGCGCCAAAGCGGAACGTTGGCGCTTGCACCCCTCATCCGTCATCGCTTCGCGATGACACCTTCTCCCACAAGGGGAGAAGGAGACTACGTCACCACATGCGTGAGAAGCTGACGGCACCATCGACGACGAGCGTGTGCCCAACGACGTAGTCGCCGGCCTTCGACGCAAGGAAGATCGCGGCGCCCGCCATATCGTCATCGACGCCGAGGCGCTTGGCCGGGATGCGCGACGCGACGCGCTCGCTGTTGTCGCGCGCATCGATGTTCATGTCGGACGCAAACGCGCCGGGCGCGATGGCGGAAACGACGATGCCGTCGTTGATGAGGTGGAGCGACATCCGCTTGGTGAGGTGGATGAGCGCGGCCTTTGAGGCCTGGTAGGAATAGGTCTCCTGCGGGTTCGAGGAGAGCCCGTCGATCGAGACGATGTTGATCACCTTCGACGGCTGGCCAGGTTTTGCGGCGGCCTTCAGCGCATCGTGCAGGCGCTGCGTGAGGAAGAAGGGCGTCTTGGCGTTGAGGTCCATGACCTTGTCCCAGCCCTTTTCGGGGAAGGACTCGAACTTTTCGAGCCAAGCCGCGCCCGCGTTGTTGACCAGGATGTCCGCGGTCTTGTGCTTGGCGAGATACGTGCTGGCGAACTCTTCGATGCCGGCGGGGAGCGAGAGATCGCATGGGATCGCGTCGATATCGCCGAGCGCGGAGAGTTCTTTGACGGTCTCCTCGCATTGCGCGGCTTTGCGCGCGGTGATGGTCACGCGCGCGCCTTGGCGCAGGAAGCCTGTGGCTATCATCTTGCCGATGCCGCGCGAGCCGCCGGTGACGATGGCCTTGCGGCCCTTGAGCGAGAACAGATCGGACATCGGCGGACTCCTATTCAGCAGGCGTGGCGTTGGCGGCGAGGGAGCGGAGGCGCTCATTGTGCGCCTCGCGCGTCACGCGATAGCCGGTCAGGCACAGGATCGACAATCCAAACAGCAAGATGAACGCGGCGGCGTAGGCGTAGGCGAGGTTGGAGAGGATCGCGGGGGCGACCTCGGAGGGCTGCGCGCCTTCCGGAAACTGAGCGATTGTTAAAATCGCGCCGGCCGCGAACAGGCCAACGCCCGACACTGCCTTCTGCACAAAGGTGTTCGCGGCCGTAATGACGCCTTCGGCGCGCCGCCCGGTCTTGTGCTCGATCTCCTCGACACTGTCGGCGATCATCGACGCCGCGAGAATGGCGCAGGCGATGCCCGCCGCCGTGATCAGGCAGCGCTCAAGCATCAGCAGCGGCAGCAGCAGTGGGTCGTGGTTGGGCGGGAAGAGCCCCGCCTGCCGCAGCAGTACCGGCGTGATCCCGACGATAACAGCGATGATGAAGAGCCCAATGCAGGCACGCTTCTTGCCGAACATGTGGGTGAGCGGGGTGGCGATCAGCACCGAGATGATGGTGCCGGCGACCGCCGCGGCCGATAGGATCGCGAATTCCGCCGCGCTCAGCGCCCAATAATATGTGCCGAGATAGACAGCGAGCCCGCTCGCGACGCCGGACGCCATACCTGAAAACACGCCAGCCGCGAGGATCACCAGGATCGAGCGGTGGGCCAGCGTGGCGAGCATCTCCCGCACGGTTTGTAAGACGGTGAGACGCCTTTGCGGCGGCATGCGGAACGTCGGGATCAGGTGATGCGTGCCGATCGACGAAATGAGGATCAGCGCCACCATCACGACCACGGCTGCAATCGAATAGGTGAAATAGCCGTCCGGATTGAGTTGGCCGACAGGGTGTTCAGCGCTCGGCTTCAAGAAAACGAGGAAGACAGCCATCGTCATCGCAAGACCGCCGACGACGCCGAAGAAATAACGGTAACTTAGGAGCGACGTCCGCTGCACATAGTCGTCCGTCAGCTCCGGCAGGAGCGATGCGTTCGGGATCTCGTAGAGAGAAAGGCACGCGCGGACGAGCATCGCCACGACGATCAGATATACGAACGTGCCCTGATGCGAGAGCTCGGGCGGGTTCCACAGCATGAAGTACGTGACCGCAATTGGCAGGGCGGCAAAGTACATGAAGGGATGGCGGCGGCCCCATTTGGAGCGCCAATTGTCGCTCACTTGCCCGATAATCGGATCGATGCACGCATCGATCAAAAGCGCGATCAGCAGCGCCGTCGACACCATGATCGCGGGCAGGCCGAGCACTTGGTTGTAGTAGATGAGGAGGAGGGTCTGAAAACCCTGATCCTTCACGCCGTAGGGGATCGAGCCGAGGCCGTAAAACAGCTTGGTCGAGAGCGGCGCTTTGTGAACCGGGGGCGTAGCCGGCGTTGCTTCGGCGCTCATTGCTGGGCGCACAGGGAAGGCTGCGCGCCCGTTGGCGCGGCTGCGGCCGGTCTCATGTTTCCCCCTGTCGTCGCGAGGGTTCAGCGCGCCGTCGCGCTGCCCACGCTTTTGTGATTAGAACTTTGCGTATGGCGCGGGGGCGGCGTCAAGCGCGCTTCACTTGCCCGGCGCCACCAAGATTTTGACGGCAGTCTTGTCGGTCTGCAGCTTCACGAACGCCTCGGGCGTTTGCGCCAGCGAGACCACGTTGGTGACGATGTCCGGGTATCTGGTTTCGCCATTGGCGAGGCGCTGCAAGGAAGCGGCGAATTCCGGGATCGCGTAGCCGTAGCAAAACCGCAGCTCGATCTCCTTGGTGATGAAGACGAGCGGCTCGATCTTGTCGGTTTCCATGCAGACGCCGACGACCACGATGCGCGAACCGGCGGGCGCGGCCTCCGCCAATTGCTGCACAACGCCGGGCGCGCCGACCGCCTCGTAAATCACCGGGCGCTTCGGGGTTTGCCCCATCATCTGCATCATCATGGAATCGGCGCGCGTCGGCGCGACGCCAAACTCCTTCCAGGAGGCGTGCGGCGAGGATTGCGCGGGATCGACGATCACGTCGGCGCCCATGCGCTCTGCGAGCGCGCGGCGTTCTGGCGAAAAGTCGGACGCGATCACTGGCCCAAGGCCACGCGCCTTGAGTGACGCAATCACCGCGAGCCCGACCGGCCCGCAGCCAATCACAAGATGCACCTCGTTGCCTTCAAGCCCAGCCATAACGACCGCGTGCTCGCCCACGGCCAGCGGCTCGGTGAGGGCAGCGTGTTCGGCAGAGAGGCCGTTCGGCACTTCGAGCAGCAACGCCTCTTGCAGCACCAGTTCTTCGGCAAAGCCGCCAGGCAGATTGTTGGAATAGCCGAGCGCTTCCATCCCGCCCGCCGATTGCACCACCGGCACGGAGACGACGCGCGTGCCGGCTTTCAGATTGCGAGTCGTGCCTGGCCCGCTCTCCAGCACCTCGCAGCAAAACTCGTGGCCGAACACCATGTCCTTGTCGGCGCGCATCGTGCCGGGCCCGCCGGTGCGCTTGCCGAGCTCAATCATGTGATCGAGATGATCGAGCGCGTGGAGGTCGGAGCCGCAGATGCCGCACGCCAGCGTACGGCAACGCACCAAGCCCTCGGTGAGCTTGGGGGCGTCCATCTCATCCACAACGAGCCGCCCGGCACGGCGAATAACGGCGCGCATCGCGCTCCTCCCTGTTCATGTTGGTTGGCGCCAATGTGGCGCCGCGCGCGCCGCGCCGTCCATCCTTTGCCCTTTGGGAAAGCAGGGAAATTCAGCGCTGCGCCGCGCTCCGCGAGGCATGCGCGAAAGCTGTAACGGCCCCTGCGTTTGCCGTTGCATCGGGCGCCCGCGCGGTCCTAACATCGCGGCAAACGCCGCGCCGGGGGAGAGCGCTGCGCGCTTTAAAACCACTCCCCCACGTGCGCGCGCCGCTTGCGGCGCCCGGGCGCGGCCACCAGGGAGAATGCAATTTGGAGCCCACCAACATTCGGGCGCCGGACTACTTCCACAAAGTTGTCGATTGCCAATGGGCATGTCCGGCGCACACGCCGGTGCCCGAATACATCCGGCTCATCGCGGACGGGCGCTACACCGACGCGTACATGGTCAATTGGAATTCGAACGTGTTTCCGGGCGTGCTCGGGCGCACCTGCGACCGGCCGTGCGAGCCGGCGTGCCGGCGCGGACGCGTGGAAGACGAACCGGTCGCGATCTGCCGCCTGAAGCGCGTCGCGGCCGACAATAAAGACGACATCACCGCACGCTTGCCGCCGCGCGCCGCGCAGATGAACGGCAAGAAGATCGCGTGCATCGGCGGCGGGCCCGCTTCGCTCACGGTGGCGCGCGATCTGGCGCCGCTCGGCTACGAAGTGCACGTCTATGACGGCGACAAGAAAGCGGGCGGGTTCATCCGCACGCAGATTCCACGTTTCCGGCTGCCGGAAAGCGTTATCGACGAGGAGGTGGGCTACATCACGGCGCTTGGGCCCGTGATGCGGCTCGGCGAGCGGGTCGAGAGCCTCAAGGCTTTGCTGGCCGAAGACTATGATGCGGTCTTCGTCGGCTCCGGCGCGCCGCGTGGGCGCGATCTCGATCTTCCTGGCCGCGCGGAAGCGGCCGCAAACATTCACATTGGCATCGATTGGCTCGCGAGCGTTTCGTTCGGGCATATCGAGAAAATTGGCCGCCGCGTGATCGTGCTCGGTGGCGGCAACACGGCGATGGATTGTTGCCGCACCTCGCGCCGCCTTGGCGGCGTGGACGTGAAAGTGATCGTCCGCTCCGGCTTCGATGAAATGAAAGCATCTCCTTGGGAAAAGGAAGATGCGATGCACGAAGACATTCCGATCATCAACATGCGCGTGCCGAAGGCGTTCACGCATGAAGGCGGCAAGCTTACGGGCATCGTGTTCGAAGTCGTCGACGCGGTGAAGGACGAGAAGGGCCGCCGCAAGCTCGTGCCGACCGGCGAGCCCGATGAGCACTATCCGTGCGACGACGTGCTGGTCGCTGTCGGCCAGGAGAACGCATTCCCGTGGATCGAACGGGACATCGGCCTTGAGTTCGACGAATGGGACATGCCCAAGGTCGATGAAGTCACGATGCAATCGACCAACCCGAAGGTGTTCTTCGGCGGCGATGCGGCGTTCGGCCCGAAGAACATCATTTGGGCCGTTGCGCACGGCCACGAAGCGGCGAACTCGATCGACGCGTTCGTGAACGGGCGCGATGTGAAAGAGCGTCCGGCGCCGAACATCACGACGTTTTCACAGAAGATGGGCAT
>CAZMCA010000069.1:0-15906 GCA_964564595.1 uncultured Caulobacteraceae bacterium
AGCCGTGGCGGCCGGCGCAGCCGCTGCCTGTGGCGCAGGTTGCCGCGCGGCCGGCGTTGCCGAGGCAGGAGGCGCAGCGGGGCGGATCACGACCGGCGGCGCGGGCAGCGGGCGGATGTCATCGAGCTGTCGGCCGAGCACCGGCTGGCCCGCCACGCCCATGAGACCGGCAGGCTGGCCATCCACCGTTAGTTCGAACGCGCCGCCATCCCGGGCGTGCATCGTCCAGCCGGCGCTAGCGTCAGGCGAATAGGTGTCACCCGGCTGCATGTCCCGCGAGAGGAACACGGTTCCGTCCGGGCCCCGGATTTCGAGCCACGAGGGCGCTATGGCGCGGATTTCGATCTGGCGCTGGCGTGCGGCGGCGCCCGCCTCTGCGGGGGCGTTGGCGCCCAACGACGCAGATTCCTCAACCGGGGCCGGCGTTTGGGTGTCCTGCCACGCGCGCAGACCGACGAAGCCGGCCGCGATGGCGACAAGGGCGACGGCGAAGAGCCAGGGCCGCTCACGATGCGGGCGCGATTCGGGCGAACGGATCTGCGGCAGCGCGTCTTCCCGCGACAGCGCCACTTCATCTTGGAACTGCTCGACGATGGCTTGCTCATCGAGGCCCAGGAGGCGCGCATAGCTCCGCAGGTACGCCAATGCGTACGCTTTGCCGGGCAGCAGCTTGGCGTTCATGGTTTCGAGCGCTTCGAGGAACTCGCGGCGAACCTTGATGCGCGCGGAAATCTGCTCGTAGGTCAACCCGAGTTGACGGCGCGCTTCTTCAAGCTTGCGCCCCGCCTTCCAGGACGGGTCGATCTCCAACGGCCGAGGCGCCGGGCGCGCACGGGGTGCGCCCTCTTCGCTCGGCTGTGGCGTTTCGGCGCCATTCGGGTTCAGCATTTTGCTCTTGGCCCTCGCGCCAGGATCGCTTCTGCTTACAAGGCAAATCTTACGCCAGAGGTAAAGGATAGTCGCGAATCACGCGCATCTCAACGAAGCACCGCGCGCGATTACAGCTCGACGCTAGCGCTCCGCGCGAACGCGGTTAACGCCTCGCGCAGCGGCGCTTCTTCATGCGCAAGCCGCTCGGCAACAAACGCGCGCGCGTCGCCTGCGTGGAGCGAGCGAAGCATGCGCTTCACCGGCCCGATGCCTGACGCGGGCATCGACAAGCGATCGAAGCCGAGCGCCGCAAGCGCCATCGCCTCGAGCGGCCGGCCTGCGGCTTCGCCGCAGATCGACAGTGGAAGCTCAGCCTCCGCCGCCGCATCGCGGATCATCTTCAGAAAACGCAACGCCGGCGGCGACAACAGATCGTAGCGCTCCGCGACGCGCGGATTTCCGCGATCCGCCGCGAAGAAATACTGCATCAAGTCGTTGGTGCCGATCGAAAGAAAATCGGCCCGCCCGCGCAGAGACGGGATCGACCACGCGAGCGCCGGCGCCTCCAACATCACGCCGACTTCGAGCTTCGCCGGCGGCGCGCGCCCGCGCTTCTCGCCCCAATCGACCTCACGCTTCAGCAATGCGACCGCCGCGTCGAATTCCGAAACCGTCGTGACGAGCGGAAACATCACGCGCAACCGGCGGCCTTCGGCGGCGTCCACAAGCGCGCGCAGCTGGTAGCGCAAGAGCGCGGGCCGATCGAGACCGATGCGGATCGCACGCCAACCGAGCGCCGGGTTCTCTTCGCGCTCGGCCGTCATGTACGGCAGCACTTTATCGCCGCCGAGATCGAGCGTTCGGAACGTGACCGGCTTATCGCCTGCTGCATCCATCACGTCGGCGTAGAGCTTGGTCTGCGCTTTTAGGCGCGGCAGCGTCTCGGAGACCATGAACTGGAACTCTGTGCGAAAGAGCCCGACGCCCTCCGCGCCCGTGTCGTCGAGATGCTGCACGTCGAGCGCGAGCCCCGCATTCATCAGCAACGTAACGCGCCGCCCGTCTTTGGTCACGGCGGGCTCATCCTTCAGCCGTGCGAACTCGCGCGCGCGTTCCGAGCGCATCGCAACGCGCTGACGGTAGGCGCGCTCGAGCTCGGGCTCCGGGCGCAAATGCGCGCGCCCCTGTTCGCCATCGAGAATAATCGCGTCGCCCGCTTCCACACGCGAAACGAGGTGCGGCAAAAGCCCCACCATCGGGATGCCCAGGGCTTTGGCGACGATCGCGGCGTGCCCCGTCGGCGCGCCCTCTTCGAGCGCAACGCCCACGAGCTTTTCCGCGCCATATTCCAGCAATTCGGCCGGGCCGAGGTCGCGCGCGATCAAGACGGCGTTGGCTGGCGCGGCGGCCGGGCGCGCTTCGCCCGCGAGCACGCGCAGCAACCGGTTATCGAGATCCTCAAAATCGCTCATCCGCTCACGGATTAGCGCATCCTTGGCTGCGTTGAGGCGCCCGCGGTGCTCCATCCGCACCCGCTCGACCGAAGCATCCGCCGAGAGCCCAGCCTTCACGCCCGCGCGCAGCCGCGTCTCCCAACTCGGGTCATGCGACATCAGCACTGCCGTCTCGAGCACGTCCCTGCTCTCGCCCGAGAGCCGGCCCTGATCGCCGTGCAACATTTTCTCGAGCTGCGCCCGCACCTCGATCAGCGCCGCTTCGAGACGCTTCTCTTCCTGCACCGGATCGTCCGCGATCACGCGGCCAAGCGGCGCATGCGGCTCATGCAGGACGGCCACGCCAATCGCGAGCCCTTCCGAGAAGCTCCGCCCGCGGAGAACCTCAGCACCGCTCGGGCGCACTTCGACGCCCTTCAGCGCTTCGGGATCACCGAACGCGCCGGACGCGACGATCTCCGCGAGCACCGTCGCGATCGTCTGCAGCGCCTCGACTTCATCGTCGCCATAAACGCGCGCGACGCGGTTCTGCACGACGAGCACGCCGAACACGCGCTCGGAGCGCACGATCGGCACCCCGAGGAACGACATGTACGGGTCTTCGCCCGTCTCGGGCCGGTAGGAGAACCGCGTGTGGTGCGGCGCGTCGGCGAGATTGAGCGGCGTGCCCGTCTCATCGACGAGGCCGACGAGCCCCTCCCCAGACTTCAACCGCGTGCGGTGGACGGCCTCTGGTTTGAGGCCCTCGGTGGCGAAGAGTTCGTTGAACCCGGCGCGCTTCAGGTAAATCGAGCAGACGTCCGCCACCATCGTGGCCGCTATCATGGAGACGAGCCTGTTCAGGCGGTCCTGGGCGGAACCGCCTGCTTCCATGATCTCCCGCAGCTTGCGCAACAGGACTCTGGAACCGGGGACATTCGCCGCCGGGCTCACCGCCGCCTGACCCTCCGCCTGTTGAGTTACGCCGCGTCGAGCCCATAAGCGGTGTGGAGCGCGCGCACCGCAAGCTCTGTGTACTGCGCGTCGATCAGGACGCTGATTTTGATCTCCGAGGTGGCGATCGCCTCGATATTGATGCCCTTCTGGGCGAGCGCTGCGAACATTGTCCGCGCCACCCCAGCCTGGCTCTTCATACCGATCCCGATGACCGAGACCTTGGCGACGTCCCGCCTGACCTGGAGGTCGTCAAACGCCAGCTTGGCGCCGCCCTTGATCGTCTCCACCGCACGGGGCGCATCCCGGTCCGGACAGGTGAACACGATGTTCTGCGCGCCCGGCGCCTTGGCCTGGCTCTGGACGATCATGTCGACGTTGACGTTCGCATCGGCGAGGCGCCCGAAGATTTCTGCCGCGATGCCGGGATGATCCTCAACACCGAGCAACGTGACCTTGGCTTCGTCGCGGCTATAGGCGACGCCGGAAACGATTTGCTTTTCCACGATCTCTTCCTCGCCGCACACCAGCGTGCCGGGGTTGGGTTGTCCCGGCTCAATGAAGCTTGAGAGCACGCGCACCGGCACGCGCTTTGCCATCGCCAGTTCGACGGAGCGCGTTTGCAGCACCTTCGAGCCGAGCGAAGCCATTTCCAGCATTTCTTCGTACGAGATTTTCTCCAAACGCCGCGCCTTGTGGCGCATGCGCGGATCGCCCGGCGTCAGCCCCTCGCTGTCACCGAAGCGCAGCATGCGCGGGTCAGTCGTGTAGACGCCATCGACGTCCGTGTAGATGTCGCAACGCTCAGCGCCGATCGCCGCGGCCACCGCCACCGCGGATGTGTCGGAGCCGCCCCGCCCTGGCGTGGTGATCCGGTTCTCGGCGTTGATGGCCTGAAAGCCTGGGATCACCGCCACCTCGCCGCGATCCATCGAAGCGCCCAGGAGAGAGGGATCGATGTCATCGAACCGTGCGCGCGCATAGGTCATGTCCGAGCGCATCGGCACTTGCCAGCTCTGCCAGGACCGCGCCGGCACGCCCATCGCGCGCAGCGCCAGCGCAAGGAGGCCCGTCGTCACCTGTTCGCCGGTCGAGACGACCACATCGTATTCATCGTCGAAGCCCGCTTGGCCCGACCCTGCTTGAGACGCGAGTTCGCCCGCCGTCTCGCGCGCAAGCTTCACAAGCCTGTCCGTCTCGCCCGCCATCGCCGATACGACCACAGCCACGCCCAGCCCAGGCTTGCGCTCGGCCGCGACGATCCGGGCCACACGCTTGATGCGCTCCGGATCGGCCACCGATGTGCCGCCGAACTTCATCACCACACGCGCCATGAACCCGCTCGCACCTCTCCGCCGCAATGCGGGCGGGGCTCTAGCACGCGCGTCCCCGTATTGAAATGTGAGGCGCCGCGCCGCCTTGACCCGGCCCGGCCGCAAGCCGATTTCCGGTCACATGGCCCCTTCCGCCACCGTCGACCCGGCCGAAATCGCGAAATTCGCGGCGCTCGCGGCTGAGTGGTGGGATCCCAAGGGCGCCTTCGCTGCGCTCCACCGGATGAACCCAGTCCGGCTCGCCTTCATCCGCGAACGCGCCGAGGCGCATTTCGGCCCGAAGGGCGCGCGCCCGCTCAATGGGCTTTCGGTGCTCGATATCGGCTGCGGCGGCGGCCTCGTCTCGGCGCCGCTCGCGCGGATGGGGGCGTCCGTTCTCGGTATCGACGCGGGTGAAGATGCTGTTCGCGCCGCAGCAAGTTACGCTGAAGGAGCCGGGCTCACGATCGCGTTTCGCGCCGTCACCGCAGAAGCGCTCGCCGCCGAGTTACCAGGCGCGTTCGATCTCATCACGGCGCTTGAGATCGTTGAGCACGTCGCGGACCTCGGCGCGTTTCTCCGCGCGTGCGAGAAGCTGCTGAAGCCCGGCGGCCTGCTCATAATCTCCACGATCAACCGCACGCCGCAAGCGCGCGCGCTTGCGCTCTTCGCCGCCGAGAAGGTGCTGCACATGGCGCCCGATGGCGCGCACGAATTCGAGAAGCTGGTAAAGCCGGAAGACCTCGAAGATGCGGCGCCCGCGCTTGAATGGGAGCCGCCCGCCGGCATCAGCTTCGATCCGATTGGACGCACGTGGCGCCAAACGCACGATGTTTCGATCAATTATCTGCGCGCAGCGGTGAAGCGCTAGTTCAGCTTCTTCGGCGGCGTTGGGGCAAGTTCGGGCGGCAGCGGCGCTGCTGGCACGCCCTCTTCGGCCATCTCGCGTGCTTGCTCAGCGGTCGCTTCGCCCCAGATCGCGCGCTCTTCGGTCTCGCCGTTGTGGATCGCGCGCGCTTCGTCCGCAAAGCGCTCGCCGACGTAATCGAAATTGTCCCGGATGTGCTCTTTGACCTTAGCGGCCATCGCCATCGCGACGGCGCGCGGGCTCGGCTCTGCGCGGTTGCGGCTTGGTTGGATGTTCGGCGCCATCGGCGCTTTCTCGATATGCGTTGAGCCGCAATGGGGGCACTCGACGAGCCCAGCTGCGGCTTGCTCGTCATAGTCCGAGCTGTTGCGGAACCACGCGTCGAACTCGTCGCCCTGATCGCACCGCAGCGCGTAGTGAATCATGGCCCGGTAAATTCCATGCCGCCCCGCCAGGCCGGCACTTTCGCACGCGCTTCGTTGACCAAATCCAAATCGAGATCGGCGATCAGCATGCCCGGCTCGTCGTGATCGAGCACTTTGAGCACCTTGCCCCACGGATCGATGATCGTGGAGTGACCCCAGGTCTGGCGGCCGTCTTCGTGAAGGCCGCCCTGCGCGGGCGCAACGATGAATGCGCCGGTTTCGATGGCGCGCGCACGCAGCAGCACTTCCCAATGCGCTTCGCCTGTCGGTTTGGTGAACGCGGCCGGCACGAAGATGATCTCGGCGCCCGCACGCGCAAGCTTCGCGTAGAGCTCCGCGAAGCGCACGTCGTAGCAGATCGTCAGACCAAGCTTTGCGCCCATTGGGCCCTCAACGAGCTTTGCCTCGGCGCCCGCGTCGAACGAATTGCTTTCGCGGTACGCTTCGCCGCCGCCGAGGGCTGCTTCGAACAAATTGATCTTGTCGTAGCGCGCCGCGATCTTGCCGGCGGGCGTGTAGAGCAGCGAGCGATTGAAGCCCTTGCCCGATCCGCTGGCGATGATCGTGGACCCCAGCAGCAGCCACACGCCAAGCTCTTCGGCCAAGCGGCCCCACGCGTTTAGGTCCGGATCGTCCTTCTCGGGCCCAATCGCGCCAAGCAGCCGTTGCGCGTTGCGATCAAGCCGCGTCGTGCATTCGGGCGTTGCGATGAGGCGCGCGCCTGCTTGCGCGGCTTCGCGAATGAGCGGCGTCGCCGCCGCGCGGTTCGCCGCCGGATCGATGCCGCTCCGAAGCTGGACGGCCGCGACGCGCAGCGGGCGCGCCATCAGGCGCCCGTCAGCAGCGGATCGAGCCCGCCGCGCGCGTCGAGGTCGTGAAGGTCGTCGCAGCCGCCCACGTGCCGGTCCCCGATGAATATCTGCGGGTAGGTTCGCCGCCCGCCGGAGCGCTGCACCATCTCGGCGCGGCTCTGCTGATCGAACGTCGCGTCGATCTCGGTGATTTGCGCGCCCTTGCGCTTCAGAAGCGAAAGCGCCCGCGTGCAATAGGGGCAGAAAGCCTTGGTGTAGACGGTGACCGGGCGCATGCCCCGATTCTCCTGATAATCTGCCGTCATATAAGCACGTCCAGAGGGCGCACAACGCGCGCCAAAGTGACCAGATGCACCCGCCCGGCCCCCGCTTTGCGCAAGGCGCGGGCGCAGGCCTCGGCCGTCGCCCCCGTCGTAAGCACGTCGTCGACCACCAGAACCGTCTTCCCGGCGAGCTTTCCCCTGGCCTTGATAGCGCCGCCAACGTTCCGCCGCCGCTCTGAAGCCGACAGGCCCGCCTGGCTCCGCCGGCGCTTTACGCGCGCCAGCACGTCAGGGGACCAGGCCTTGCCCGACACGCTGGCCAGTCCCTGCGCGAGCCAGGCCGCCTGGTTGAACCCGCGCACGGCCAGCCGCGTCCAATGCATCGGCGCGGGCGCGATCAGATCGGCCTCCTCCAACAGTTCACCGGCCGCTGCCCGCATCCAGGCCGCAAACGTTGGCAGTCCATCCCGCCGACCCCGGCGCTTCAGGTCCAGGATCATGCGCCGGGCGTGATCGTCGTACGCGAGCGCCGCGCGGGCGCAGTCGAACGCCGGTGGATCGGCTGCGCACGCACCGCACACCGCTGCCCCGCCCAAATCCTCCGGCAGCGGAAATCCGCACCGGGCGCAGAGCGGATCGGTGAGGAACTTGAGCTCGCCCCAAAGCGCCGGCTCGATCGCGCCCGGCTGGGCGACGATCGCCTCAGTCAGCAGCGAGCGCGGCGGCCAGACGATATCCACGACAGCCGAAAGCGCCCCCCGTTTCGGGAAGAGGCGCGCGCCGCGATATAGGTCTTCCGCCATGTCAGCTCCGGCCCCGCCATTCGAACCGCGTCTCGTGCGCGCGCACAAGCGCCGCGCCGCTGCCGGATTTGAACAAGCGGCGTTCCTGCATCGCCGCGCGGCTGAGGATTTGGTCGAACGGCTCGAAGCCATCCCGCGCGACTTTCCCCGCGCGCTGATCTACGGCGCGCCAGCGCTGATGTCGGAGGCCATCGCGGCCCGCCCCGCGCTCGCGCAGCGCATTGGCGCCATCACGCTCGCCGACTCCGCGCCGGAACTCGTCAGACACGGCGTCGCGTTTGCGCCAGACGCATGGCCCTTCGCGCCCGAGAGCTTTGATCTCATCGTCTCCCCCCTTGCACTGCACTGGGCCAACGATCTTCCGGGCGCGCTCATTCAAGCGCGGCGGGCGCTCGCGCCAGACGGCTTATTTCTCGCGACTTTGTTTGGCGGCGAAACGCTGATGGAATTGCGGCTCGCGCTAATCGAGGCGGAGTCCGAGCTGCTGGGCGGCGCTAGCCCGCGCATCGCGCCGTTCGCGGAGCTGCAAGATCTCGCCGGCCTCTTACAACGTGCGGGCTTTGCGCTTCCCGCTGCCGACAAGGATCGCGTGACCGTCCGCTACGCCGAACCGCTGCGTCTGTTCGCCGATCTGCGCGACATGGGTGAAACAAACGCGCTCGCCGCGCGCGCAACGCATGCGCTGAGCAAGCGCCTCCTCGGCCGCATGCTCGAAGCTTATCGCGCGCGCGCCAGCGACCCGGACAGCCGCGTGCGCGCCACTTTCGACTTGATGACGCTCACCGGATGGGCGCCGCATGCGAGCCAGCAACAGCCGCTCAAGCCGGGCTCGGCGAAAACGCGCCTCGCCGAAGCGCTTGGCGTTCAAGAAAAGTCAGCCGGCGAGAAGCCGGGAGGTTAGCGCCGCGCCGGGCGCACCATCGTCCAGAAATGCGGGCCGCCGTCCGGCACATCGAACTCGGCCGTGACCTCGAAGCCGTGGCGCTTATAGAGCGCGACGTTCCGGTCCTTCGTGGCTTCCAGATAGGCCGGCACGCCGAGCGCATCGACCTCTGCGAGCGTGGTCTTCAGAATTGCCGAGCCGACACCGAAGCCCTGCGCGGACGTCGCGACGCCAAGAAACACAAGATGGGCGTGCGGAACTTGCGGGTGATGGCGCGCCAGCGCCGCGCCCAGCGCGTTGCCGCGCGCCATGCCCCGCGGCCCGCTCATCAAGTAGAACAGCGGCGTCGAAAAGAAGCCTTCCCAGCCGCTCGCGTCGAACGCTTCCGCGCCCGGCGGCAGCCAGATCGCCGCGCCGAGGAGGCGCGCGCCCTCGGTCGCCTGCGCGCACCAGAGATCGCGCTTCTTGTTGATGAGGTTGCCGACGCTGAGCTTGAAGAACCGGCGTCGCGCGCGCGTTTTTGCGCCGCCCTGCCGCAGCCACCAATTCAGCCCGTCTTCATCGACGAACGCATCGGTGAGCACGTCAGCGACCGCATCGCGTTCGGCGTCCGAAGCGCGGCGAACCAGCGGCGGCGTCCCGCTCATATCTTTTCGGAAATCCGGATCGCCGCGCGGCACCCAAAGCGGATCACGGCGGAGAGAATGGGATAGGCCGGCGCTTCGCGCGCGCCATGCTCGAGCGCCGTATCGCGGTGCGCCATTTCGTCGGCACGAAACTCTTCGACATAGCCGCGCAGTTCCGGATCGCTCTCTCCCAGCGCTTCAGCTTGCTTGCCGTAGTGCTCTTCGATGACAGTCTCGACCGCCTCGGTGCACGCATGTGCCGCGCGCTCGCCAAGCAGCGCCGTGCCCGCGCCGAGGCCGAAGGCCGCAACGCGCCAGAGCGGCGCCATCATTGTTGGCCGCACGCCCCGCTCGGCGATCAGCCGGTCGAACGTCTCCAAGTGTTTTTGTTCGCCCGCTTCCATGTCCGCGAGAAGGTCTGAAGCAGCTTCCTTGCCGGAGACGCGATCGAACACCGCGCGCTGGCCGCGATAGATCTGCACCGCCGCGAACTCGCCCGCGTGATCGACGCGTACCATCTCGGCGCGGCGCTTCTCCGCGGCGTGTGCGCCAGGAAAGGCCGGGGCGCTACGCACGGCGCGCCGCCAGGAAGCTGAGCGCGGAAAGTGCGAGCGAGATGAGCGCGTTGTAGCCAGCCATCGAAATCCCAAACATCACCCAAGCCGGCTCATCGCATTTCGGCATAGAGATCGATCCGCTCTCGCCAAGCGTCGTGATCCCAGAAAGATCTGCCGCTTCGCATTGCGCGATCACCCACTTCTGCTCGACCGCCACATGATAGGCCGCAACCGCCGCGCCCGCCAGAAACACGAGCCCGAGCATGATAACCGCGATCCGCGCTGGGACCGGCTTGCCCCGTGCGAACACAAGCGCCGCAACAGCAACCGCCGCCGCGCCCCAGTACACGTCGCGCTGCTTGAGGCAGAGCATGCAGGGCGCTAGGCCGCCGAATTGTTGAAACGCGTGCGCCGCCGCGAGCATCGCCAGAGAGGCGCCGAGCGCGAACCAGGGCCAGCGTGAGGCGGTCAGCGCGCCCATGCTCAATGCATGAACCGCAGCGCAAGCACCGCGACCACGATCACAGCGATCACGCCCAGCAGGACGATTCCCATCCGCCGCTCGATCACCGGAATCAGCGCCGGCCCAAACCGTTGCGCCACCCAGGCAACGCCCACGAACCGGAGGCCCCGCGTGATCACCGATGCTGCGATGAAGATCGGCAACGAAAAGTGCAGCGCGCCTGAGACGATCGTCACCAGCTTGTAGGGGATCGGCGTCAGTCCTTTGAGGAAGATGAACCACGCGCCGTATTGGTCGTAGAACGCCTCGAGTTCTGCCCGCCGCTCGCCCGCGTAACCGAAGAAATTGAGGATCGCGGTCCCGATCGTGTCCATCAGGAACATGCCGATCGCATAGCCAAGGAGGCCGCCAAGCACGCTCGCGATGGTGCATCCGATCGCGTAGCGCAGCCATTTGGAGGGCTCGGCCGCCGCCATCGGGATCAGCATCAGGTCCGGCGGCAGCGGAAAAAACGAACTTTCGGCGAACGAGACCGCCCAAAGGCCGCGTTCGGCGTTTGGGCCGCGGGCAAGGTCGATGGTGCGGGTCTTGAGGGCCGTGAGCATCGCCCCGCCGTAGCATGCTCCGCGCCAGGGCGTCAGCGCGGCGCATCAGCCCGCGCCCGCCTCACGCCGTTGTTATGAGCGCGCCCGTCTCTGGACCGGATTTGACACCGCGCGGCGGCGCCCCCTAAGTCCGGGCGCCTGCCCCTGTGGTGGAATTGGTAGACGCGCCGCACTCAAAATGCGGTATCGAAAGGTGTGTCGGTTCGAGTCCGACCGGGGGCACCAGTTCACTCAAGCGCCGCTTGGCCCGCCGTTACGTCAGCGCGTAAGCTCCGTCCCCGAACAGAACATAAGGGAGGCGCTCGATGCCGCGTTTGCGCGAGGTGCCGAAGGCGGAAGCCGACGAGTACACGTTGGGCGTTTACAAGCTCCTGTTCGGAGAGCGCGACCCTGTCGCAGAGCCTGGCACAGCCACCGGCACGCCAGGCAATTGGTGGACGGTGTTCGCCAATTCTGTCGATTGCCTCAAGCACTGCATGGATGGGTTCGCGTATTACCGCTCCCGCAAACGCAAGCTCGATCCCAAGCTCCGCGAGCTTGGCCAAACCCGGGCCGGCTACGCGCGCGGCTGCCAGTTCGTTTACTCGCAGCACTGCAAATCGCTCCGCCAGCTCGATGTGCCCGAAGACAAGATCGCCGCCATCCAAAACTGGCAGGTGAGCGACCTCTTCTCCCCGCTCGAACGCGCGCTTCTGGCCTACACCGATTGCCTCGTGCTCGATGGCGGGCGCACGCCCGACGCCGTGTTCGAGGTGATGAAAAAGCATCTCTCCGATGAGGAGATTCTAGAGTTCACCTACATCACCGCGCTTTACGACATGCACGCCGTGATGACTCGCGCTCTGAAGCTTGAGTTCGATGACGTGCCCGAGCGCATCACCGAAGTGCGTGGCGCGCATGCAAGTTTCGTCGATCCAATGGCCTTCGCCGATCGTAAGAAGGACTGAACCTATGGGCTACCATCACCTCGCCTTCGCCGCGCGCGACATGCAAGCCATCCACGCCTTCTACGAAGGCGCGTTGGAGTTCGAACTCGTGAAGGTCGAAGTCGCCGAAACGCCGGGCGGCGGCTGGGCCAAACACTTTTTCTATCGAATGGAAGACGACAGCAAGTTCATCGCCTTCTGGGAGATGCACGGCACGATCGGCTCCGACAAGTTCGAGACCAACATTTCGCGCGCCGCTGGCCTGCCGGACTTCATCAACCACATCGCGTTCGACGTGAAAGACGCCGCAGATCTCGATCGCCGCAAGAAGCAATGGCTCAAGAGCGGCCATGACGTGATGGAGATCGATCACGGCTGGTGCCACTCGATCTACACGAAGGACCCGAACGACAATCTCGTCGAATTTTGTCTTACGACCGGAGAATTCACCGCCGAGGACCGCGCATTCGCGCTGAAGGCCCTCAAGTCCGATGATCTCAATCAGTCCGAGAACAAGGCGCCGCGCGCCGTGATGCACTCGGCCAAGCAATTTGCGGATGCGTGAACCGGCGCCCGCGCTCACTCGTTAGGACCAGATGACCAAGCAGAAACGCACTCAGGCGGAAGCCGAGGCCGCTGTCCGCGTGCTCCTCGAATGGGCGGGCGACGACCCCGACCGGGAAGGCCTCCTTGAAACGCCGGCGCGCGTTGCGCGCTCTTACCGCGAGCTGTTCGCCGGCTACGAGGAAGATCCGCGCGACTATCTTTCGCGCACCTTCGAGGAAGTCGGCGGCTACGATGAGCTGATCGTGCTGCGCGATATCCCGGTGGTCAGCTTTTGCGAGCATCACATGCTGCCTTTCGTCGGCAAGGCGCATGTGGGGTACCTGCCCACCAACCGCGTCGTCGGCATCTCCAAGCTCGCGCGTGTCGTGAACGGTTTTTCGCGGCGCCTGCAGATTCAGGAGAAGCTGAGCGCGGAGATCGCCACCGCAATTCAGGACATTCTGGAGCCCGCCGGCGTCGGCGTCGTCATCGAGGCGGAGCATTCGTGCATGTCGATGCGCGGCGTCAAAACCCACGATTCGCGCATGATCACGTCCCGCCTCCTCGGCGTGGTGCGCGATGACCCGCGGACGCGAGAGGAGTTTCTGCGCCTCGCGCGTCAGAACGGCAGCTAGCGCACCTTCAGTGCAAAGATCACCAGCAGCGACGACAGCGCCAAGTGCAGCAGCATGAAGCGCACCAACACCTGCGTGTTCGACCAGCCAAGTTCCTTGCGGCAATGGTCATGCAGCGGGAAGCGGACGCCCGAGAGGATCTTCAGCTTGAAGAACCGCAGCAGCGCGACCTTGAACAAACCCGTTGCGCCGTTGAGCAGGATCACCGAGCCGGCGAGCACCAGAAATAGCGGATTGTTCGTCGCAAGCACCAGCATGCCGATCAAAAGCCCGATTGGCCGCGATCCGGAATCGCCCATCAGCACGACGCTGGGCGCAGCGTTATACCAAAGGTAGCCGCCGAGCGCGCCGACCATCAGGAACGCCATGATACCCCAGGATGCGCCTTCCGGGTTGAACGGCACACGCAAGTGCTCCGCAACCTCCTGATTGCCGAGCACGGCATAGAGCAGCGCGCCCAGCAGCATGATCGCCGTGCCTGTGAGGCTGCCTGAAACGCCATCGACGCCGTCCGAACAATTCACGGCGTTGATCGCCATCCAGACGACGCCGGTGCCGAGCGGGATGGCGAGCAATGGATCGAGTACGAAGTCAGTGCGCCAGCCGGGCAGCCAGATCGTCACCGGCTCCCAGCCCCAGATCACCAGCGTCACGGCGAGCGCGATGACGAGATCGGCGAGCGCCAGCACGTACTCACTGAAGCCGCCGCGCTTGTCGTCGAAATAGCCCACGAACATCGCCGCGATCACGAGCGGGATGGTCCAAATCGCACGCGCATCCGCCGGTACGAAGATGAGGCTCGCGAGGCAGAAGATCGTGACAAAGATAACGCCGGCGCTGACCGGCTTGCCGACGCTCATCTCCGCGTTCACCGCGAAGGCGCGCCCTTTATCCGTGGGCAGCAGCTTCCAGAGCGCGGGCAGCGCGATCCATGTTGCGATCGCGGCGGCGGCAAAGCCGGTCGCCGCCAAGAAGAAGAAGGAGTTGAGGAGCCGCAGCGGCCCCCAAAGTTCCCCATACGCGTCGGAGATGAGGCTGAGCATGCGCTAGGTGCGTCCGGCGATTCGCGCCGCGCGGCTA
This sequence comes from uncultured Caulobacteraceae bacterium, assembly GCA_964564595.1. GTDB lineage: Bacteria > Pseudomonadota > Alphaproteobacteria > Caulobacterales > Aquidulcibacteraceae > JBEVOS01. The sequence continues at coordinate 14,063 of CAZMCA010000069.1, forward strand.
TTGCTTGAGCGCCTCGACGCGCTCCCAGAACCGCGCCGGAATGTCTTCGCCGCCGAAACGTTTCAGCTCCCGCACCAAGGTCGGCGAGGTCACGTTGATCTCGGTTAGCCGCCCGTCGATCACGTCGAGCCCCGCGAACAGAACGCCCTCTTCCGCGAGCAGCGGCGCAACGCGCGCGGCGATCTCACGATCGCGCGCATCGACGTCGGTCGCGACCGCGACGCCGCCGGCGTGCAGGTTGGCACGGAAGTCCCCGCCTTGGGGCATGCGGCGCACCGCGCCAATCGGCTCGCCGCCCAAAACGAACAGGCGTTTGTCGCCGTCGAACACGCGCGGCAGATATTGCTGCGCCACGATCGGCTCCTTGCCGAGTTCTTCGAGGAACTTCTGCACGCGCCATTTGAAATCGTGCGCATCGGCCTTGAGCTTCACCACGCCTTCGCCGCCGGCCATGAAAGCCGGCTTCATCACGATCTCGCCGTGGCGCTTGGCGAATTCCAGCAGCGCTTCGATATCGCGCCCCACGAACGTCGCTGGGATCAGATCGGGAAAGCGGAGCGTCGAAATCTTCTCGGGAATGTTGCGCACGCCGCGCGGGCGATTGAGCACCATCGTGCCGGCAAGTTCGAGCAAATAGGTGTTGGAGACGTAGCCCATATCGAACGGCGGATCCTGGCGGATCAGGATCACATCGAGCGAAGCGGCCTCGACGACCTCTTCCCGCTCGGTCTTGTAGTGCGCGCCTTCCGTGAAGCTCACGCTTACGCGCTTAAGGCGCGCGAACACGCGCCCCTCTTCGAAGAAGAGATCGTTGGGGTGAAACCAGGAAACGCGATGCCCGCGCTCTTGCGCCGCCACCATCAAAGCAAGCGAGGTGTCCCGCTCGACCAGCATGGTGTCGATCGGGTCCATCTGTACGGCGATATTCAGCTTCACGGCGTCTCCCCACGGCCCTCGGCCACCAGGTCGATATAGTCGCCCGGGGCCTCGTCGCCAGTGACGTAGCGCGGATAAACGCCCGCGCGGTAAATACGCTCAAGCGCCCGCGCGCTTGCCACATGGCATTCGCCGTTCGGGCGCGCGGTGCACTCGGCCGCCATCGCCCGCTCGCCGGCCGTCGTATCGTCCACCTGGCTCGGCGCGGCCACGACGCGATAACCGCCCTCCACCGCCCACATGAACGCATAGGCCGGCTGCTCAACCTCTGACGTGATGTGAAGCTGGACAATGTAGTCGTCCTGGCGCGTGCCGGGGACCGGCACGAACACCGCGCCGCGCAGCGGCTCGTCCTCGCCCACCATCTCGATGTCGTACTTGTCGCCGCGCCGCCGCATCACAACGGTGCGCTTATCGGTCTCGCGGCCATTCTCACGCCACTCGAAGCGCGCGCCATCGGCGAACAAGCTCACGCCGTCGTCAGCGCCATAGAGCGGCCGCTCCGATGTGAAGACGCAGCCGCAAAGCAGCGCGGCCGCCGCCAGCGCAAGCCAGCGGATCATCCCGCTTTCGCGACTTGCGCGCGCGCCTTGCCGCGGAACGCCTCGGCGATGTCAAAGGCAAGATCGATCGCCTGGCGCCCGTTCAAGCGCGGATCGCAATGCGTGTGATAGCGATCCGACAGATCCTCGAGCGTCACTTCCTTGGCGCCGCCCAGGCACTCGGTGACGTTCTGCCCCGTCATCTCGACATGCACGCCGCCCGGATACGCATTCTCCGTCGGCAGCACGTCCATGAACGTGCGCACTTCGGAAAGAATGCGGTCGAACGGCCGCGTCTTGTAGCCGGAGTTGGTCTTCAGCGTGTTGCCGTGCATCGGATCGCACGACCACACCACCTGCTTGCCC
>CAZMCA010000070.1:0-15718 GCA_964564595.1 uncultured Caulobacteraceae bacterium
AAGACCACCCCGCTGCGGGTGTAGTTCAGAGGTAGAACGTCAGCTTCCCAAGCTGGCTCGATCGCAAGGCGCACAACGAAATTCAGGCACAACTCGCGCCGTTGACGCCCCTAAGCAGTCAAAGGGTTAGGGGTCGCGGGCACTACTTTTTCGGCATTCGCTCGCGCAAACGCATCACGAAATTCTGCATCAGTAAGCTCGATGTGCCTGAACAGTTTTCCGGCCATGCTCGCAAACTCCATCGCCGTGTAGCTGTTGCATGTGTCGCGGTTCCGCTCCCACCACGCATAAAGCTCAATGATCTCGCCTCGTGTTGGGCAAGCCGCACGATTCGCGCTCACTTGTTCCCCTTCGCAGCCAACTCTTCCATCGCAATCCACGCGATCATCGAATCGGTTTCATCTGGAAAGCGCTTACGCAGCTTCCTCAGCACCGCCATGCGTGCCTTCGTTTTTACGCGCACGTTGATCTGTACGAAGAGCCCCTGATCCTTCAGCTCCTGCAAGGCGCGATCCTCCGCCTCGACGCGGGCCGTTGTCCGAACACGTTTTGCCATCCGCCCTATCTGGCAGGTGTACACCGGATTGACAAGCGCAAAGCGAACCGCTATGGCCGGTGTACACCATCCATAGGAGCCCCGCATGACCGCAGTCACCCCCCTCCCCCGCCGCGAGAGTAAATGGTTGCTCGCGACCGGCTTCGCCGTTCTCGCCGCCGCCAGCCTTGGCGAAGCCGTTTATGCTTGGCAGACCGCCTCGCAGGCCCAGGCGATCGAATGGAACGGCTTCATGATCCAAACCGACGCGCTGATCAAGACCGTCTTCGCCGTCGGCGCTGGCGTGTTCGGCGCGCTTGGCGTCACCGTCTCGATCGCGCTCCTGCAGCGCGAAGGCAAGACGGACAAGTATCGCCGCCAAGCCTTCGTCGGCCTTGCGCTCGCCGCGTGCGCGATCTTGATCTCGATCGGCAATCTCAGCGGCTACTTCGCGCACACGCGCACGCAAGCCACCGCTGAATTCACCGAAGAGTCGCCGACGTACCTGACAGCCATCGCCAAGCAGGCGCGCGGCGAACGTCTCTACCGGTACGAGCAGGACGCGATCGAGCACGCGCAGCGCACAGCGACGCCGCAACGCAATCTCGGCGACATCTTCAAGGCCGCGCTTGTGTACGCCCTGATCGTCGCCTGCGGCCCGTCCTACCGCCTGCCGGTTCACAGCAACAACGGCGGTCGACGCGGATCGCGCAAGCCGAAAGCGGAAACGGCAAATCGCCCGCGCCGCGCCCGGCGCCAGCGCCCCGCGAACGACGACAGCGTGATCGACGCTGGCCCGCTCTTTGCGACGAAGCGCTAAGCGCCCCGCCTCCAAAGGCGCTCAACTGGCCCCGCTACGGCGGGGCCTTTTCTTTAGCCGCCGCCCTGCTGCGCCGCGCGGATCGCCATCTGCAGCAGGTTGCCCGCGACGGTCAGCACGGGATCGACGAGGCGTGCGCCGATCGATGCGACGAGCCCGAGCACGAGCGCGTGGTGCAGCTTCCAGCCGTCAGGCAGCAGCTTGATTGGTTGCATCGTCATCCTCCAAATCGCCCAAGCGGCGAAGCTCAGAAACTTCTTCTTCCGACAAGCCGGTGTCGGCATGCACGCGGTACGAGACGGCCTTCGTCTTGTCGTGGACGTTCGTCGCCGTGAATTCGCAGATGCCCTCTTCGTTGATGTCGAAGGTCACATCGATCGTCGGCTCAGCCAACATCTCGCCGCGCTTGGGGCGCGTCGCCTGCAGATCGTTCAGCACGAGGCGCGCGATCTCGCGATTGTCCGATGCGACTTTCAGATCGCCCTCGAAGATGCGGATCGCCGCGCCGTCCGCGCTCTTGTCGGCGGCGCCAAAGCGCATCGTGACGCGGTTCGGGATCGTCGCGCCCGCGCGGATGATCGGCACAAGCGAGCCGTTGCCGACTTCCACGCCGATGCTTTTCGTCGCGCGTTCCTGCAGGGCGAGCGACTTGAACGTGCCCGCCATCACCGCGCCCTGCGCTGCGCAGCCGAACGCGACCGCCGTCAGCGGATCGACGTCGCGGCGCGGCGTCTGCCCGAAGATGTCCGCGACCGTGGCGCCAACGATCGGCATGCGCGTCATGCCGCCGACGAGCACGACATCCTGAATGTCGCGCAAGTCCTTCTTCGCCCGCTGCATCGCTTCATGGCAGGGCGCGCGCGTGCGATCGATCAGGTCGACAACCAGCTCTTCGAGCTTGTCGCGCGTCAGTTCGATATTGAGATGGATGTGTTGCGTGTGACCGCGCTCATCCGTCTTGTCGGCCATGTGCTGCGCCTGGACGCGCGTGCCTTCCACGCTTGTCAGTTCGAGCTTGGCGTTTTCCGCCAACATCCGCAGGCGCGCGCGCGCCATGTAGTCATCGCGCAGATCGACGCCATACTCGCGCTTCGTTTCTTCCGCGAGATAGTCGACGATGCGCCGGTCGACGTCATCGCCGCCCAGGAGCGGATCGCCCGACGTCGCGAGCGCATGAAACGCTTGCCCGCGAATCTGCAGGATCGAGACGTCGAATGTGCCGCCGCCAAAATCGTACACCGCAATGACGCGGTTCACGCTGCGATCGACGCCATACGCGACCGCCGCCGCCGTCGGCTCAGGCAGCAAGCGGCGCGCGTTGAGCCCGCCCGCTTCCGCCGCTTGGCGCATCGCCTGCTTTTGGACTTGATCGAAATACGCAGGCACGCCGACAACCGCATCCTCGATCCGCTCATTGAGCGCGACCGATGCGATCTCGCGCAGCTCGCGGAAGACCTTGCCCAGCAGCTCGATCGGCGAGTGCAGCTCTTGCGGCCCCTGCAGATAGGCCCAGCCATCCGGCCCCTCGACGATGCCGTAGGGCACGACGTTCGCCCAATCCTGCACGACCGGATCGTCGAACTTGCGGCCGATGATCCGCTTGAGCCCGAAGAACGTGAATTCAGGATTGGCCTCCATCGAATCCCGCGCGTTCGAGCCGACGCTGAAACGGCCCTTCGCGTCGATCGCGACCACCGTCGGCAGGAGCCGATCGCGCTCATCGCGCGTCAGAACCCGGCGCGCGCCGCCGACGGCCAGGGCGACGACGCTTGTGCTTGTCCCAAGGTCAATTCCAACGACGTGCATCAGGCGGGCTCCATGTTCTCAGCGGCCCGCGCCATGCGCTCGCGCAGCAGCGGATCGATCTCTTCCGGGGGCGGTTCGTTTTCCGGCACGTGGCGCGGCTCCTGCGGGGCGTCAGGGGCCTCCGGCCCTGGCGGCGCGCTTTCGGGCGCGGGGCGCGGAATCGGCCCCACGGCCTTCGCCAGCGCATAATCCTCTTCCGTAGCGGCAGGCAGGACGAAGCGGCGGCGCGGCCCCTCCTCTTCCGGGGGCGCCGAGGGCGTCTCCTCGACGATCTCCGGCTCAGGCTCAGGGGGCGTTTCACGTGTTTCCCCAGGCACGCCAGCACGCGACAGGGCGGGCACGAGCCCGAGCGAAAGGCCGATAAACAGCAGCGCCTCGACGAGCCCCGAGCGCATCGCATCCATCAGGGACGCCGCGTCGGCGCGGGGCGCGCGGAAGACTGCCGACGCCACCGCATCGATCGGGCGCGGATCGCTGGCCGTCGTGGCGACCGTCACGTTCGCCGCCCGCGCGTCCCGCAGATCGGTCGCGAGCGCGCGATCCGTTTCAGCGTCAAGCCGCGCCTGCTCTGTGTTCGCCGCGCGGATGCGGGCGCGCGCCGTGGCGTAGGCTTCTGGCGTTCGCGCAAGCTCCGCCTCGCCGCTCGCCGCGCGCTCAGCCGCCGCCGCACGATGATCGCTCAGCGCCCGCTCCGCGTCCGCGATGTTGCCGCTCGCCGCCGATGCCGACGCCACGCTCACACCGCCCGTCGATCGCTGCTCGAACAGGTAGTAGTTCCACATGCCGGTGAAGCTCATCGCGAAGAGCATGACCGCGACGATGGTCGCGCCCGTGACGCGCACGTTCGGAAGATGCAGGTGCATCATCGCGATCTTCCAACCGCGATAACGGCGCTCTTCGAATTCGATCAGCGGGATCGGGAGCGGCACGCGCACCGGCTTTGTGCTTTCCGCGACATAGCTCAGCACCGAACCGATCAGAAACGCGGCGCACGTGAAGGAGATGCCGAGGCTTGTCGCCAGCGTGTCATTGCGCATCCAGAGCTTCCAGCTCTCAACCTGCGAAGGGATCGCTGCGAAGATCAGCACGTAAAACGACAACACGATCCACGCGAATTTTACGCCGCGCCGCATCAGCGAACCGGGAGGGCCGATTACATTTTTCGGATCGCGCCAATAGGATTGAATTGCTTCAACCCATAGCGCCCAAAACCCGGCCTTCGGCTCATCGCTCATCGGCGAAACATCTCCAAAACTTGCGTGATCGTGTCGATGTGTTCGAGCGCGCCAAGCCCCGCCACAATGGCGACGCCGACACCGACGATCACGCGCATGAGAGTCTTTGTTGCTTCCTGCGACGCATCGCTCATCGCCTGCAATTGACGACGTGTCTGCGCCCGGTCGACTTCGAGCTTCGTATCGATGCGCTGTTCGAGTCGCATCATCTCGCCCGAGATGTGAAGCGCGGAATGATTCTGCGCTTTCACGATTTCATCGCCGAGGCGATCGATCGCTTTGTCTGCGGAATCTTGGCGTGCGCTCAAGCGACCCTGCTCCTCCGCAAAGGAAAAGAGCTTTTCCACGAAGAAACGATCGCCGTTCGCATCGGTCATTCTTGCTTCCCACCAGCCCATGTCGCGAACAGCAGCGCCGCCGCCAGAATTATCAGCGCCGCCCACCACGGCATTACGAAACAGGCGTCGCCGCCTGCCCGCTGCCGTGGCTTGCACAGGCGCGGGTCAGCGTGTTCTCGCGACCGATCACGCCTTCGAGTGCGGCGACGCGCTCTTGCAGATCGTCGATCACGGCGTCGCTGCGATCCGGCTCATTGGCCGGGTACTGGCTGCGCAATTGAAACGGTCCCGGCTCCTCCGGCGTCCGCAGGCACACCACCGGAAACAGCGGCGGCGGGGGCGGCGGGATTTGCGGAAGCTCCAACATCTCCGGCTCCCGATTCAACGGAAAGCTCGCGCAGGCGTTCAACGGGATCGCGCCGAGGAGCGCCAGCAGCACGGTTAGTCGCTTCATTTCGGATTCTCCTCACTCTGTTTTCCTGCAGGCGCGCAAGGCATTGGCTCGCGGTTTGTGTCGCGGCCTCCGTCGTTGCGTGACACGCCCGGCGCTCCTCCATGATTTGCGCGTTGCGATCACGCACCGCGTTGATCGCGTCGCCGTGCGCTTGAAGCGCCCGATCGCGTATCGCGCGCACGTTCGCCAGATCGATGCAGGCTTGCCGCGTGGTGCGGCCAGCGATCTCTTCGACGCTGCAGCCACGATCACGCGCGGCGCGCGCGACCGACGCCTCGCTTCGCTCCCAAAGCCCGTAGCCGACGCCAGCGGCGGCGATCACGAACGGCAGGATCGTGAATAGCCGGATCGGCGACATCGCCCGGCCAGCAAGGAATTGTTGTTGATGCGCCATCGCCAGCGCTTTTTTCGGATCGTCTTTCGGCTGCAGCGCGAGACGCAGGAATTCGCGCAGATGCGCCCAATCGTTCCGCCACTCGACGATCTTCGTGCGCACGATCTCGATCAGAGGCCGCTTCACGAAGCCGAGCCGGAACAACAGCCAGCCCAGCAGCACGGCGACGACAAGCCAGATCACGAGATCGAGCCCGCGTAGCAGCCAGAGGATCGAGATCGCGATCAGCGCGAGCGGAAACAGACGCGCCACTTCCGGCCCGACCATGCGCGTCGTGCGCTCATAGTCGCGCCCAACAGTGCCGGGCGCGTACCGTTCATCTAGCGGATCGTAATTGTCGTCGCTCATTCCCAGCCCGCCATCACGTCGAAGGTCTTGGCCGCTTCGAGATCGTCGTTGCCTTCAACCCATTCGAGCATTTCGTTCATGCGCGCATCGAGCGCGCCGAGGCGCATCGCGGCCTCGCGATGCTGCATCAGCTCGATCGTCTCTTGCGGCTGGCGTTCATACTCAGGATCGCTCAGCGCGAGCACACGTTCGAGATGGTTCTGACGTGTCGCCGTGCGCTTGGCGTGCTCGCGGCGGATCGCGATGCGCAGACCGGCGCGCGCCTGCTCAATGCTCTCCCAATTGATCGGATCGACGAAGGCATTTTCATCGGTTTCAAGCCGTGCGGCGCGAGCCTCGCGCTCTTCGCCCGCCTTGGCGTCGCGCGCCAAACGATCGGCCTCCTCGCGCGCTAAACGCTCGCGCTCGAAGTCCTCCTTGCGACGCATCACGCCTGGATCGATCGTGCCCGCCCACGCACGCAACGTGCCCGACAGATCGACGAGCTGCGTGTTCAAACGCATTGATGTGTCATGCTGACCGGAATCGTGCAGCGCTTCTTCCGCGAGCGCGATCAGCGTGTCGGACCAGCTTTGTTCAGTGTTGTCAGGCATTGCCGTTTCCTTCGAGCGCTGCGAGGCGCGCCGCGATCTCTTTGATCGATTGAACAATGTCGGGCATGAGATCGGTGGAGCGCAGCCCAAGACGCTCCGTCTCATCGAGCCCATCTTCCGGTGTCCACACCGCATCGGGATCGTAATTAACCGGAACGTCGACGGCCTCTGGAATGTGCGCGAGCACGTTCTGCGCACGGAAACCAAGGCGGCGAACCGGCTCCGCTGTGGCTTCACCATGCGCAAGTGCATAAGCGTGCCAAAACTCCTCGGACCGATACGTATAAACGATCGGCTCTAGCGCGCAGATGCGTTCAAGCGCGCCAGCGCGATCGCCGATGATGTTCTTGATGCGCTCATCAGACGAATTCGACCATGACGTTCCGCCGTTCGACAGGTACATGCCCGTGCTGAACGTGTTGTAGATGTAGAAGGCGCTTGCGCCGTTGGTTGAGGGGCCGACCTTCCACTGAATCGTATCGCCTTCCCAACGCGTAAAAGTGATGTCTGAATCGGCGGAGACATTGCCAATCCAGAAATGGTAGGCGCCGATCTTTACGCGACCAGCATAAAATTGCTCCGCAGACCATGTATTCGTCGCGTTGAGCAGCGGGATCGTGCCGCCGCTTGTACCGGTATTGACCAGCGCCGCCGTGCCGAGCGACAGCAACGAGCGCATCCCAGCGTAGTTCGACGAACCAAGGAACGACTGCACGTTCGCCGACGGCGCGATCCCGGCATAGGTGACGAGATTCGCGCTGTACGCTTGAACGTCCGAACCGATCGCAACGCCCAGCGCCGTGCGCGCCGCGGAATAGTTCGCGGCGCCCAGGAACGAAAGAATGTTCGCCGATGGCGCAACGCCTGCGAAACTTGTCAGGTTCGCGCTATACGCCTGAACGTTCGTCCCGATCGCAAGACCAAGGTTCGCGCGCGCGGAGGAGACGCTGACGACATCGTTCAGGTTGTTCGCGGCCAGCATGTCGCCGGAGCCAGGACCAGTGTCGCCCTTATCGCCCGTGCGCGAAAAGCTCAGCGCGAACACGTGCGCGTTCGTGAATGCCCCGCCGCTGGCGATGTGCGTCAGCGTGAGCTTGCGATAGCCCGTGCCGTCAACGACGGAGCCGGTGACACGAAACACCGCGAACGCCGACGGCGTCGTGCGTCCGCGCAGGATGAGATAGCCCTTCGACGTGCTTGTTGAGTCATCCCACGTGTCGATGAAGGCCGAGACATCGATCGCGCTCGATTCTGCGTTATCGATGTACGCCGCCGTCGCGCTTGCGATCGTCGCGTGGTTAAGGCGAAAAACGCCCGAGCCGGGATCGGCATCCGTCGTCGTCGTCGAGAACGTGTATAGCAGAAATGGCGTGGCGCCGTCCGCGCCAGGATCGCCTTCCGGCCCAGGATCACCTTCCGGCCCGATGAAGTCCGCAGTCTCCATCCATTCCAATTCGCCTTCCTCATCGCCGGAGACGAGGAAGGCGTTGTTGACCCATGCGCGCGGGAGCGCAGGAACTTCGTGCGTCGCGAGCGGATGCAGCCCGAGCGCGCGGCCAACCTTGTAATCGATCTCCTGAATGATCCGCACTTCGCGATCGATCGTGCGTTCGGTCGACACGCTCGAAAAGCCGCCGCCTTGCGTGAATTGCTGAACCTGCGAACGCGGCGTCTGGCGCTTGATCTGCAGCTTCTCGCCAACCGCCAACACGGCGACGCTCATCGCGAGCGTGACGCTAGCCGCCGCCTCCCCCGTCACCACGCTCTCAGCGCTCAGCGTATAGTGCGTGCTCTCAACATAGACCGTCGGAACTCCAAGGGCGCTCCATCGCGTGACGACGATCTCGCTCTTGTTGAGAAACGTGATCGGCACGCTGGACACCGCGACCGAAAAGGGGCCGCGCGTGCCGGAACCGGCATATTGCACAAGGGGTGTCTCGACGTTCAACGCCATGCCGCCTTATGGCGACCGGGCTGTGAACGGCGCGGGAACGCCTAGCGGCGATCCGCGACCAGGGCCTCATACGGATCGAGCCCCGTTTCCTCGCCCTCAACATAGTCGGCGATGTAATCGATCAGGGGCCACGCGGCGCCCGAGGGCAGGCCGAACATATACCCGATCGACGTCACCGCCGCCTTGGCCGTGTTCTCGCTGTAGAGCGTGCGCCCCGCAGCCAGGTCTTGCCCGGCGCGGATGATCATCTTCGGCGCGCTTTCGACGGGCGAGAGCTGATAGTCGAACGTCGTGCCAGCCGCGTTCACCACGTCGCGCAGATAGGGGATCGTCTGGAAAGGCATGCGCAAGATCACGCCGAGCACGCGGTTGTTGCGCTCCTCTTCGTCCTCGCCCTCGCGCGGGATCAACCGACCAGCGATCGCTTCCGCCATCAGCGGCGCGATCACATAGATCAACGCCATGTTCGCCACGAAGACGTGCGGCGGAATGCGGCCACGGCGCACGTCGCCAACACTGCTCGCCGTCCAATTATAGAGCACGCTGAAATACGAGAAGAACATCGTCATGAGCTTGTTGATCTGCGTACCGCGCATGATCGCGGGCAAATCCTGATTGAGCCCCGCCGATTGCGTCGTGCGCACCATGCTATCGGCATAGGAAATCGCGCCAGCTTCATCGCCGGTATCGATGCCGTTCACTTCGCCATCCATCGCGCGATCATACGCCGCCGTCCAAACGGTCGACGACACCGCCCAATCGAACATCCCCACAAGCGCGAAGGCGTGTTGCCGGATCGGATAGAGCTTGTCCGTTTGCTGCATCCCCTCGATCGTTTCGCGAATATCGCGGTCGCGCGTCGTCATGCGCGACCGCATGAATTCGGACTTATCGAGAATGAAGCGCGCCTTCGCCTCGATCTGCGCAGGATTGCGCAGCAGCTTCACCATAGCGCCAGACATACGAAGCGAGCCCAGCTCAGGCACCGCCTGCAGCACGCCGGTAAGCTGTTGAAGGCCCGTGCTCAGGCGATAGCCCATCGCGGCGATTGCGACGTTGCCGCGCAATTTCTGCAGGTGACGCCAGAACCACACCGTCGGATCGGCGCGATCTGCGGCGATCGACTGCAGCCAAGGCGTGAGCTGATCGTACATCGGTTGACCGGCAACGCCGATGAAGGCTTCCGCGAACGCCTGATCTTCGATGATCCGCATCGTGTCGATCACGGCGCGCCGATAGGCGATGTCATGCGAGACGTTGTTCACGTGCTCAGTGAACACCGACATCGAGAGCTTCACCGGGCGCCCGCCAGAGCCAACACGCGCTTCAAGGTGGCCCTTGCGCGTCATCGGCTTTGACCAATTCGAGCCCCACGCTTCAAGCGACTCCGCGCGCTTATCGTCACGGTTCTGGCGCACGCTGCGCTCGCCATCGTATTTGAGCGGATAGTACCCGCCTTTGAATGTGCCGAACTTCGTCTCAACCGGCGTCGCCTCAACGGCTTTCGGGCGCACGCCAGTCAGGTCTTCATGCAACGCGAAGGCTTCATCGCGGAACGAGCCGATCAAATCCCAAATCGCCTGCACCGTCTCCCAATCGCGCGCATCCAGCTCACGATCGAGCACGAGGCGCACATTCTCCTCGCTCCAACCAAACCCGTTCAGCAGCGCGGCGCGGTTGCCTTCGTTCCCCCAATTGAGCGCGATCGTGATGATCTCCGCTTTGGTGAACGACGTCGCCGTGCCGTTCGGCCCGCGCACCGGAAGCTCAGGCGTCTCGATCCGCTTGTTGAACATGCGGCCCAGCTCGCCGCGTTCGTAGCGCTTCCAGATCGCTTGCATGTCCGTCGTGGCGCGGCGCATCAGCGCCGTCTCCTTATCCGCCGCAGCGGCCAACGGCGCCCATAGCGTTTGCCAGATCGGCCCGTTCGCCTTCCCGTCCAAATGTTTGAACAGGAATTCCATCCGCGTCATTTCCGCGTGCGCCTTGCGGATCGTGTCACTGACGCGCTGCATCGCCGTCGGCGTATAGGTGCGGCGCTTCGGCTCAGAGAGCGGCCCCGTCGCTTCCAATTGCGCGACCACGCCATCGACGGTCGCGCGGAAAGCGCGCCGCTCTTGCGCCGCGAGCAACTTATCCTTCAATCGCCCGAGATGCTCGATGTTGCGGATCGTGTCGACGAGCCCGCGCGCCTCATCGATCGGCAGGCGCACGAAAGGCTTGCGAGACGCCTCGCTCAGCACGCGCGGATCAACGTCGACGAGATGCCCTAGGCCGCGCGCCTCCATATCTTGCGCCCATTGATTGAGGGACGCCATCGAGCGCTGACGGCGCTGCGTTGTGTTGCGCAGTTCATACGCTTCGAGCAGGCCGTCGATCTGATCGAGATAGTCGCCATCGATCTTGTCGCGCACGCCAGCGCGATCGAACTTGCGCAGGTACGTTTGCGCTTTATCCATCTCCTCCGCCGCGTCGCGCGCCAGCCGGTAAAGGTGGAAATTCACGAGCTGGCGATGCTTGTGCATCCGCGCCGCCGTCATGTCGCCTTTGCGGATCGCCTCGATCGCATTGCGCGACTCACGCCGCTCCGCCGACAGGAACCAATCATAGGCGCGCACCTGCTTGACGGTCATGCTTTCCATCTGGCGGCGCGCGATGTCCTTCGCCGCAGCGTTCACCGGGCGAGATGCGTTGCCGGTCGCGCGCTCGATCGCGTCAAGCTCTAGCTCGATCGCACGTGCGCGCGATTCCCGGTGCGCCGCGATCCGCGCCTCTTCCGCGATCGAGCCGTCGGCAAACGGATCGCCGCCCATCTCTTCCATCACGCGCTTGCGCGTCTCTTCCTTGATCGCCTCTTCGCGCGGTTTCAGCGTGGAGATCGCCCGCAAGAATTGCGCGCCGCTATCGAAGCCGAATACGCTGGCGAGCACGTCAGGATGCAGACCGCCATTGTCCTTCGAGAGCGCGCGTTCGATTTGCACACGCAATTCCTTCGCGGGCGCTTTCAGGTCGACGCCGCGCTCTGCGAACCAATTGGCCCAGCTTTGATATTCGAGCCGGTTCGCGACTTCCTCCGCGTCGACGCTCGAATAGACCGGCGACGCATCATTGCGGATGTCATCGTTTAGACGATCAAGGAATTCGCGGATCGTCGGGCGCTCGCCGTTGCGGACGCTATCGCCCTGAAAATAGCGCATGCCGCGCTTGCGGATTTGCGCTCGCGCCGCTTCCGGCAGGCGAACAATCCAAACCGAATAGGCGCGTTGGCCGCGTTTCGTCGGAAGATTTACGCGCTCTATCGTCAGTGACGGATCGCCCGTTTCCTCGCGCGCCAAACGTTCTAGTTTAACGCGAAACTCTTCGTCATAAAAACCAGCGGCCTTCGCTGTGTTCTGAATGCGCGCCGTCGTCTCACTTGTCGAAACAGCTACCGCGTCCGCGTTTTCACGCGCCGCCCGGATCAGTAAGCGCTTAAGAAGAACATCCTCCCATGTGTCCTTAAACGGGCTATCTGGCGTGTAGTACGATTCGGGGTTGCCGAATTTTCGATTGGCCCCATGCTCGAAAAACTCCGGCTCCGCACGAAACTCGGCTGCGATCGCGTCCAAATCGGAAAGCGCCGCTTCGCGGTAATTGCCATTAGGCGATGCCTCTACGGCCTCAGCGAGCCGCGACAAATTTGCGAGCGCATCATCAAGCGTATCGCCCTTCTCCCAAATCTCAATTTCAACAATAGCGTTTCGCAGGTCAGCGCCCCAACGCGCGTAATTCGCGACCGTGCGAAGCGCATCCAACCGCTGTGACAAGCGAAAGCGTGCCGCGTTGTACTCACTTCGGCGCGCTTTCCATCTTAGGTAATCCTCAGCGGCCACACGCGGGCGTCGCGGTTCAGCGCCCCCCTGCCGTTGGGCGCCTTGAAAGAAATCGGCCTGAATCTCTTCCGCGATATACGTTTTTCCGTAGCCTGGAACGTCGCGGATCGAGCCACGGATTGAGCCCCATGCATGGTTGTCCCAATGCGGGCTATTGAACATCCCCGGCGCGAATTCACGCCCATCAGGACGGCGCTTCGGGAACGCAAGGCGATCTTCAAAATAAACACCGCGACCGGGAATGCGCGGACCCGCGAAGGCGCGCGTGCCGCCGTATTCGTAGTCGGTTGAAGGGTTCTCGGGATCGAATTTGTTGAACCGCGCCTGTAGGCGAAGCTCGCGATCAGCGATGTAGTTTTCGACTTCTTCGCGTGTCAGATCGCGTCGCCCGATCAACGCAGGCAATTCGAGAAAGTCGATTTCCTCACGCTTCACGCCCGGCTGCTTCAACAGCCAATTGATCACGTGCTCGCCGCCCATCTGCCACTGACGATCAGGCATTGATTTCACGGCGCGCGCAACGGCGCTGTAAAATCCAGTGCGCTGCGTTAGACCAAGCTCAGATCGACGCTTGTCGCGCGGATCGCTCTCAATGTCTTGGAGAAAGAGATCGCGCAACCCCTTACGGCGCACGCCGCGATTGCGCCACTCGCGCAACGTTTCCGCGATCTCAACAAGAACGCGATTGCGCTGCCTGCCCTCCGTATCGAGCTTGAGCGCTTCCACAAAGATGTAACGATCGGTGTCGTCGTATCGCTCGAAAATCGCTTCCGCTTGCCGCCCAAAATGCCAGCGATCTTGAGCAACGGTCGACGTGTAATCGACCGGGCGCTGAACGCTGTTTTCAAACAGCTCCGCAAGATCACGCACCGCGTCACGAAGATCGTTCCAGCTCGCATTGACCGGCGTCATGTTGCGAATCTGCACGATCCGGCGCAGCGCCTTTTGAATTGACGCCTCGTCATCGATCGTGTCGCCCCACTTCTCGATGTGCCGGAGCGAAGGCTTAAACTCACGCGGCGCTGGCGCGCCGTCCTGCGCATAGCCGCCATCCGTGACGCGCCCAGGCGGCGGACCAAAGAAGCCCGCTTCCCATGCGGCCATTGCAACATCGTCGAGATGGCGCCCGCCTTGATCATTGATCACGCGGCCGTAACCGCGCTTGCCATCGAGCACCTGTTGCAGCCCGCCCGATTCATCGACGATGCCGCCGTGCTTGCGCGCGTAGTGCAGTAGCCAATCAGCGAGGCGTTGCGGCCCACGCTTGTTCAGCGCGACGCGCGTCGCGACCGCCTGCTTGACGAGATCGTCGGCGTCGACCTTGCGCAGCTCAGGCGGCAGGCCGTCATAGGCGTCCTGCCCATAATCATCGAGCACGGCCTTAAGCGAGAGCCGCAGATCATCCGTTGCCCAATCCGGCTTAGGACCGTGACGCCATAGGCCGAACGCAAGCCAATCGAGCGCGATGCGCGCCGGATCAGCATCGACATCCAGTTCCACCGTCTCGCGCTGGCGCTTCTCTTCCGCGCGCCATTGCCGCGTGCGATCGGCGAACAGCGCGCCCATCACGTTCGCCTGTAGATCGGCTTCCGCCTCAGATCGCGCGCGATCGATCTCTTTCAGGTAGCGCGCATATTGCTTGTCGGTGCCGCCGAATTCCTCACGCGACATCACTTGATTTGCGCCGTTCGCCTTTTGCGCCGCCGCGATCTCCTCATCGGTCGCAACCATACGATCCATCACGGCGCGCACTTCATCGTTCAGCTCGACTTTGAGCGCGAGCACGCTCTTGTAGATCGCGACCAACCACGTGCGGATCGTGGCGAACACCTGCCGGAGCGCGCCCGAAGGCGATTTGCCTTCCATCACATACGCCTCGAAGCCACGCGCAAATTGTTCGTGATACGGGCGGCGCTCATCGATCGACATCGCGGCCCAGCGCTCCATCGTGAGATCGCCGCCGAACCAATCGAGCACCGTTTGCGCGTCGTCTTTGATCGCCTGCGGCGCGGTGTCTTGCGCGGCGAACATCATCAGCAATTCGAGATTCAAGTGCCCCGTTTCGTGCAGCAGCGTCGACAGATTGCGCGCTTCGAGCAGGTTGATCACGGCGCTATTCAGTTCACCGTTGCGATCATAGCCGGGCGTGAAATAGCCGCGCGGGCCGGTACGGGGGGAGCCCTGGGCATAGATTTCTGGAAACGCCTTCTCGACTTCAGCGCTCAGCGTGTTGCGCGGCGCGAGCACGTAAGACCGATCGTCGATCGAAGCGAGCGCAATATCGATGTGCGCGATGCGTCGCGGATGCGTCCACTCGCCGCGTTCTTTTTGAAGAACGACGCGCGCCCGCGCCTCGCCGTCTTCGCCACCACCGAAGTTTTCGACCCATAGCCGCGCAAGAGAGCGGCCGTGAAAGAGGTCTTCTGCCGCCGTTACTTCGTCTTGGGCGTAGCCCGGCCCTTTTTCATCTGGCGTTGCTGCCGCAGCCCGGTCCTTAAGCGCCGTCCCGCTTCCGCCCAATACGCCGGATCGTGCTCCTCCGTTAATTGCGGCGAGGAGCGAGGCGGCTGACGCGCCGCCCGACTTGGCGATTTCGATTTGTCCTGGGGGTCCGTTGGCATTGATCTCCACATAGCCCGAGAGCGGCGCGCTTTCAACGATCTCAGCGAACGTCGGTTTCGGTTTATCGAGCACAGCGCGGAAAATCGCGGGATCGACATAGCGCCCGCCTGACAGGAAGCGGCTCGCCATGCGGCGCGCGGCCTCCGCGCCGTCGACATCGATGTGAACCATCGACACCGAATAGCCAGACGTTTCGAGCTGCTGGATCGTCTTGCGCATGCCGAGCACGCTATCGCCGACGCGCTCGATCACGACGTTCGTACCGCTATCGAGAAAATCGACTTGCGCCGCAGCGCGCAGGCCGGCGCTCTCAAAATGCACCGATTGCGAATTCAGCCCGCCCTCGTAAGTGGGCACGAATTCCTTCGCGATGTCCGCATCGAGCACCGCCGCGCCAAACGCGCGCGCGAGATCGTTGATGAACGTCGACTTGCCCGCGCCGGGATGGCCGACAACCACAACGGCGCGGAATTCGCGCCGCGGAATCCCGCCAGACTTGGCTTCATAAATCTCCTTAAGGCGCTCGATCGCCTCTTCCGCGTCGACAACATCGCCCGTGCGCGGATCGATGTATTCGCGCCCGTCGAAGAAATCAGGATCGGCGGCCTCTTGCGCCGTGGCGGTCCAAGGCGTCTCAGCGGAATATTGCTCGACGGCCTGCATCATCGGCGAGGCGAGAATTTCTTCCGCGCTCGCCTTGCGCGCGATCATGTCTCGCAACGCGATGATGTCTTCATCGGAGCCGAA
>CAZMCA010000071.1:0-15714 GCA_964564595.1 uncultured Caulobacteraceae bacterium
TTTTGTGCTCCTCGCGGATGATGTCCATGCAGAGTTCGACGCATTCATCGCAGATGAAAACCGTCGGGCCGGCAATGAGCTTGCGCACCTCGTGCTGACTCTTTCCGCAGAAAGAACAGTACAGGGTGTTCTTGGTTTCTCCGCCGGTCGCGCCTTTGCTCATCGGCTTTCCTTACAGGGGCGGGGCGCCCGCTTTGCGGCGGCGGAATGGCTAATTCCGCCCCTCATCACGTTCACCTTTCCCGCGATCCCTTTCAAAACGGTTCACCGCCCCGAAGGGCGATACGATCATAGCAAGCTCAGGGCCGCAAGCCGGACCCTGCCACGGAGCCCACGCAAGCCCTTGAGCCGCCTACGCAATCGGCGCCGGCCCCTCGGCCAGTTCGCGCTTTTCATAGACCCGGTCCACCAGGCCAAAGGCTTTGGCCTCTTCCGCAGTCATGAAGTGGTCGCGGTCGAGCGTCCGCTCCACCCGTTCATAAGGCTGACCGGTGTGTTTGACGTAAATTTCGTTGAGCCGGCGCTTGGTGGCGATGATGTCCTCGGCGTGCCGCTCGATATCGCTGGCTTGGCCGCGGAAGCCGCCGGAGGGCTGGTGCACCATCACGCGGGCGTTCGGCAGACACACCCGCATGCCCTTCGCGCCCGCCGCCAGCAGCAGCGAGCCCATTGAAGCGGCCTGCCCGATGCAGACCGTCGAAACCGGGCTGCGGATGTATTGCATGGTGTCGTAGATCGCGAGCCCGGAGGTCACGATTCCGCCCGGGCTATTGATATACATATTGATTTCGCGCTTCGGGTTCTCCGATTCCAGGAACAGAAGCTGCGAGGTCACGAGGCTGGCGAGCCCATCCTCGATCGGCCCGGTCACGAAAATGATCCGCTCCTTGAGGAGGCGCGAGAAGATATCGAACGCGCGTTCCCCGCGGCTCGTCTGCTCGATCACCATCGGAACGAGGTTCATCAATCTTTCGTGGGACATGGCCGCCTTTCGGGAGAGACGGCTGGGAAGAATCGGGTCCCCGCCGCCAGGATCATATTTGCGCTTGGGGCCAGCCCCGCAAGCCCCACGGCCAGCCTGGCGACGCCTTAAGCCGCCTGCAGCCCCTCATCCTCGGCGAACAGCTCGTCACGGGTCACCGTCTTGTTGGAGACCTTGGCGAGTTCGAGGATGTAATCGACGACCTTCTCTTCGTAGAGCGGCGCCCGGATTTGGGCCAGGAGCTGCGGGTTCTTCTGGTAGAGCTCGAACACGCGCTGCTCTTGGCCCGGGAAGTTGCGGGCGTGCTGCGCCACGGCGCGGGCCACTTCCTGCTCGGGAAGCTCAACCTTCGCGCGCCGGCCGATCTCGGCAAGCAGCAGGCCAAGGCGCACGCGGCGCTCGGCGATCTTGCGGTATTCGGCGCGGAGCTGATCCTCGGACTTATCCTTGTCCTCCGGGTCGAGGCGATCTTGCTCTTTGTCCTGCTGGATCTGTTGCCAGATCTGGCTGAACTCGGCTTCCACCATGCCGGGCGGCAGCGGGAAATCGTGGCCGGCGTCGAGCTTGTCGAACAGCGCGCGCTTGGCCTTGGCGCGTGATTGCTGCGTGTGATCGTTCTGAATGCGCTCTTTCAGCGCCGTCTTCAGCGCGCCGAGATCATCGAACCCGAACTGCTTGGCGAATTCGTCATTCGCTTCCGCATCCTTGGGCGCCTTCACTTCGGAAATTTTGGTGTCAAACGTCGCCTTTTGCCCAGCGAGCTTTTCAACCGGATAGGCCTCTGGGAACGTCACCTCGATCGTGCGTTCGTCGCCGGCTTTGACGCCCACGAGTGCCTCTTCGAAGCCCGGGATGAATTGGCCCGCGCCGATGCGCAGCGTCGCGCCTTCTGCTGCGCCGCCTTCAAACGCTTCGCCATCGATCTTGCCGAGAAAATCGAGCACGATTTGATCGCCGTCAGCCGCGACGCCATCCTTTGTTTCGTACGCCGTGTTCGCCTTCAGCAAACTGGAGAGCGATTCATCGACCTGCGCATCCGTCACGTCGGCGACGGGGCGTTCGATCGCGATCGAACCAAGTTCGATCGGTTCGAACTCGGGCATGATCTCGAACTTCACTTCGAACGAAAGATCGGCCTTGCCGGCCTGCACTTGCGCAAGATCGCTCTTGAGATCGAGTTGCGGCTCGGACGCCGGGCGCACATTCGCCTTCTCGATCGATTCCTGCGTCGACTTCTGCACCGCCTCGTTGATGAGGTCCTGCATGAAGCCGGGGCCATACACTTTGCGAATGTGGCTCGCGGGCACTTTGCCAGGACGGAAGCCGTTGATGCGCACGCGCGGCTGCACTTCAGCGATCTTGGCCGAGAGTTGCCGCTCGAGATCCGCGGCGGGCACCACCACGCTGTAGGTGCGCTGCAGGCCCTCAGAGCGGGTCTCGGTCATTTGCATCGTTTTGGTCCTGGGGGTCGCGAGTTGGGAAAGCATGGACGCCCGGCGCTGCAAGGCGCGCGCCGGGCAATTGAACGGGCGGGCTTATGACACGCCCGTTTTGGGGTGTCCAACGCGCCACATCGCCCCGCTTTCCACCCCCTCTCCGGCGCCCTAGAACCGCCCGCGCGCGGACGTGGCGGAACTGGCAGACGCACTGGATTTAGGTTCCAGCGCC
This sequence comes from uncultured Caulobacteraceae bacterium, assembly GCA_964564595.1. GTDB lineage: Bacteria > Pseudomonadota > Alphaproteobacteria > Caulobacterales > Aquidulcibacteraceae > JBEVOS01. Next base: position 2,651 of record CAZMCA010000071.1, read on the forward strand.
GCAAGGCGTGCGGGTTCGACTCCCGCCGTCCGCACCAATCCCAAGTTGCGTTGCAACCTAAGGACACACTTAAGGGTGTGTTTACGGATATAGCCACTCTCGGTTGCAACCGGGAGACTCGGCATGTGGGTTGGTTTGATCTTGGCTGCGGGCGTGTTGCTCAGCGAGCCGCGCGTGGTTGATGGCGATACGCTCCGCGACGGTCGCGGCGAATACTACCGTGTGGAAAACCTGGACGCGCCGGAGCTTGGCCGCCGCGCGCGGTGCCCCGCCGAACTCGCGCTTGCTGAGGCCGCTCGTGACGAGGCCCGCCGTCTGGTCGCGACAGCGTCCCGCGTCGAAGCGGTCGAAACCGGCCGGCGCGACCGCTACGACCGCAACCTCGCGCGGATCGAAATCGACGGGCGCGACCTTGGCGAAACGTTGATCGCGCAAGGTCTCGCCCGCCCGTGGCGCGGCCGCTCATCCAACTTTTGCGAAGCGTCTACTGCCAGCCGCTCGACGACGCCTCAGCGGCCCGTTCGTTCAATGGCCGCGAGATGAGGCCGGACTGGGTGATGCGCACTTCGTAGCGCGCGCCATCCGCCATCGGCATGTACGCGCCCGAGCCGTAAAGCGTATCGACGACTGGAGCGTATTGGCTGAATTGCCGCGCCAGAGGCCATAGATCGATGCCGGTGGAGCGTGCGGGCCGCAGATCGTACGCGCTGCGCTGTGCGTTCAATTCGTCGGCTGTTTCTTCGTAGCGGCCTGAGAAGCGGTCGAGCCGGTATTGCGAGTCCAGCCCCAGCACGTTCGCCCAGGGCTTCCACTTCAACACGCGCGCTTCCATGCGCCACTGGTCGCCGTGGATTTCATACGTGTTGGTCGCGCCATCGGGCGTCGTCACCACCGCGTCGTAGAGCTGCGGGCCCTTTTGAGTGAGGTCGATCGTCGCGACCGGCCGGTCATAAGCGAGCCGGTTGTAGGTCTGAATATTGAGCCCGAGGAGCCCGAGGATCGCGCCCGTCGCGAGCACGACGCCGCCGCCGAATATCCCGCGCCCGCCCTTGAAGGGGCGCCCGCGGAAGATCCACCCAAGCCCGCTGAGGACGATGGCGAGGCCGAATACGGCGACGACCGCCGGGAGAATCCACCACCACCAGACCATTACCCGCCCTCCAATGGCTCCCCCGAGCCGCCTTCGTGTTAACCCAAAAGCCTGCGGTGAGCGAGGGCGTCAACGCCGCCGCAGGGGAAGCGGCGCCGCCTCATTGAGCACGTCCCGCAGTGCGGCGGGTAAATCTTCCGCGATGAGCCCTGGCCCGGCGATCTCCCCTGCCCGCCCGTGCAACCACGCCCCAGCGCTCGCGGCGTCGAAACCGGTGAGTCCCTGCGCGAGCAATCCCGCGATGATCCCGGCCAGCACGTCGCCTGAACCGGCGGTCGCCAGAAACGGCGTGCCACTGGTGTTCACGATCACGCGCCCATCCGGCGCCGCGATCACCGTGTCCGGGCCCTTTAGCAGCACAACACAGCGCGCCCGCGCCGCCGCCGTGCGCGCCGCATCGATCCGGTTGGATCGCGCTTCCAGGAGATCACCGAACAAGCGGCGAAACTCACCGACATGCGGCGTCATCACGTCGCCCTCGCGCAGCCGCGCGAACAGCGCGTTGGGCTCGTCCGCAAACACGGTCAGCGCATCGGCGTCGAGCACGAGCGGCGCGTCCTGTGCGGCAAGCGCCAACACCGCCGCGCGCGTTGCATCTGTGACGCCGGCGGCTGGTCCGATCACGACGGCCTTTGCGCCACGCGCTGCGGCGGCGATCTCTTCAGCGCCGCCCGCCTTCTGCACCATCACCGCGGTAAGGTGCGCGGCGTTCACGATCAAAGCGTCCGGCGGGGAGAGCACCGTCACCAGCCCCGCGCCCGCGCGCAACGCCGCATGCGCTGAAAGGCGCGCGGCGCCGGTGCGCGCGACAGGGCCGCTCACCACCATGCAGTGACCGCGCGCATGCTTGTGCGCGTCGGGCGCCGGCCAGGGCAACGCCCAGAGCGATGGATCGTTTTCCCAAATCCGCAGCCGGCGCTCTTCCAGCACTTGCTCCGGCACGCCAATGTCCGCGACGATCACCTCGCCGCACTGTGCTTTGCTGGGCGCCAACACGTGCGCCAGCTTTTTGCACACGAACGTCACGGTGATCGCGGCCGTGATCGACGGCCCATCGATCGCAAGACCGTCGCCATGCACGCCACTCGGCACATCGATCGCAACGGTGCGCTCTGGCGGCAGCATCTGCGCGAGTCGCCACGCTGCGCCCTCAAGCGGGCGCGTCAGCCCAGCGCCAAAGAGCGCATCGACGTATAGCGCGGCTTTTCGGGCGCCGAGCGGATGCACTTCGCCGCCATAGCCGCGCGCGGCATCCGCCGCATCGCCCTTCAGCGCTTCGCGCGGCGTATCGGTCTCAACCCAGACAGGCCAGCCCAATTCCCACAGGCGGCGCGCCGCGACCCAGCCATCGCCGCCATTGTTGCCCGGCCCACACAGCACCGCCGTCGTGCACGGCGCAAACCGCGCCACGATCACGTCCGCGACCGCGCGGCCCGCATTTTCCATCAGCGTGCGCGTCGGCACGCCAAGCTCCGCTGCGCGCGCATCGATCGCGCGCATGTCTTCAACGGTGATGAGTTCGCGGCTCACAGACCTGCCATCACAAAACCGGCACGGCGGCGTTCTCGTCGCCCTGCGCGACGAGCTTCAAGCGTGCGCCATCCGTATCGAACACGTTGATCGAACAATTCGCAGGCCGGAAGATCGTCACGGCCTCGTTGTTCGTCGCCGCACCGAGCGCGACGTTGATCGCCACGAAGTGCGTGAACACCGCGGTGTCTTCTTTCAGCGCGATCAGGCCCTCGATCAGCTCACGGCGCCACTCCGCGTGCCCCGGCAGCGCGCTCCATGGCCCGGCCATCGCTTGGCGCAGCCACGCCGGGCGATCGCCAATGCCCTCCGGCGTCGGGATCTCTGTGACGCACGGCTCGACGCGCGCAACGAGCCCGCTCTCCATCTCGAACGCCGCCGCCGTCTCGCGGCAACGCTGGAGCGGAGACGTGATCGCTTGTGCCGGCTTCAGCACGCCGAGCTTGTAGGCCGCATCCGCCGCCTGCTTTTGCCCAAGCGGCGAAAGTCCCGGATCGTCGTGCTGGCCCCACGCCGCCGCCGCTTCGCCGTGTCTGATGAGATAAAGCCGCGCCATGTGATCTCCCTGTTGCGGGAGGCATAGCGCATCGGCGTGACAAGTGAACCCGCTCACCCGTCGGTTGGCACGTCCGTAGGCGGCCGGTCCCAAGGCTGCGCGTGGCTCGCCCACTCGCTCACCTGCACGTTCAGTGGAAACACGCCATCGATCGTGCCGGCGCGGATGTTCACGTGCTTGGGCGATGACTGAGAATACACCGTCGTGCCGCATTCCACGCAGAACGTTCGCGGGATCGGCGGAGCATCGTATTCACGCCTGAGCGTCACCGTCTTGGTCGCGCCCGCCATCGCGAACCCTTCCACCGGCACGACCACGATCGTCAGATGCCCCGCCCCGCTCTCACGGCGGCACGTCGTGCAATAGCACTTGCACACGAACACAGGTTCTGCGGCCGTCTCGTAGCGCACCGCGCCGCATAAGCATCCGCCACCGATCACGCGCGCACTCCTAAGCCGGTGTGAACGTGTTCTTCATCCCGCCGTCCGCGCTCACGACGCGCCCTTTGCGGCCGATTTGTTCGCTCTTCTGCATCTCCGCGAGCATGTCGTCGTCTTCCGGCGTGTACGAAACGAACCGTCGGTCCTGCGCGTCACGCCCAACCACGATGCCGACTGGACCGCGGTCGTTGCGGTGCACGATCGTGTAGGTCTCGATCGTCGCTTCGCCGTTCGGCTCCAGCACGACCTCGGGATGCGGCAGCGCATCGATCTCCTTCTGGTACGTCTTCGGATCTTCGCGCCGCCACGCGCCTTCCGTTGGCGTCGTCGAGTAAATGCCGAACGCGTGTTTGGTGAGATACCAGCCGTTGCCGGTCACGAGCCCGAACGCGCCCTGCGTGGCGCGCAGCCGCTGCGCCATCTCGGCGATCGAGTGCATCACGTAGTTGTTGCCCGGCCCGCCGAAATACGGGAGCCCGCCTGTCACGGTCAGCCCACGCGGATCGTCCTCGGCGATGCCGATTTCCTGGCACGCCATTTCCACCGCCACCGGGAAGCACGAATAAAGATCCATCAGCGCCATATCGGCCGGCGTCTTCTTGGCCATCGCGAACGCTTTGTCGGCGCACGTCCGGATCGCGGGCGACGTGTAATAGTTCGTCCGGTCGATCGGATTCCAAAGCTCCGCCGCATCCGAGCAGCCATGCAGATAGATGCGTTTGTCCTGCGGCACGCCGAGCGCATCGGCCTTCGCGCTCGAGCACAAGATCACCGCCGCGGCCTGATCGACCGCCATGATCGCGTTCAGATATTTCGGATACGGAAAGCCGATCATCCGGTTGTCCGGCGCCTCGGTCACCAATTCGTCGGCACTGCGCGCGGTCGGGAACCACGCATGTGGGTTTTTCGCCGCAACTTGCGTGAACGGCGCAAACAGCGCGCCGAGTTTCTTGTTGTGCGCTTCGATGCTGCGGCCGCGATGGTGACGCACCGCGTTTTCGAACAGCGGATAGCAATTCACCGGGAAATTGATCCCGTGCGCCATCTCTTGCGGCGTCGTGCCGGGGCGCGGATCGCCCCAGCGTTCTGGCGCATCGCCTTCGCCCACGAAGCCTGAAAGGTCTCCGCCAGCCGCCATCTTCTTGCGCAGGCTGCCGAGGAACTCGCAGCCCACCAGCAGCGCCATGTCGTGACGGCCGGACGCGATCTCTTCGCTCGCCCAGTTCACGAGCGCCTGAGGCGTGTTGCCGCCCATGTAGGTGTAGACGCTGCGCTTGGGCGAAAGCCCCAGATCGCTCGCGAGCGTCGCGGGCGGGTTCTTGAGGCGCGGCGCCGGATTGCGCTCATTGGCGTCGATCGTGAAGCCGACCACCGCCAAGAGGTCCACGTCCTTGAGCTTCACGCCCGCATCGTCCGCCGCCAATCCCGCGGCTATGGAGAGCATCTGGCGTGGGAACGGTGCGGGCTCCTTGCGCCACGTCTTTTGCCCCACTCCGATCAGCACCGGCGTCCGCGGATCGACCATCGCGCTCTCCCTTGGCGTCTATTGTTTCCGTGCGCGGCACCTTGGGTCTTGCCGCTCCGCAAAGGCAAGTGCGCGACTTTTAGGCGCCTGTGCCGTATTTGTAGGCGCCACCGCCTAGCCAAGGGCGTCCAAGGCTAAGGCGCCGCTTTCTCGTGCTTGACGGGCCCACGGCGCCAGCCGAAGCCGGGCGCGCGAGGCCGGCGTCGCCCAAAGCGACGGCGATGCGCTGGCACGGCATGGGGAGAAAGGTCGCCCGAATGAAGAAGATCGAAGCCATCATCAAGCCCTTCAAGCTCGACGAGGTGAAAGAGGCGCTGCAGGAGATCGGCCTTCAGGGCATGACCGTCATCGAAGCCAAGGGGTTCGGGCGCCAAAAGGGCCATACCGAGCTCTACCGCGGCGCCGAATACGTCGTGGATTTCCTCCCGAAGCTGAAGCTCGAAGTCGTCGTGACGGACGATCAGGTCGAAGGCGCGCTCGAGGCCATCCAGAAGGCCGCCAAGACCGGCAAAATCGGCGATGGCAAAATCTTCGTCACCGACGTTGCGAACGTCATCCGCATTCGCACCGGCGAAGCCGGCGCGGCAGCGGTCTGAACGCCGCGTCGAACCGTCTCGGAGCCCGCGCGCTCGAAACACGATAGCGCGGGCAAGTGTTTTGATGCGCTGAGGCGCGTCTGTTTGTTTTCAACTGGTGTGTTTGGGGGAGTTCCAAATGTCCGCTACCGGCGACGTGATGAAGCTGATCAAGGACAAGGAGGTCCAGTTCGTCGACCTCCGGTTCAACGACATGCGCGGAAAGATGCAGCACGTCACGTTCGACGTGGACATGTTCGAAGAAAGCTACTTCCAAGAAGGCACGATGTTCGACGGCTCGTCGATCGCCGGTTGGAAAGCGATCAACGAGTCCGACATGGTGATGCGCCCCGACACGGCCGGCGCCCACATCGATCCCTTCTTCCAGCAAACCACGCTGGCGCTCTTCTGCGATATTCTCGAACCTGGCACGCTCGCGCCCTACAACCGCGATCCGCGCTCGATCGCGAAGAAAGCCGAAGCCTACGTGAAGAGCGGCGGCTTCGGGGACACCGCGTATTTCGGCCCGGAAGCCGAGTTCTTCGTGTTCGATGACGTCCGCTGGAACGTCGAGCCGAACAACACCGGGTACTCGTTTGACTCGACCGAACTGCCAATGAACACCGGCCGCGCCTATGAAGCCGGCAACATGGGCCACCGCCCTGGCCCGAAGGGCGGCTACTTCCCCGTTCCGCCGATCGATTCGCTGCAAGACATGCGCGGCGAGATGCTGTCGGTGCTCAAGGAAATCGGCCTCGACGTCGAAAAGCACCACCACGAAGTGGCGCCGGCCCAGCACGAGCTCGGCCTCAAGTTCAACACGCTCGTCCACATGGCCGACGCGATGAACCTCTATAAGTACGTGATCCACAACGTCGCGCAGAGCTACGGCAAGACCGCGACGTTCATGCCCAAGCCCTATTACAAGGACAACGGCTCGGGCATGCACGTGCACCAGTCGATCTGGAAGGGCGGCCAAAACACGTTCGCGGGCGATCGCTACGCCGATCTTTCCGAAGCCTGCCTCTTCTACATCGGCGGCATCATCAAGCACGCGAAGGCGATCAACGCGTTCGCGAACTCGACGACCAATTCCTACAAGCGCCTCGTGCCCGGCTACGAAGCCCCGGTTCTGCTCGCCTATTCCGCGCGCAACCGTTCGGCTTCTTGCCGTATTCCGCACGGCACCGGCGCGAAGGCCAAGCGCGTCGAAGTCCGCTTCCCCGACCCGGCCGGCAACATGTACCTCACGTACACGGCGCTCTTGATGGCGGGTCTCGACGGCATCGAAAAGAAGATCCACCCGGGCGATCCGCTCGATAAGAACCTCTACGATCTGCCGCCAGAAGAGCTGAAGGACGTGCCGACCGTGTGCGGTTCGCTCGAAGAAGCCATCCGTTCGCTCGATGCGGACCGCGACTTCCTCAAGAAGGGCGGCGTGATGACGGACGACTTTATCGACGCCTATCTCGAACTGAAGACCGAAGAAAACGACCGCTACCGGATGCACCCGCACCCGGTTGAGTTCGAAATGTACTTCAAGGCGTAAGCCGGAACGTCAGCGATAAATCGGAAGGCCGGCGCCCCAAGCGCCGGCCTTTTGTTTGCGCGCGGCGCCCGGATATGAAGGCTCTCTGCCGCAAAGGATCTTTCGCCAATGGAATTTGCGCTTTCCGCGCCGCCCGCCGCGATCGTCGATGCGATCGAAACAGACCTTGTGGTGGTGGACGTCGGGTGCTCAGGCGGGCTGCATCCTGAATGGCGTGCGTTCGGCGATCGGCTGCGGGCCGTTGGTTTCGATCCAAGCGAAGCCGAAGTCGCGCGCTTGCGCAGCGCGGAGACGCGTCCGCTTGTGCGCTATGTGGCGGCGTTTGTGTCCGGCGTGGAAGATGGCCGCGCCGAACGGTGGGACCGTAATCCGTGGGCGCGCCTGGCCGTGAGCCGTTCCGAAGATATCCGCGCGCGCCGCAACGCGCCGGCGCAGCAGAGTGAAGCTCAGGAACCGCCGGCGCCTGAAGCGTCGATCCCAACGATCAGCCTGCCTGCTTACTTCCAGCAGCACGATCTGGCGCACATCGACTTCATCAAGATCGATGTCGACGGCGATGACTTCCGCATCTTGCGCGCAATCGAGACAGACTTGGCCGAACGCGCGGTGCTCGGCCTCTGCATCGAAGTGAACTTCTTTGGCTCTGACGATCCGGCCGGCAACACGTTTCACAATGTCGATCGCCTGATGAAGCGCGCGGGGTTCGAGTTGTTCGATCTGACGACGCGGCGCTACGCGTCCGCCGCCCTCCCCTCGCGCTACATTCGCACGGCGCCGACCGCGAGCGAGAGCGGCCGCGTGCTGCAAGGCGACGCCCTCTACATGCGCGATCCCACCACGTGGCCCGCCACGCGCGCCCAACGCATCAAGCTCGCCGCGCTCTTTGCGATGTTCGGTCTGCCCGATTGCGCCGCCGAAGCGCTCGTTGCGGCAGGCGCGCCCGAACGCCTTCTCGACGCGCTGACACCGCCTGCGCCAAGCGGCCAGCAGCAGAGTTACGCCGCGCACATGGCGGCCTTCGAAGCCGACGATGCGCGGTTCTACACCACCGAACCAGCCGCGCGGCGACGCAGGTTCCTGCCTGGCTGGTAGCTTCACACTGAAGTTCTTGCGCTTGCGCTTTGCGCTGTTCTAAGCCGCCTGCCCTGCGCTTGGGAGCACACCGTGACGGACGACGGCTGGAACGAATCCGCATCTGCTTGGCTCTCTGAGATCGGCGCTGGCGGCGAAGGCGACTGGAGCCGCGTCGCGGTGCTCGATGCGCCAATGCTTGCGCGTGTCGATGCGGGCGGCTTCACGCGCGCGCTGGACGTCGGCTGCGGCGAAGGCCGATTCAGCCGCATGCTGCGGGCGCGCGGCATCGAGACGATCGGGGTCGAACCGACCAAAGCACTGCGCGAAGCCGCGCAACAACGCGACCCGAACGGCGCCTATGTCGAAGCAGTTGCCGAGAAGCTCCCGTTCGAAGATGCGTCGTTCGATCTAGCCGTCAGCTATCTCACGCTGATCGATATTCCTGATTATCGCGCGGCTTTTCGCGAAATGACGCGCGTTCTAAGGCCCGGCGGCGCGCTGCTGATCGCCAACATCAACAGCTTCATCAGCGCCGGCAATCCCGATCCGCTTGGTTGGCAGCGCAAGGAGGACGGCACGCCGATCCACTTTGCGCTCGATGGCTATCTCGACGAGCGCGCCGATTGGGTGGCCTGGCGCGACATGCGCATCCTCAATTGGCACCGCCCTCTCAGCGACTACATGAAAGCACTGCTCGCCAACGGCCTTACCCTCACGCATTTCGATGAGCCGCCAGCGACGGAAGACCCGTTTGGCCGATCCGCGCGTCACCGCCGCGCGCCGTGGTTCCTCGTCATGGAATGGCGCAAAGCATAAACATTGGGGCCGGAGCTTTCGCCCCGGCCCCGCCGTTCATTCCTACGACCGTTGAAGCTTAGAACTGCGTCGCGAGCGAAAGCCCGTAGGTATCGACGCCGTCATCCTCGCCTTCGAGACGCGTGTACTCAGCGCGCAGACCGACGCGCTCGCCGAAGCGCCATTGCACGCCGCCGCCCACACCTAGGCCGTCTTCTTCAATCGACGCCGTAAACGGGCCCGACGAGCCCGACGCTTCGACCTTCGCGTACCCGACGCGGCCGAACACGTCGAAGTTCTGGCTGATCGGCAGATAGCCAACGCCGTAGATGCCGTACGCGTTGTCGAGTTCCACATTCACATTGGTGCCGAGCACGTCGACGTCGTCATCGTTCGTGCCGAAGGTGGCTTCGCCTTCGACGCCGAAGTTCGGGTGGAAGCGATAGCCAAGACGGCCGGTCACGCCGCCGACGTCGACATCGTCGCCGTCATAGTGCGTGTAGCCGAGCGAAGCATTGAAGCCTTCTTGGGCGACGGCCGGCGTCGCGACGATGGCGGCGGAGGCCAGCAGCGCGGCCGCAAGAGCTAACGATTTCATCAGGATTCTCCTCGCATTGGGGCGCGCCTGTTCGGCGCACCCGCCCCCAATGGCCGGGCCCTCGAATGGGTCCTGGTAAATGCTGCGTTTGCTGTGGGCGCCCTGCCGCCTTGTTGCGCAAAGGCCACGCTTTCGCGCCTGGGGTGCGAACGGCGTCTGCGCGCTGCTGGGGAGGTTAACGACCCGGCAACCGAGTGCTGTTGCACTCCGAGGTCAGACTCCCCTTATGGATGCCACATGGCCCAAGCGAAGAAGCAGCTTTGGGACGCCGATCTCTTCGGCGCCTCGGACGATGGAAAATCCTCCGGCTACACGGCGAAGGACATTGAGGTCCTTGAGGGCCTTGAGCCCGTGCGCCGCCGCCCTGGCATGTATATCGGCGGCACGGACGACCGGGCGCTCCACCACCTCTTTGCGGAAATCCTCGACAACGCGATGGATGAAGCCGTCGCGGGCCACGCCGATCGTATCGAAGTCGAACTGCACGCCGATGGCGCGCTGACAGTGATCGACAATGGGCGCGGCATGCCCATCGATCCGCACCCGAAATTTCCCAAGAAGTCCGCGCTCGAAGTCATCATGACGACGCTGCATGCGGGCGGTAAGTTTTCGGACAAAGCCTACCAGACTTCTGGCGGCCTCCACGGCGTGGGCGCCTCGGTCGTCAACGCGCTGTCCGATCGCCTCGTCGTGTCGGTGTGGCGCGATCGTAAGGCGTACGAGCAGCACTATTCGCGCGGCGCGCCGCAAACCAAACTCAAGGAACTCGGCCCCGCGCATAACCGCCGCGGCACCGGGGTCACGTTCCATCCCGACGCGGAAATCTTCGGCGCCAATGTCGCCTTCAAGCCTGCGCGCTTGTTCCAGATGGCGCGCTCGAAGGCATACCTGCAGCGCGGCGTCGAGATCCGGTGGAAGTGCGCGCCCGAGCGGATCAAGGACGGCGATCAGACCCCCGCCGAAGCGGTGCTTAAGTTCCCGAACGGTCTCGCAGACTTCCTTGCGGAGCTGACGAAGGACAAGAAGGCGATCGTCGCCGATAGCTTCACCGGCAAAGTCGATCGCAACGGTCACGGCCGTGTCGAGTGGGCGGTGACGTGGGTAAGCGATGGCTTCGGCGAAGCCGATGGCTTCCTCCGCTCCTATTGCAACACGATCTCCACGCCGGATGGCGGGTTCCACGAAGCGGGCCTCCGGGCCGCGCTCGCCAAGGGGCTCAAGGCGTACGCGGAACTCAAAAATGATCGCAAAGCCGCGCTGATCACGCCCGACGACGTGATGGGCACGTCGGCCGCAATGGTCTCCGTCTTCATCCGCGATCCGCAATTTGAGGGCCAAACCAAAGGCCGCCTCGTCACCACCGAAGCCGCGAAGATCGTCGAACAGGCCGTGCGCGACCCGTTCGATCACTGGCTTGCGGCGAAGCCCGCCGAAGCTGCGCGTCTCCTAGAATGGGTCATAGGCCAAGCCGAAGACCGGATGCGGCGGCGCAAGGAAAAGGAAGTCAGCCGGCAGAGCGCGACGCGCAAATTGCGGCTGCCCGGCAAGCTCGCCGATTGCTCGCGCACAGACGCGAAGGACACGGAAATCTTCCTCGTCGAAGGTGATAGCGCGGGCGGTTCGGCCAAGCAGGCTCGCAACCGCGAAACGCAAGCCATCCTTCCGCTGCGCGGCAAGATCCTCAACGTCGCAAGCGCTGGCGGCGATAAGACCGCCAACAACGTCGAGCTGTCCGATCTTGCGCTCGCGCTCGGCGTCTCAACAGGCACGAAGTTCAAGGTCGATGATCTGCGTTACGAGCGCGTCGTGATCATGACCGATGCCGACGTTGATGGCGCACATATCGCGTCGCTGCTCATCACGTTCTTCCATCGCCAGATGCCGGGCCTCGTGCGCGCGGGCCGCCTTTATCTCGCGATGCCGCCGCTCTACCGGCTCACGCACGGCAAAACGTCCGTCTACGCGCGCGATGACGCGCACAAGGCCGAGCTGCTGGCGACAACATTCAAGGGCAAGAACCCGGACATCTCGCGCTTCAAGGGCCTCGGCGAAATGATGCCGGCCGATCTCAAAGACACCACCATGAACCCGAAGACTCGCACGCTCGCGCGCGTCGTTCTTCCGGGCGACGACGAGGGCGATTTCGACGATCTGGTCGAAAAGCTGATGGGCAAGAAGCCGGAGCTCCGCTTCCAATACATCCAGCAAAACGCCCGCTTCGTCGAAGAGGTGGACGTCTGATCTCGGCCCCGAAACGGCCTGCAAGGTTGACTTTGGCGTCAACTTTCGCCATCTCCACACCGTTCGTTGCGCGCCGAAAGGGCGTGCGCCCTTTCGCTTTCGGCCCCGCCTCAAGGGATGCGGCCAGCCTCAAGCGCCAACCAACGCCGCCCCCGCCGCTCTTCGAGTGCCGCTGGCCGCCCTTATGAGAGACCAAATCCACACATGAGTTCCGACAACGCGTCTTTGGACGCACCCGCCGCGCAGGCAGACGCCGCGCAGGCTCCCGCTGCACCCACTGTCACGTTCGACGATCTGGGCCTCAGCGAACCCACGCTCCGCGCCGTTCATGAGAGCGGCTACAACACCCCCACCCCGATCCAGGCGCAGGCCATCCCGATCGTGCTGCAGGGCCGCGACGTCCTCGGCATCGCGCAAACCGGCACGGGGAAAACGGCCGGCTTCACGCTGCCGATGATCGATATCCTGGCAGGCGGGCGCACCAAGGCGCGCATGCCCCGGACGCTGATCCTGGAGCCGACGCGCGAACTTGCCGCGCAAGTCGCCGAAAGCTTCGATCGCTACGGGAAGTATCACCGTCTCACCAAAGCGCTGCTGATCGGCGGCGTGTCGTTTGGCGATCAAGACGCCCTCCTTTCGGCCGGCGTCGATGTCTTGATCGCAACGCCTGGGCGCCTGCTCGATCACTTCGAGCGGGGCAAGCTTCTGCTCTCCGGCGTACAAGTCATGGTCGTCGATGAAGCCGACCGCATGCTCGACATGGGCTTCATCCCGGACATTGAGCGCATCTTCAAACTGACGCCTTTCACGCGCCAGACGCTCTTCTTCTCCGCGACGATGCCCCCGGAAATCACGCGGCTCACGGATCAGTTCCTCTCCAACCCAAAGCGCATCGAAGCGACCAGGCCGGCGACCGCCGCGACGACGATCGATCAGCGCATCGTGCGACTGCCCGGCGGCGATCCGCGCACGCGCCGCGCCGCGCTCCGCGCCGTCATCGCCGCGTGCGGCGAGATCAAGAACGGCATCAT
>CAZMCA010000072.1:0-15556 GCA_964564595.1 uncultured Caulobacteraceae bacterium
GGAAAGCTGCAGATTGCGCATGCGATCTGCTTCCATGCGCATGACCAGCTCAAGCCGGTCGCGCGCGATGCGCTCGTAGTAATTGGTGAAATCCCAGGACGTGGAGGCGTTATCCTCCCCGCCATTCCGCGCGATCGTGCGCGAAAACTCCTCGGGCGCGATCTGGCGCGTGCCCTTGAACATCAGATGCTCAAGAAAGTGCGCGATGCCCGAGCGCCCACGCGGCTCATCTGAGCTGCCGACGCGGTACCAAACTTGATGCGTCACCACCGGCGCGCGCCGGTCCGTGATCACCACCACCTGCATGCCGTTGCGAAGCGTGAACGTCTCCGGCCGCGGCATCGGCTCGGCTTGGGCGGCGAAGGGCGCGCCAAAGAGCGCCAGCGCGGCGAGCGAGAGCGACCCGCGAAGGCTGCGCGACACCCTCAGGTGCCCGGCAGCTTGTCTTCGCCTTCCTGGCGCTGAATGACGACCTGCCCGCCGCCCGTCGCGCGGCGCACGCTTTCGGTTTGCGCCGTGCGTTGCTCTTCCGTGAGCCCGTCGCTCGCGCCTTGCTGGCCCTGCGCGATCACGCGGTTGGAGAAGCCTTCGCTGCGGTGAACGATGTTGCCGCCTTCGAAATCCACTTGGTCGCGGACGTTTTGATCGACTGCTTCAGCGCCGGCGCGGGTCACCAGGCCCCGCTCGCCTTCGCTCGCGCCCTGGCCGATGTCTTGGCCAAACAAAGCCGCGCGCGCTTCTTGATCCGGCGCCAGCTCCTGTGGGCGCGGCTCGCCCGGCCGCGGCGGACGCAGCGCGTAATCCGGCGGGATCGTCAGCGGCGCGCGCGTAACGACGCGGAATTCGTCCGGCGTCACTTTCTGCATGCCAAGCGCGCGGCTCATGCCCCCGCAGCTCGACGCCGTGGCGGCCATCCCAAGAACGGCCAAAACCGTGACGGTCTTATTCATTGCCGGCGTCGCTCCCATCGCTCGCCCAAATCGGTCAAATCAGGGCTGTCATACCTGTCGCCCCCCGCGCCGCCAAGCCAGCGCGGCAGCGGCGCGAACGCCTTAAGCTGTCACGCCTGATCGGGGCCGTTCTGTGTCGTGCTTTGGGGCGCGGCTTCCTGGGCCGGCTCCTTCTTCTTTTCCCCGTTGAGGAGGAAATCGAGCAGCAGGAGCCCCGCACCCACATTGATCGCCGCGTCCGCCACGTTGAACACCCACGGGAACGCCAGCGCGCTGAAATCGAGGAAATCCACAACCGCCCCGAAACGAACCCGGTCGATCACGTTCCCCAGCGCCCCGCCGATCACCAGCCCGAGCGCCGCCGCGGTCAGCTTCCGGTCCGCCGTCCGCAGCCACCACACGAAAAACGCCGCGATCCCGCCCTGCAGCGCCACCAGCCCCCAGCGCTCGAGGTCGGACCCCGCCGTCAGCAGCCCGAAGCTCACCCCCTCGTTCCAGACCATCCGCAGGTCGAAAAACGGGGAAACCTCGATGAACCCGCACCCGGCGTGCACCTCCCGGCACCCCGGCGGCGAGAACGCCAGCGGCCCCAGCACCAGCCATTTCGTGATCTGGTCGAGGACAAAGACCCCGCCGGCGAGAAGAAGCCCAAAGCGCAACATCGCCGCGCTTCTGGCACGCCCCGCGCCCGCCGAAAAGCGCAAGCGCTTTGGAAGCGCGCCCCGCCCCTGCTACAAGCCGCGCCTTCTTTTAGCGGAGTGGAGGCGATGGCCCGCGCGGTCCTCGGCGTCGAGGGCGGCTCGTTCTTCTACGGGTCAACCAAGGTCTTCGAGAACGTGTCGTTCCAGTTGGACGACGCGAAGACCGCGCTCGTCGGGGACAACGGCGCCGGCAAATCGACGCTGCTCAAATGCCTCCTCGGCGAACTCCAGCTGATGGACGGCCAGATCGTCCGCTCGCGCGGCCTCCACGTCGGCTACGTCCCGCAGGAAATCCCGCCCGATTACGCCGAGCGCACCGTGCGCGAAGTGCTCGAACGCCGGCTCCCCAACCAAGACGGCAGCGAGGATTGGAAAGTCGACGTTCTGCTCGACGAGGTCGGCGTCAGCTACGAGGCCGCCCAGCGCCCGTTCCGCACGCTCTCGGGCGGCTGGCAGCGCCTCATGCTGATCGCGGCCGAAGCGCGCCTCACCGAGCCGAACCTTCTGATCCTCGACGAGCCGACCAACCACCTCGACATCGCCAACATCAACACGCTCGAACGCTGGGTCAGCGAAGACTGGCGCATGCCGATGCTGATCGTCAGCCACGACCGCGAATTCCTCAACCGCATGACCGACCGCACGATCTTTCTCCGGAAGGACGGCGCGCACTCGTTCAACGCTGTCTTCACCGCCGCGCGCGAAGAGCTGATCCGCCGCGACGTCGCCAACGCCAAGCAGCGCGAACTGGAAGAAAAGGAAGTCGATCGCCTCAAAGCGATGGCCGCCCGCTACAAGGCGTGGGGCGTGCTCAACTCCAAATTCCACAAGCGGATGAAGAGCACCGAAAAGCGCATCGACAAGCTGCAGGCCGAGCGCACGCAGGCCTACAGCGCCAAAAAGCGCGAACTGCACTTCAACGATAGCGAAGTCGACGCCAAGATCGCGCTGCGCATCGAAAACCGCGTCATCACCATCCCCGATGGCTCGCGCGCGCTGTTCAAGATCGACAAGCTCACCGTGGCGAGCGGGGATCGGATCGCCATTCTCGGCGTCAACGGAGCGGGCAAATCCATGATGCTCGGCGCCCTCGAACGCGCCTTCGCGACGCAAGCCCAGCATTACGATGGCCAAGCAAGCGTGCGGTACAATCCGGGCGCGCGCCTCGCCTATTTCGATCAGCGCATGCAGGCCCTGCCGCTCGACACCAGCCTCATCGAATATCTCTCCTCGTCGCAGAAGACCGACACCGGCATGGTCGCGATGCTCGCGAAAGCGGGCTTTCCGTTCACGCGCATCAAGGGCCCGATCCGCGCGCTCTCCTTCGGCGAACGCTCACGCCTCATGTTCTTGAAGATGCGGCTCGACCAGCCGAACTTCTACCTGCTCGACGAGCCGACCAACCACCTCGACATCGAAGGCCAAGAAGACCTCGAAGCCCAACTCGAAGAGGCGGACGTCACGTGCCTTTTCGTCAGCCACGACCGCTATTTCACGCGCACGGCTGCGACCCGCTTCATGGAAATCAAGAAGAACAAGCTCGTCGAAGTCGAAGACGCCGAAGACTTCTTCGACAGCCAGATCGACTAGCGCTGCTCACCAACCCGGCGGTCACCCTCTCCCCCGTGCTTGGCGAGACTGCGCTGACCGGGCGATGCCGCACAACCTATTAACGGTGAAGCAAGGAATTGCTGGTTCTGTCTCTAGTGTGAGCAAGAGTGTCGCTGTCGCAGCCACGATGTTGATCGGCTGGTGTGGATCGTCCGCTGCCGCGGCCGACCTCGACATTCGGCTGAGCGCTTTTGTGCCCGCGCAATGCAGCGGCACGATTTCACTGAAGAGTGCATCGCCAAAGATCAAGGCCGGCGCCGTTACGACCTTCTGCAACACGCCATACTCAATCGCGCTCGCGTACCCTTCCGAACTGGGCGCAATCAGCGTCACGTATCAGGGGCAGGTCAGCCAAGGGTCGGGTGGGTTCGTGACCTTAGCGGAGCGAGCACCGCCGTCCGCAGGCGTGAGCGGAATACAAATTGAAGTGGAAAACGAAGCGCTGGCGGATGGCTTCGCGCTCATCATTGCGCCGCAAGGCCTTTAATCACCGCGCCGAAACCGTCACGACGATGCGGTCCCGATAGCTCCCAGCCGGTGCGCGCTGAACGTCGCCGATTAGAATGGTCAGCGGTATGTCCGGCGGAATTTGCGCGCCCGGAAACGAAGTGACGCCCGAGCCTGCGCTGAGGTCAATATCCGAGTCACCGGCGCGCAGGCGGTATTCAATACGGTAGGCAGAGTTCTGCTCATGAACCAGCGTACCGCGATTGTCCGATTGAAAGCCGACATCGACATCTGATGTGGCGCGCACCCGCAGGGTCGCGGACGCCGTTTCGCCAGCGGTGAGTTCATCAAGGTCGAGGAGCGCATAGCCGCCAGTTTGCAGCGTAGCGCCCGACAGAAACGCCTGCACGTGTGCAGGTACAGCCGCCTCGATGTTGATGACGCTTCGGTCGAGTTCGCCAGCCGATGCGTCTCGCAGAGCGATGTTCACGCTGCCGGTGTAACGGCCCGCACGCGGTGCAACGGCGGTCCTGATCACAACATGCAGCGGGAACGCGCTCTGAAAGGATTGATGCGGATTCCACAAATCCGGACGACGCGAATCGAAGACCACGTCAGCTCCAGCGCTGTCACGCGAGATGACATAGTCGAGTTGCGCACCGGTATCGGCGGTGAGCGCGTCAGCGCGTTCGCTTCCGGCGAACGCAAGTGAAAATGAGCACCGAGCATCGCTCACGTTGCGCAATCTCACGCTAAAGGCGCTTGAAACGCCAGCGTTGGAGAGCGGCGCGGCAGACTCGGCGCGCACGACGGGCGTCGGTTCCAACCGAGCGGTGCAAGGCGCTTCGGCCTCTTGAGCGTGGGCTGCGCAGACGAAGAGCGCTGCGCAACACATGAACAGAGTGAAACACGTTCTCATGGCGCCGCCTCTTGCAGTCGAATATCTCCCAATTGCACGAGTGGCTCCGAGCTGCGCGCCACGACCACGATGGCCTCAAGGCGAGGGTCGGTGAAGACAACAAGCCGATACCGCCCGGGCGAAACGCCGCTCGCAACAAATCGGCCCGTACGATTGGCGTATGCTTGGATCGGCTCGCTTTGCCGATCGAGCGCGAGAAGTTCGCTAGCGACGAGCGTCACGGGCTCGCCACTCGGCGCCACAAGGCGCGCAAACAAGGTGAGGCTCGCATCCGAACCGACCTCAACGTTGTAGCCCGCGCCGCGATATGCACGAAAGTCGATCTGCGCCGCCCCGAGATCGTAGCCGGCCGGGAGGTTTTCGACCTCGACAGGAACGCCTTCGAGCGAATAGTGGCCAAGGTTCGGGAGCAGCGCCGGGCCAAACCATCCCGTCTGCGCACGGGGCCGGTCGTCAGCGCCGCCGAGACGAACTTGGTGACCGTCGAGTGTCTCGTGCGCGCCGACGATCGCAAACGCACCGCGTGTTGGACGGCCGAGCGCCACGCGCGAACCAGCATACGCCACCGTGGTCCCCACGCGCGCTGTCGAACGCGAGGTGATCGCCTCGCCCGCGGCGCCGAGACTGCGCGTGTCGTTGCTTAGCGTCGCTTCGAAGCGGTTGCCGTAATAGCTTACGGCCCCGTTCGCGAACGTTTCGCCGCTGCGGTTGTTGTGGCCGACACGTGCGTTCGTCGATATGCCGCCTACCCCGTAAGATCCGGCGCGGAACCAATCGAGCTCCGACAATTCCGTGCCCGTGTCATGCCGCGCAGTGACAGTATTGCCGCCCCCAAAGCGCAATGAGAGCGTCGCGCCGATGCTGGTCGTGCGCTCGCCGCCAATCTCGCTCGCGCGCGCCTGGAACGTGCCGTAGAGATTCCCAACCAACGCACGCGAATAGCTCAGTGTCGCCTCGCTACGGTTTGGCGCTGATGGGTTGCGCGCTTGGTCGTAGCCGGCGCCGAGCGTCAGTGTGCCCCAATCGGGGTGAAACAACCGCAAGGAGGCGTCGCTCAGTGTGCGGTAGTCCTGCGGGCCGCCAAGATCGACTGTGCTGAACTTGTCGTCCTCCCATTGCGAGGAGAATCCAAACGCCCAAGAAAAACGCGCGACCGGCCGCGGCTGCAGTTCGTAGCGCACGAGCGCTGCCGTGCCTTGACCGAATCTGGCGTTCTCACTGCGGGCGACGTCGATGCCTATCGCACCGATCGGAGAGGCCCACAGAAGTTCAGCGCCGTACAGGTTTGCGCCATCGTGGCCTTGAGCGTTCAGGCCCGCGGTCAGGTTCGCTGTCACGCCGATGCGGTGAAATATCGAGTAGCTCGTAGCACCGGTATCGTACTGAATGCCGCTCGCCTCGTCAGTCGACGTGGCGCCGTAGGCATAGCTAAACTCGGAGACGCCCGCCGCTAGAAGCTCATTGTCGAAGTAGCCAGCAAGATCGATGGTGTCACGCTGCCCGAGTTCATCTTCCAAAATGACTTGGACATTGTTGGCGCCTTCCACATACGGAAAGTCACGTAGATCGTAGCGGCCAGGCAGCAGATCAAATCTGCGCATTTCGACACCGTTTACGATCACGGTCACGGTGTTACGCCGCTCAAGCACGATGCCGTGCCGCCCCGAGGGCCGGTAGTTGCGCGTGGGCTGCAGGCCGAAAACGCGCTCGACAGCGACGCCGCCAACAGTTGGCGATGTCTGAAATCCGCTTGAGCCCGGGCGCAGATCACCCAACGTGACGCTAATCATCGTCGGCACATGGTCGTAGACCAGGCGCGTCTCTCCGCGCCGCCAGCCATGCGCTGAATCTTCCTGATAGAGGCCGCGGCTCTCCACCACAAAGCCGCGATCGCCAAACAAACGTGCGCTACCATCGACCACTGCTTGCAGCGGCAGGCGCTGTTCGACGGCGTCGTGATCGAACGATTGCGTTAGGTCAAACGTTATCGCGGCCGCCACGGGCGCAGCGCGCTGCAGACGCACATCCGGATTGGTCGGTCCTGCTCCTGCAATCGACACGTCTTGGACGCGCAACAGGCCGACGCTGCCGACCAACTGCAATTCCTGCAATTCCGAATCGAATACGAGCGAAACACCATCGGCGTCCGTGAATGATGCGATGCGGCCATCTGCAGCGCGGGCGTTGAACCCTTCCGCGATCGTGTCGCCGTAAAGACCTCGCACGAGTTCCACCACCCGTGCGGCGTTGGCCGCGACGCTGCCGTCCTGTGCAACCCGTGCCGGCACGTCGCCGATGTATCGCCCGTTCGACATGAGCGGAAATACAAAGTCGAGCTGTGCGGGACGGCGCGCATCGCGGGACGGTTGGGGATCAACGCCCGCCGGCGCGGCCTCAGGCGTGGTGGGCGTTATACGCGGCGCCTGCGGCGCGGGCGGCGCAACGGGAATCGTACGTACAAGGTCCAAGCCACGCGCTGGCGGGGCTGCGAGCGGCGCAGCGTCGATTGCATCGATCGCAAAAGCGTGTGTGCGCGCGCGCTCGGGTATGACCGCCATAGGTGACGCTGAAATAGCAACCGGTATCGGCCGCCCCGTGAAAGCCGGCGACGGCGCGATCTCAGTGGGCAGCTGACTTGTGGCTGGAGCCTCTGGCACAGCGCGCACCGCGGGGGCGGCGACGTGAAGCTCGGCCGCTGCGGCTGGCGCCGCCGCCGGCGTATGCTGGAGCGCAGGCCGCGTGCGATCTGCCCTCCTCAAAACGACTGATTGCCGGGCATCATCGTATGAGACGGACAGGCCTGTGCCTTCGAGGGTGAACGGCGTTAGGTACCCCCCAACATCAAGGATCGGCACGAGCTCGCGCTCGCGATCTGTGAGCGCGTCGTGCGCTACGCGAAGGAACGCAGCGGTTGGAAAGGACACGCGCTCACCCGCGCGTTTGATCGAAAGGTAGCCGAGCGTGCGGTCGTCAACGACGAGCGACGCGCTCGGTCCATCGGTGAGTGACGGCTCGGGCGACTCAGTTTGCGCCGCGTTCTCGAAACCCTGTTCTACCGAGACGGGCCGCTGCCGTCGCGGCGCGTAGGGCGCAGTCAGTGACAGCACGCGCTGGTCTTCGTCGTAACTGATTGCGACCGTCGCTCCTTGAAACTGAGTCAGCCAGCCGTCGAGGGCGACCACGCGCAAAAAGAGGCGCTCGCCATCACCCAACACAGGATCAGTCAGCCGATAAAGACTCTCGGCCTCGATCGTTATCGCGCTGTTATCGAGCGCGGCAACGCCCACATCGCCGAGCGTCTCGCCCTGAAAGCGCAGCGGCAACCGCGCCGTTACGGCGGGCTCGGCATGGGCGCTTCCCAGTGCTGCAAGAAAGAATTTGACCGACCAACTCAGCAGGCCGGGCAGCGATCTGTTGCGCCGCGATCGCATGGACGGATCAGGACGCGCGGGCGCGAATTCGGCCCCTCACGCTTGCCGCGTCCGACACGCCTGTGAGCGGCAAGTCTACGACGCGCCGCTTCCCTGGCTCGAGCAGCGTGACACTGAGCGCCTCCGCAAGTGCGTCTTCATCGAATGAAGGGCGCGCCGTGACAGCGCCTTGTGCGTTGAGCACCTCAAGCTCGTACGAGGCCTGGTGCAGATAGGCGTACCGGTTGCCGCTGTTTTCAATCAACAGCCGAGCCACGACGGCGCCCGAACTGTTTCGCGCAATCTCGGCGCGGGTAAGGTTCAGGTTCGCCGTCGAATTGCGTGGCGAAACCTGCACAGCCACATCAAACGCAAAGGCCACCTGCACCTGAGCGGACCCCTCTGTGCGGGGAAGCTCGATCGGAACCTCCCGCAAGTTCGCGTAGTAAGACGCCGATGTCGTCGGCGGCGCGTCGCCCACCCATTGCAGGCGGATGACCTGCACGCGCCCAGGCTGAATGAGGAGTTGCGGCGGCAACACCACGAAGTCGTCTTCGGCTGCCGTTCTCGTTTGCACGCCGTTCTCATCCACGGTTCGCCGCCACATCGTGACTTCCACGGTAAGCGGATGGGTGCGATTGTTTTCGACGCGAATTGTGCCGTAGCCGCCGGGGGCCATCTCGACGAGGAGCGGCTGGACACTGAACGCAGACGCGACGCCCGCTGTCACCGCGAGCGCCGCTATGGCGAACAAACCAACAATCCAGTTTCTCAAACGGCCCATGAAATCTCCTAAAGGCCCTGCGGTGTGATCTGAATTGTAAGTCTCTCGCGGTAGGCGCCGGCGAGCAGATGCGTTGCCGCCGGAATCTCAACCGGATTGAACGTAACAACGAGCGCGGCTGTGCGCGGCGAAAGCGGCGAGGTGAAAAACCCCGAGCCCGGCCCAAATCCAGGACTCACATAGCTCGGTCCGCCGCCGCCCGATGGTAGAGTGATGCCGCCGAGCGTTGCGTTGATCGTGTACTTGAGGGCGCCAACGAAGTTCGGAACCAGCGAACCATTGAAGAAATACCCGTCGCCGACGCTTGGATCTTGGAGACTGCCGGGCGAGGCGTTGATGTTCTCAAACCGTGCGTATTGCGGGATGAAGCCGATCGTGAAGCTCTGCGTGCATGTCAGCGACATGTTGAGGTTGACGTTTGGCAGTGACTGCGGATTGGAAAGATTGACCGTCCGCTGGATCGTATTGGGCAAGCCCGTAAAGCCTTCGCCCGTCAGCTCACAGATCGGCAAGACTTCGCCTTGGAGCTGCACCGACGCATTTTGCGCTTCGGCAATGTTCGGTGCGGCCAAAGCCGCTAACAGCACAATCGCTGAAAGTATGCTGCGCACGCGCGCCTCCATGAGACAACCAACATGCGGCGACGGACATGCGCCCGTCGCCGCATGCAGCGTTTAGAGCGTGCCCGGCGTCAGCGTGACGGTGAGCGTCTCCTGGTACGGACCGGCGACCAGGTATTGGGTGCCCGTCAGGTTGACGAGGTCGAACGTGAGCGTCGTGCTGCCCGCGATCGGGCCAGACGGCAACGCGGTCACGATATCGCCTGCGGCCCAGTTGCTTGAGGAGATTCCATTCACGGTATAGTCGATCGCCGCGAAGAACTGGCTGCTGCCGTCGTACTCGCCGTTGGTTCCGATATCACCAGGGGCGGCGTTCTCATTTTGGAAGCGACCGTACTCGGCGTTGATCGTCGCGGTGAACGGCACGTTGCAGAACGCCGAATAACCGTAGCTCGCCGAGTTGACGTTGCCTTGGTTGCCGATGCTCGTGCCCCAGTTGACGTTGTTCGTGTCTGGGCTGATCGAGCACTGGACTGGCACCGAGCCGTTCAACTGAACGGTTTCCGCGCTGGCCGGCGCGGCCATGCTCAGCGCCGCAATCGCGCCGCCGAGGGCCAGAACGAGATTCTTTTTCATCACCATACTCTCCGTTCCTAATTCAAATCCGACCGGCGCCTTTTTGGGCCGGCGCCCCCGAGGTGCGAGCCCCCTCGAAGCTTTATTGGCCATCCATCACCATGGTGATGGTGAGAACGTCCTCATACGTTCCCTGCGCGAGCGTCTCTCGCGGGGAGCTCCAGCTGATGTGGAGCAGGCCATTGTGTTGAAAGGGAACGACGTCGCCAAACGAGCCAGCCGAACCGCCTTCGCGCATATCTTCGCTTCGGAATGCGCTCTGCGGGCTACCGGAAAGCTCGACGCGGGCCACGTAGGGCACGCGCCATTGATCATGGGATTGGTGCCGCAGCGCGCCATGTTGCGAGCGCATCGTGAATGCGAGGGTATGATTGCAAGCGATTGTAAAGGGGATCGCCGCTTCGCCTGCACGGCTGAGTTCGCCCACGCGTGCGTTCGGCTGCATCTCGAGCGCGCACGCAGGTGCAATTCGGCCCGCCACTTCCAACGTCAGCGTTTCCCGCTCGCTATCGGCCCAAGCGGTAGCCGAAGCGGACAACACCGCGCATGCGGCGATCGCCGTTGGACGAGTGTAACGCACGCGTTCCCCCAACAAGCCAACACGGCGAGCCAATCTTCAGCCCAGGTTCGCCGGTGCGCTCGTTTCACCGAGCAGGTTTGTTAGAGGTTTCTTAGTCTATCGATGCGTGTTCGAAATTACCTGTTTGGGGAATTTGCGCGCGAAAGTTTGCCTTGCAGAACGTGCATCACGTTTTCGTCAGCGCACGCCTCTGACGCGCGATCATCCCCCAAATGGGGGATGAAATCACACCCGCAGTTTGCGCAATCGCATTGAGGGAACGGGTGGCGAATGCGCGCGACGGTAACTGAAGACGCTGCAAAAGATGCAGTTTGGACGTGGTTCAGCGCCACGAAAACGCCTCGCTGCGTACTGAGTGCAGACATGCAAGTGCTCGCAGCGAGTGACGCGGCGCATCGACTGTTCGCGCGCGGCGATGGATTTCAGGTGCGCGACGGAGCGCTTGTGTCGAGTGGCGTCGCGGTGATCGGCGATCTACGCGCGGCGATGCGCAATCGCGAGAGATCTCTTGTCGTCGCGTGTGGTGCGCGGGGCGAGCCAGTGCTCGCGCTCTTTGAGCCGCTGCCTTCGCTCGAAGGACACCTGAGCATCGTCACGCTGCTGAGACCGGGCGCGCTTCCAGCAACCGTGTTCGAGCCGCTCGCACAATTCTATGGTTTGTCTCGTGCGCAGGCGCGTGTGACCTGGGGAGTCATTACCGGCCGAACCGTCGAACAAATCGGGCGCCGTCTAAACGTCAAAGAAGACACCGTCCGTTCGCACTTGAAGTCGGTGTTCGAGAAAACCGGCGCGCACTCGCAGTCTGGCCTCGTCGCGGCTTTTCTAAGGTGCTTCTGTTCCTGACGTCGATCTGGCGTTCGCGTACAATGTCAGCGAAACGAGCGCCGAATAGACGCACGTAAAGCGAACCCGTCCTCTACGAACTTCTCCCGCTTGTTCGCCCAAGCCGAACTCTGCTCGCCGCCACGTGCCGCCGCTCAATCCGGCGCACGCCCAGAACTTATCCTCGAGCGACCCGCCTCACATCGAGCGCGCCTGTGGGCGACCCAAACTTGGTGATCGAAAGACCACGAGCGTCACTCGCCTTTACATCCTGGCGCTGGCGGCAGACGGGAGTGGTTTAGCGCACGCGGTGCAACATCGCCGCCCGCCCTCTCCCCCCTCAGCGGAAGAGGGTTCTATAGTGGCGCAATGAAGCGTCTCCTCCTCCCCATCGCCCTCTTCTGCGCGCCCGCCGCGTTCGCCGGCGAATGCCCGGCCGATCAGCTGCGCCCGAACGCGCAAGTCGATGCGACCGAAATGAGCAACGCCGTCACCACAGGCGTCATCGAAACGCCGCTCGCGATGACCGATCTTACCGAGCAATATCAAATGCCCGGCCGCACGCTGCGCACGCGCAGGCTTGAGATCAATCCGGGCGGCGTCGTCGCCGTGCACGAGCATCTCCGGCGCCCGGCCGTCACGTTCGTGCTCAACGGCCGCATCACCGAATATCGCAGCGATTGCGCAACGCCGATCGAACACAGCGCCGGCGACGTCGTGACCGAAGCCGGAACCTACCGCCACTACTGGCGCAACAACGCCTCACGCCGCGCCGTGCTGATCACGACCGACATCCTCCCCCCGCCCGAACCGGAAGCGCTCCCCACGCCGCCCGCGCCGCCGCCACGCCGCGCGCCACGGCGGCGCTAACATGGGCGTGTCATGCAACTTGTATCTGATCACGCCGGAGGCATTCGCCGCCGCCGCGCAAGGCGCGTGGGAGCGCTTTGACGCCGAAGCCGATCACACGGATATCGACCGCGCGTGGCACGCAATCAGCTATCTCGTCACCGGCAAAGCTGATCCGCCCTTCCTCGATAGGGGCGTGCAAATCGCGAACGTATCCGAACATTGCGAGGCGCATGCCTCAGCCTTCGTTGCCGACCTCAGTCAGCGTCTGCACACGCAAACGCCTGAGATGCTGCTGCACGCGTTCAACGCCGGCACATTCAACGAAGACAATATCTATCCCGGCGGGTGGGACGAAAGCAGCGCAACCTACCTCGCTCCCTTGTTGGATCGCTTCCTCGCTTTCATTCACCGCGCCGCCCGCGAAGGCAAAGGCGTGCTCGCCGTCCTTGCTTAAGTTCCGCGCCCGCGACGTCATCGCCGGAAGCACCGCCAAATCGCGATCGCATGAATCTTCTTCTCCCCTTGTGGGAGAAGGTGACGTCGCGAAGCGACGACGGATGAGGGTGATGGCGCCAACGCATCGCAGCGTCGCGCAAGCACCCCTCACCCGCGTTGTACTTGTCGCAAGCACGGAGCGGCTTGCCCTCTCCCACAAGGGGAGAGGGAGTTCGTGCTATCCGCGCATCGCATCCCAAGCGCGCACCGCTTCCGCATCCCTTGGCGTAATATCGGGAAACGCCGCATCCGCCGTCGCCGGATCGAAATACTTCCACGAGCGCGCGCATTTCACGCCGCCGGCTTTTCCAACGACAACCGAAACGCCCGGAACCTCGCGCAAGCTGAACGCGCCCTCCGGCGGGCCATCACCATTCGACACCTTCACGTCGCTCACGATGCAAAGCTCTGCGAGTTCGCTTTCGAACGCCGGCCGGTCGAGCAACGTCATCGCCGCGCCGTCTTGGCCGCTGAAATAGAACGTCACCGCGCCTTCGAGCGATGAGCCGATCAGCTTGTCACGCCGCGCAACCTCAAGCGCGCCGGTCGCAACGCTGCGCACGGCGCGCAACATCGCCATCGTCTCGGCCGCCTCCGCATCGCGCCAGCTCTCCGGCGTTTCCGGAAACACCCGCAAATGCACGCTCGCGTCATCGGGAAACCGCGTGCGCCACGCCTCTTCCGTCGTGAACGGCATCAGCGGCGCCAGCCACGCCGTCAGCCGCGAGAACACTTCGTCCAACGCGCTCAGCGCCGCGCGCCGCTTCATGCTGCCCGGCGGATCGCAATAGAGCGCGTCCTTGCGCACATCGACGTAGAATGCCGAAAGATCGACGTTGCAAAACTCCACGATCGCCGAAAGCGCACGCCGGAATTCATACGTCTCGTATCCTGCCCGCACTTCGCGATCTAGCTCGTGCAAGCGATGCAGCAACCAGCGCTCTAACAGCGGCGTTTCGGCGCCGCGCGGCAGCCGATCGCTCTCCTTGAACGCGTTCAACGTCCCAAGCAGATAGCGCAGCGTGTTCCGGAGCTTGCGGTACATCTCCGAGCTTTGCTCGATGATGGTTTTCCCGACGCGCAATTCGTCGCGATAGTCCGCGCCCGCGACCACCAGCCGGAAAATCTCGATCCCGTATTGCTTCTGCACGTCCTGCGGCTCGATGCCGTTGCCGAGCGACTTGGACATCTTGCGTCCGTCTTCGGCGACGCAGAAGCCGTAGGTCACCGTCGCATCGTACGGCGCGCGCCCACGCGTGGCGCAGCTCTCCAAGAGCGAGGATTGAAACCAGCCGCGGTGCTGGTCCGCGCCTTCAAGATAGATGTCCGCCGGATAAGGCGCCGTCTCGCGCGTGCCGAGCACGAAGGCGTGCGTGCAGCCGCTGTCGAACCACACGTCGAGAATGTCTTCGATCTTCTCGAAATCGTCGGCCTTGTAATCGTCGCCGAGAAACGCCTGCGCGGGCGTTGACCACCACGCGTCCGCGCCGCCTTTCTCCATCGCCGCGACGATGCGATCGTCCACCGCGTCATCCGTCAGCAACGTCCCGTCGCTCTTCTTCACGAACATCGCGAGCGGCACGCCCCAATTGCGCTGACGCGAGACGAGCCAATCGGGCCGGTCCTCCACCATCGCCTTGATGCGGTTCATGTCGCGCTCGTCCTTGAGGCGATGCTGGCCCCAATCGACGCGCGCGACTTCGCTCAAGCAGATCTCGCGCAGCGTCTTGCCATCGCGAAACGGCTTGTCGAGCGCGACGAACCATTGCGGCGTCGCGCGGAAGATCAGCGGCGCGCGCGAGCGCCACGAATGCGGATAAGAGTGCGTGAGCCGCCCGCGTGCGAGCAGCGCGCCCGCCTCGATCAGCGCCTTGATCACCGCCTCGTTCGCCGGGCCGTCCTTGCCGGTGTTCTTGCCCTCGAGCGTAACGATCTCCAGCCCCTCAAACCCAGGCGCCTCGTTCGTCAGCTTGCCGTCTTCATCAACGGTGTAGGGAATGTCTTTCTGCGAGCGCCCCGTCGCGAGCCAGATGTTGAAGTCATCGGCGCCATGCCCCGGCGCCGTATGCACAAACCCCGTGCCCGCGTCATCCGTGACGTGATCGCCCGCCAAGAGCGGAACGTCGAACTCATATCCACGCCCACGCAACGGATGCGCGCACACCACGCCCGCCGGATCGAAATCGCCAACGCGTTTCCACGCCGCCGCCTTCGCGCTTTTCAGCGCGTCTTCTGCAAGCTTGTCCGCGAACACGAGCTTATCGCCCGCCTTCACCCACGGTTCGAACTTCAAATCCGTCTCAAGCGCGGTGACTTCGTAGAGCCCGTATTTGATGTCGTTCGAAAACGAGATCGCGCGGTTGCCCGGAATCGTCCAAGGCGTCGTCGTCCAGATTACGATCGACGCATCGCCGCCCCCAAAACCAGAAACGATCGGGAACTTCACCCAGATCGTGTGGCTCTGCTTGTCCTGGTACTCGACTTCCGCTTCCGCCAGCGATGTGCGCTCCACCGGGCTCCACATCACCGGCTTCACGCCGCGATAGACGAGCCCCGTGCGCACCACCTTCATCCACTCGCGCGCGATCGCAGCTTCCGCCGCAAAGCTCATCGTCGAGTAATAATTGCCCCAATCACCCTCGATGCCGAGGCGGCGAAACTCGTCGCGCTGCAGCGGGATCCACTTGTCCGCATACGCCCGGCACGCCGCGCGAAACTCGACGGCGCTGACCTCGTGCTTCTTCTTGCCCTTGGCGCGGAAATCTTCCTCGACCTTCCACTCGATCGGC
>CAZMCA010000073.1:0-15464 GCA_964564595.1 uncultured Caulobacteraceae bacterium
CCAGCGGCGTCTGCCAGCGGATCGTCTCGGACACCATAGACGGAACGAGCGCGGGATTGGCGCGCAGCTTGTCGTACTGGTCGGGAAACTTGTTCAACGCATACACCGATCCTGAGATCGTGTTTCGCGTCGTGTCGTTGCCGCCGATGATCAGAAGATTGACGTTCGAGTGATATTCCGCGCGCCCCATGTCCCGCGTGTGCGGGCCGTGCGCGAGCATCGAAATAAGATCGCCGCCCGGGCTTTCGAGATCGACCCGCGCGTCCCACATCTCGTCGAAGAACGCGAAGCAATCGCTGATCGCCTTTTCCCGTTCGGCCATTGTATTGACGACGCCGCCAAAGCCGGTCGGCTGCGTCATCGCATCGGACCAGAACGTCAACTTGCGGCGCTCGTCGAACGGAAAGTCGAACAACGTCGCGAGCGTCATCGTCGTCAGCTCTTTGGAAACGAGATCGACCCAGTCGAACGGCTCGCCGATCGGCAGCGAATCCAGAATGAGCCCGGCGCGCTCACGGATTTGCGGCGCCATGCGCTCGAGCGATGGCGGCGCGAGCGCCGGGCTAACGGTCTTGCGCTGCACGTCGTGCTTGGGCGGATCCATCGTGATGAAGCTTTGCGCGCTCGGCCGGTCGGTCGTGTAGGCCAGCGCTTGCTTGGAGGGCAGCACGATGCCGCTCGCCGAGGAAAAATCCCCGTGGTTGGAATCGATCGCCACGATGTCGTGATATTTGGTGACCGACCAGAACGCGCCGTAATTGCTGTCCGGCGTGAAATGCACCGGGCTCTCGCGGCGCAACCGCTCGAAGAACGGCCATTGCGCATCGTCCCGGAAGGCGGCGGCGCGCGCGGGATTGAGCGTCTCGAGCGGCTCGCCATAAGCGCGTTCATGCGCCCGTGCCTGCGCCTCGCGGACGCGTTCGAGCATGCCGTCGGCCATCGCGGGCCTCCCCAATGAAATTCTTGTGCCGCGCCACGTCTTCCGCGCGGCGTCCCGCTTACTCTAAGATGGCGCCAAGGGCCGCTCAAGCCGCCCGCCAGGGAAGAACGGGAACGGAATGACGGCGTTTGCAGGCGTGCGGGTGTTGGATTTCGCGCGCGCAACGCCGGGATCGCTGGCGGCGATGCTGCTGGCCGATTACGGCGCCGAGGTCCTCAAAGTGCACGCGCCGTTGGCGGACGATCCGCCCGATGCGCGCATGTGGGGCCGCAACAAGAAGCTGCTCGCGCTCGATCTCGCCAAGCCCGCGGATGTGAAGCGCGCGGAGGCGCTGCTCGCTGGCGCCGACGTCGCGATCTTCGATGGAACGCCTGGCGAGGACGGGGCGCAACCGTTGAACGAAGCGGCATGCCTCAAGCTCAATCCTGGCCTCGTGCGCGCATGGTTGCCGCCCTACGGCCATACGGGCGAAGAAAGCGAACTCACCCTCTCATCGCATCTGCTGCTAAGCGCAATGACGGCCGTTTCGTTTCGCCAGGGCAGCTACGCCGATCAGCCCGTGTGTCTCATCGCGCCGCTGCTGCACTACGGGCAGGGCGTGCTCGGCGCCGCTTCCATCGCCGCGTCGCTCATCGCACGCAAGCGGACCGGCGCCGGTCGCGCGTTGCGCGTGAGCGGGCTCGACACCGTGTCGCAGATGAATGGCGCGACGCGCGATGTCGGCGCATCCGCGCAGGCCGTGGCGCGCCCCGTCGGCGGCGGTCCGCACTATCGCCTCTACCCGTGCAAGGACGGCAAGTGGCTGTTCCTCGGGTCGCTCTTCCCGCCCTTCATCGACAATGCGCGCCTCGCGCTCGGCATGGCGCCGCGCGAAGGCGACGGCATGGGCGATGAGCCGCTCTACCTCGCCGCGTTTGCCGCAAAGACGCGCGACGAATGGGTGGAGATCATGCGCGCCGCGGGCGTCCCGTGCGCAGCGGTGAGCGACAACAAGACGTGGTTCAAGAGTGAGCCGGTCGCGGCGAACGCACTCGCCGTGCGCGTGGGCGACGCGGACATGCCGGGCCTGCCCGCGCAACTCAGCGCCACGCCCGGCGCGATCCGTCACGGGCTGGAGCCGGCAAGCGACGTTGCATGGGACGCGCGCGCGAACAGCGCTCCCGCGCAAGCCGACACGCCGCCGCTGACGGGCTTTCGCGTGCTCGACATGGGCGTGGTGATCGCCGGCGCATCCGCCGGTGCGATCCTCGCCAATCTCGGCGCTGATGTTTTGAAGATCGAAGGCGCTGACGGCGATCCATTCCGCTCGTCGGGTCTTGTCAGCGCCGCGTTCAATCGCGGCAAACGCGCCTTCACGCTCGACCTGAAACACGAGAAGGGCAAAGCGCTGTTCTTAGAGGCGGCGCGAGACGCCGATGTCGTGCTCGACAATTTCCGCCTCGGCGTGCGCACGCGGCTCGGCATCGACTATCCGGCGGTCAGCGCGCTCAACCCGCGCATCGTCTCATGCTCGATCACGGCATATGGCCGCAAAGGCGAGCGCGCGCCCTGGCCTGGCTTCGATCCGTTGCTCCAGTCAGAGAGCGGCTTGCAGCAGCGCCAAGGCGGGCACGGCAAGGAGCCGGTCTATCACCAGATCGCAGTGAACGACGTCGCGAGCGCGGCGGTCACCGCGTTCTCAATCCTTGCGGCGCTCCACGCGCGCGAAGCGAGCGGCGCGGGCCAAGAAGTCATCACCAGCCTCGCCAGCCAGAGCGTGTTCTACCAAGCGCGCGCGTTCACAACGTATCCAGGCTCACCCGAGGTCGATGACGGCGACCGCGATTGCATCGGTACTGCGGCGCTGAAACGCTTCTACCAATGCGCCGACGGGTGGATCGCGATCGATTGCAGAACGCTGGCCGATGTCGAAGCGCTGGAGCGCACGCTTGGCGTTGCGTTGCCGAAAGGCGCGCTCACCGCGCCGCGCTTCGGCGACGTGGCGGACACGCTCACAGCGGCGTTTGCGGAGCAGAGCGTTGAGATCGCCGCGACGCTTCGTACGGCAGGCGTCTCCGCCGTCAAAGCGCGGCGCGCGGACGATAGCTATGTCGATCCGCTGCTCGCGGCCAACGGTTACTTCCTGCAGTTCGACCACAAGCAGTTCGGCCGCATACTGGGCGTCACGGGCTACGGAGCGTCCGGCGGCAAGACGCATCCGTTCAATCGCCCGTCGCCGCTGCTGGGCGAGCACACGCGCGAAGTGCTGGCGGAAATGGGTAAGAGCGAGGCGGAGATCGATGCGCTGATCGCGGAGCGTGCGGTGTTCGTCACTCCGCAAAGCTAGAGCGCGCCGTCACGCCCCAATAGCCATCCTTGAACTCGATCACGTAGAGCGAGTCGAAGCGTGAGAGCTCGCTGCCGTCTGCGCGGTAGCGCACGAAGGTTGTCAGCAAATGCGCTTTCGTCGGCCCGCACTGCACGACGCGGCGATCGGCCCATGCGGAGTGATGCCACCCTTGTTCGTGCAGCCGCGCGTACGAACGCGCCATCCAATCCGTGCCGCGATCCGGCACCGTGAGCACCTGGCCGCTCGCGATGCGCACATGCGGGAAGTGCAACGTGCCTTCGTGGCCGGGAATGTCCTCGCGATTGAACGAGGCCATGAACGCATCTGTGATCTCGAACGCCGGCGCGTAGGCGGGGCAGGACGAAAAGTCCGTCTCGCGCGGCGTGGTCGCGCACGAGGTGAGCGAGAGCAGCGCGAGCGCGCCGAGCATGCGTTTCATCAGGGCCCCCAAAACGAAAGCGGCGCGGCGATTGCTCGCCGCGCCGCCATCATATCGTGGTCTGCCGAAGTCTTAGAAGATCTCGACCAGACCCGCGCCGCCCATGCCGCCGCCGATGCACATCGTGACGACGCCGTACTTGGCCTTGCGGCGCTTGCCTTCTTGCAGGATGTGGCCGGTGAGGCGGGCTCCGGTCATGCCGAACGGGTGGCCGATGGCGATCGAGCCGCCGTTGACGTTGTACTTGGCCGGATCGATGCCGAGCTTGTCGCGCGAGTAGAGGCACTGGCTCGCGAACGCTTCGTTCAGTTCCCAAATGTCGATGTCATCAACCTTGAGGTTGAAGCGCTCCAGGAGGCGGGGCACGGCGAACACCGGGCCAATGCCCATTTCGTCCGGCGCGCAGCCCGCGACGGCCCAGCCCATGAAGCGGCCCATCGGCTCAAGGCCCTTCTTCTCGGCAGCCTTCGCTTCCATCAGCACGACGGCGGCGGCGCCGTCCGAAAGCTGCGAGGCGTTGCCGGCCGTGATGAACTTGCCCGGGCCCTTGACCGGCTCGAGCTTGGCGAGGCCTTCGGCGCTGGTGTCCGGACGATTGCACTCGTCGCGATCGACCGTGTAGTCGACCATCTTCTCTTCTTTCGTCTCTTTGTTGACCTGTTTCATCTTGGTCTTCATCGGGACGATTTCGTCTTTGAATTTGCCGGCTTGCTGCGCGGCGGCCATGCGGCGCTGCGATTCCAGCGAGTACTCGTCTTGGTACTCACGGCTGACTTTGTAGCGCTCGGCGACGATATCCGCGGTGTCGATCATCGGCATGAAGATCGCTGGATATTCTTGCACGATGCGCGGATCGACGTTGTTGGCGCCGCCGCCGCCGCCCGGAATGGAAATGCTCTCGACGCCGCCGGCGACAACGCAATCGGCGCCATCTTGGCGGATGTAGTTCGCGGCCATCGCGATCGTTTGCAGACCCGACGAGCAGAAGCGGTTGACGGTCACGCCGCTGGTGGTGATCGGCAAGCCAGCCAGAAGACCCGCCAGACGCGCGACGTTGTTGCCGCCATGCGCGACGTTGCCCATGAACACGTCTTCGACGTCGGCTTTATCGACCTTCGCGCGGTCAACAGCGTGCTTCACGGCGTGCGCCGCCATCGACATGACCGGCGTGGCGTTGAAGCCGCCGCGGCCGGATTTTGCGAGCCCGGTGCGGGCGTATGAAACGATCACGGCTTCACGCATTATTCTTCCTCCCTGGAGCGGGCCGGACTATGGCCCGCAAGCGCTTGCCGGGCAACGGGAGATTTCGAAGAGCGGGTATGGGCCCTTCCGTGCGCGGCATCTCATGCGCTTGACGGCGCGAGCGGAAAGCGGCGCAAGGTTGCGGCAACGAGAAAGCTTTGGGGGCGGGGCATGTGGAAGTGGATCGTGGGCGGCGTGGGCGCACTCATCGTGGCCTTCCTCGCCATCGTCGGCGTGCGCACCGCGAGCATCGGCGCGCCAGCCGCGCAGGCCGCGGCCACCGAGCTTGCGCCCGCCCCTGAGATCGATGCGGACCGCGCCGCCTTGCGGCTCGGCGAAGCGATCCGGTTTCAAACCATCTCCCGCTCCGAAGGCGTCGTGGAAGATCCCGCCGCGTTCGCCGCGCTCCACCTCTGGCTCGCGCGCACCTATCCGCTCACCCACGCTGCGATGACGCGCGAGGTCGTGGCCGAACATTCCTTGCTCTACACGCTGCCGGGCACAGACGCGTCGCTCCCGCCGATCTTGTTGCTCGCGCACCAGGACGTCGTGCCCGTCGAAGCAGGCACCGAGGGCGATTGGGAGGCCGCGCCGTTCTCAGGCGCCATCCAAGACGGCTTCGTCTATGGCCGCGGCGCCGTCGATGACAAAGGCTCGCTGGTCGCGACGATGGAAGCGATGGAGGCGTTGCTCGCCTCGGGCTTTGAGCCCCGCCGCACCATCATGTTCGCGTTCGGGCACGATGAGGAAACGCTTGGCGGCGGCGCCGCCGCCATCTCCGCGCTGCTGGCCGAGCGCAACATCCGCGCTTGGTTCGTGCTCGATGAAGGCATGGCGATCGTCGATGGCTTTGCGTTGACGGGCTCCTCCGTCGCGCTGATCGGCGTGGCGGAAAAGGGCTACATGAGCGTGCGCGTCAACGCGCGCGGCGATGGCGGGCACTCGTCCATGCCGCCAGGCGATACGGCCGCCGAACGCCTGTCGCGCGCGGTTCTCGCGATCCGCGCCCGCCCGTTCCCCGCGCACCTGGAAGATGACGCGCCCGCCGGCCAGCTGCTGCAGGCGCTCGCGCCGCAACTTGCGCTGCCGATGCGCGCGGCGATCGCAAACCGTTGGGCGTTCGGCGGCGTCATCACCGGCCAGATGACGGCCGATCCTTCGTCGAACGCGCTGCTGCGCACCACCATCGCGCCGACGATCTTTGAAGGCGGCACGAAGGAAAACGTGCTTCCCCAACAGATGCACGCCGTCGTGAACTTACGCCTCCACCCGCGCGACACGACGGAAAGCGCGCTCGCCTATTTGCGCGAAAGTGTCGCCGGCATCGAAGGCGTGACCGTCGAGTTCGAAGGCACGCCGAACAACCCTTCGCCTGTCTCCGCGACCGACAGCGATAGCTACGCGCTGATCCGCTCGGCCGCTGCGGTCTCCGCGCCTACGGGCACGCCCGTCGCGCCGATGCTGGTGCTGGGCGCAACGGATTCGCGCCACTACGCGCCCGTCGCCGAAAACGTCTATCGCTTTTCGGCGATGCTGGCGCCGCAGAGCGAGCTTGGCCGCATCCACGGCACGGGCGAGCGGCTGAGTGTGGAGAACCTTGGGCGCATGAGCCGGTTCTACGCGCAGATCATGGCCACCGGCGCGCGGTAGGCGGGCGCGCCCCGAGGGGCTAGACTGATCACTCGCGATTCAGTCCAGGAGCCGGCCATGCGTTCGATCCTCGTTGCGCTTTCATTGGCGCTCGCCGCGTGCGCGCCGCCGCCAGCCGCCGAGCAGGGCGGCGCACACCAGGCCGTGCCTGCGCCAACGCCGGGAGACATCGCCATCCGCATCACCGCCGAACAAGCCGGCCAAGTCGTGCGCGTGCCCGTTGGCCAGCGCTTCGCGATCGAACTCGTCGGCACGCCCACCGCCGGATACGTCTGGGCGCCGACGACGCTGCCGAGCTTCGTCACGCGCGTCGGCGAATCCAGCGGGCCCACGAGCGAGGCTCAAAACCAGCCGGGCTTTGCCGGCGGCAATCACTGGGAAGTGACGGTGTTCGCCGCGACCGAAGCGGGCGCGGGCGAGATCCGTATGGAAAAACGCCGCCCGTGGGAAAGCAACGAACCGCCGGTAGAGACCTTCGTCGTCACCATCGTCGCGCGCTGAGGCGTGCGTAATGGCCGGAAAGCTTGAGCGCGTTGTCATCATGGGCTGCTCGTCGTCGGGCAAGTCCACGTTGGCGCGCGCAATCGGCGCCAAGCTCGGTCTGCCCGTCATCCATCTCGATGCGCTCTACTGGAATCCCGGTTGGCAAGAATGCCCGACGCCCGAGTTTCGCCGGCGCGTGGAAGAAGCGCATTGCGGCGATCGCTGGGTAAGTGAGGGCAATTACTCGACGAAGACGTGGGATATCCGTCTGCCGCGCGCGGACCTCGTCATCCGCCTGCGGCAGCCGCGCATGAAGTGCATGCGCCGCATGCTGATGCGCACGCTCTCACAATACGGCCGAACCCGCGCAGACCTTGGCCCCGGCAACCCGGAGCGCTTCGACGCCGGCACATGGACGCTCGCCAAGTTCATCTGGGACTACGAGAAAAAGCTGCCCGCCTACGACCAGGCGCTCGCCACCTTCAATCTCGGCGATCGCTTCATCGAGCTGCATGGCGATGCGGCGGTGCGCGAGTTCCTAGCGGCGCTGCCGGCCGAACCCGAAAGGGCCGCCGCATGAACGGCGCGGCGCTTCTCGGGATCAACGTCCTGATCTTCCTCGCGGCGGTGGCGGGCATCATCATCTTTTCGCTCCTCGCGCTCCGGTTCGCCGGAATGGCGATGAACGGGGCGCGTGAGCGCCGCTCGCGGGCAATGTCGGGCGTGTTCGCCGCGCTGTGCGCGGGCGGGATCGCCGCTTCCGCCGCGGCGGGCTTCCTTGGCATCACGCTGGTGCTGTACACAGCCCAACAATGACCGATCTTCTGCGAGACCTCTGGTATTTCGCGGTCACATCGCGCGAGCTGAAGCCTGGCGCGATGTTCCGCCGTGAAATTCTGGGAGAGCCCGTGCTGCTTGGGCGCGGCGCGGACGGCAAGGCGTTCGCGCTGCGGGATATCTGCCCGCACCGCGCCGTGCCGCTCTCGGCGGGTCGGCAAGTCGAGCAGGGCGGCGAGGTCACGGTCGAATGCCCGTATCACGGCTTCCGCTTCGGCGCGGCCGATGGCGTGTGCAAACTGATCCCGTCGCTCGTCGAAGGCCAGCCCTACGAAGCGAACCGCATCAAGGTGCGCCATTTCCCGACGCACGAGGAGAACGGAATTGTTCTCCTCTTCATGTCGTCCGATCCGCGCTTTGAAGGCGCGCCGCCAGCGCCGCCCGCGTTCGGCATCGGCATGGAGAAGCCGAAGTTCATGGTCGACCGCATCTTTGCGGCGACGATGGACAACGCTGTCGTGGGCCTCATGGACCCGGCGCATGTGCCCTACGTGCATAACCAATGGTGGTGGCGCCCGCCGAGCACCGGCAAGAAGCTGAAAGAGAAGCGCTTCGAACCGCGCGAGCGCGGCTGGGCGATCGCACGCCACAAGCCGGCGTCAAACTCGCTGCTTTACAAGCTCTTGTTTGGCGGCGACGTGACGACCGAGATCGTGTTCATGCTGCCGGGCTTTCGCTGGGAAGTGGTCGAGAACGCGACGTCCCGCCTCTTCACGCTGACGTGCCTGACGCCCGAAAACGAAAACTCCACGCGCATCACGCAAGTCACATATTGGCAGAATTCGCCGCTTCTGGATGTCGTGAAGCCGTTCCTCATTCCCGGCTTCAAGCAATTCCTCGATCAAGACGGCCGCATGGTCGATCTGCAGAACACCGGGCTCGCCTACCAAAAGACGATGCTCATGATCGATGACATCGACGTGCAGGCGAAGTGGTATCACCGCCTGAAGCGCGAATGGACCAAGTCCCGCGAAGAAACCCGCGACTTCGCCAACCCTATCGAGCCGACGACGCTGCGCTGGATGAGCTAGCCCAGGGAGCCAACCTAGCGTCAGCCGCTTGCCTCCGCCTTCCGCGCGCGTCACCATACTGGAAAGACGAAGAGCGAGGAGCGACGAAGATGGCGATCGATTTTGCAATTCCGGATGAGGCCAAGGCGCTGCGTTTGCGCATCCGTGCGTGGGTGCACGATGAGTGCATCCCGGCTGAAAAGCGCCTGCTCGCGGGCGAGGATTACAAAACCGTCTTGAACGAGCTGCGCACCAAGGCGCGCGCGCAGGGGCTCTGGTGCCCCTTCATCCCGAAAGAGCATGGCGGCATGGGTCTTGGCCCGCTCGCCAACGCGCTCGTGCAGATGGAGTTGGGCGAAAGCTATCTCGGCGCGCTCTCGATGAACACGCAGGGCCCCGACGACGCCACGATGATGACGTTGCTCGAGCACGGCACGGACTATCAGAAAGAGAAGTTCCTGAAGCCGCTGCTGAACGGCGAAAAACGCATCTGCTACTCGATGACCGAGAAGGCCGCCGGCGCCGACGCGACGGGCATGCAAACGCGCGCCGATAAGAAGGGCAACGACGCCTACGTGCTGAACGGCGAGAAGTGGTTCTCATCGGCAGCAAGCGTCGCCGACATCGCGCTCGTGATGGCGAAGACCGATCCGGACGCGCCGCGCCACCAGCAATTCTCGACGTTCCTCGTCGAACTCCCGAACCCCGGCTACAAGATCAAGCGCAACATCCCGACGATGGGGCTTGAAGGCCCGCTCTCGCACATCCTCGGCGGCGGCCACGCCGAAATCGAGATCACCAATCTCGAAGTGCCGGCCGAAAATTTGCTCGGCGGCGAAGGCCAAGGCTTCAACATGGGCCAGCACCGCCTCGCTTATGGCCGCCTGCGGCACGGCATGCACAACGTCGCGATGGCGCAGCGCGCGCTCGATATGGCGACTGAGCACGTGACCAACCGCTCGACGTTCGGCCGCAAGCTCGATGAGCGCCAGGCCGTCCAGTTCATGCTCGCCGAATGCGCCAGCCAGCTCTACATCGCGCGCCTGATGCTGATGCACATCGCGTACAAAGCCGAAAACAAGATGGACATCCGCCAGGAGAACGGCATCGCAAAGGTCTTCCTCGCGAACATGGTCCACAAGGTGGTCGACACAGCGATCCAGCTGCACGGCGCGCTCGGCTATTCGCGCGATACCCCGCTCGCGGCTTGGTACACGCACATCCGTTCGCAACGCCTCGTCGATGGGCCTGACGAAGTCCACAAATGGACGACGGGCCGGAACGTCATCAAGGCATTCAAGGCCACCGGCACCACGGCCGGCGCCTGCGGCGGCGATCTGCTCTAGACCTGAAATTCTCGCGCCCCGCTGGAAACAGCGGGGCGCTTCGCTTTAGATACGCGCCATGCCCGATACGCTCTCTTCTTCGTCCTGGTTTGCCGCCGCCGAAGCGCTGCAGCCTGAAACCATCGCGCTGCGGCGCGCCATCCATGAAGAGCCGGAGATCGGGCTAGATACGCCGAAGACGCTGGCGAAAGTGAAAGCTGCGCTTGCCGGGCTGCCGCTGCGCCTGAAGGAAGGCCGCTGCTGCACCGGCATGGTCGCGATCCTCGAAGGCGCAAAGCCCGGGCGCACGGTGCTGCTCCGGGGCGATATGGATGCGCTGCCGATGCCGGAAGATACGGCGCTCGACTTCCGCTCCAAGATCCAAGGCGCGATGCACGCCTGCGGGCATGACGCGCACACGTCTATGCTGGTGAGCGCCGCGAAAATCCTCTGCGCGCGCCGCGATCAGATCGCCGGCCGCATCCTCTTCATGTTCCAGCCCGGCGAGGAGGGCTATCACGGCGCCCGCTTTATGCTGGAAGACGGATTGCTCGACGATCCCGCGCCCGATGCGTGTTTCGCCCTGCACATCACGCCGAACGCGCCCCCCGGAGTCGTGTCCGCCAAGGCCGGCACGATGATGGCGAGCGCCGATAAGTTTGGGATCACCGTCACCGGCAAAGGCGGCCACGCCTCGATGCCGCACCTCGCGACCGATCCGATGCCGGTCGCCTGCGAGATCGTCACGGCGCTCAACGCCTTCGTCACGCGCCGCATCGATGCGTTCGATCCCGCGATCGTCACCGTCGCGCAGATCAATGCGGGCACGACCGATAACGTCATCGCCGAAAACGTGCGCATCAAAGGCACGATCCGCGCCGTTTCGGAGCAAACGCGCAAAGCTGTCCACGAAGGCATCAAGCGCGTCGCGCAAAACATCGCCCGCGCGCATTTGTGCGAAGCGGACGTCGAGATCGAACCTGGCTTTCCGGTGACGGTGAACGATGGCCCGGCGGTGACGATGGCCGGCGTCGCGATCCGGAACGAACTTGGTCAAGGCGCGTGGCGCCTGCAGAACACGCCGGTCATGGGCGCCGAGGATTTCTCCTACGTGCTGCAACGCTTTCCGGGCGCGATGATGTTCATCGGCGTCTGCCCCGAGGGCGAAGACTTCCGCGCCGCGTGCCCGTGCCACTCAAACAAAATGATGCTCAACGAAGCCGCGATGGCGCACGGCGTCGCCGTGCACTGCGCGATTGCCGAGCACTTCTTGGCGAATGGCCTGCCGGCTTAGCTGTACTTGAACGCCGCGTCGTCCAGGTTGATTGCCGGGAAAATGTTGCGCTCGTTCCAGTAATCCTGGGTGTGTTGCCATTCGGGCTTGTCGCCGCGCTTGGGCAAAAGGTGCATGCCGCGCATCAGATAACCCGGATTGAAATTCTCCGGATCGATCCACGGCAGAAGCGGCATGTTGTGGTCTTC
Organism: uncultured Caulobacteraceae bacterium; assembly: GCA_964564595.1. GTDB lineage: Bacteria > Pseudomonadota > Alphaproteobacteria > Caulobacterales > Aquidulcibacteraceae > JBEVOS01. The sequence goes on from CAZMCA010000073.1 coordinate 11,738, forward strand.
CGGCCGCAACGCGACTTCGACCTGCTTAACCTTCTTCTCGTCCATATGCGCTAGGAGGCGCACGACGAAATCGGAAATGAGGTCGGCGCGCAGCGTCCAACTCGCACGGAAATAGCCGAACACCCAGATCATGTTCGGCACGCCCGTGAACATCATGCCGCGATAGGTGACAGTCTGCGAAAAATCGAGCGGCTTTTCGTCGATCTTGAAGATGATGTCGCCCAGCACATTGAGATTGAAGCCCGTCGCCGTGATGACGACGTCGGCTTCGATTGCTTCGCCGGATTTTAGCTTTACGCCTTTTTCCGTGAAGCGCTCGATCTCATCGGTCACGACGCTCGCTTTGCCAGAGCGAATGCCCTGGAAGAGATCGCCATCGGGAATGAAAGCGATGCGCTGGCGCCAAGGGCGGTAGCTTGGCGTGAAATGCGTGCCGATGTCGTATTCGTCGCCTAGGAACATCTTCACGGCCCCGAGCAATTCGGCGCGCACGGCTTCCGGCTCTTCAAAACACCGCTTCGTAAAATTGGCCTGATCGAGCAGAATCCGGCGGCGCACGATCTCATGGATCCACGCTTCATCGACTTCCAGTTCGCGCAGTTGCTCGGCCAGGTCGTTGGCGTTGCGCCCAGGGATGAAATAGGTCGGCGAGCGCTGCAGCAAAGTTACGTGATTGCAGTCGCCCGCGATCGCCGGCACCAGCGTCGCCGCCGTCGCGCCCGATCCGATCACCAGCACGTTTTTGCCCTTGAGGTCGAGGTCGCTCGGCCATGTCTGCGGGTGAACGATGCGGCCCTTGTAGTCGTTCATACCCGGCCAGTCGGGCGTGTAGCCCTCGCTGTGCCGGTAGTAGCCCTGACACATCCAAAGGAAGTTGGCGGCGATCTTGAAGGTCGTTCCGTCGCTGCGCACACCTTCGACGGTCCAGAGTTTATCCCTGGTCGACCAGGACGCACGTTCGATGGTGTGGCCATAGCGAATGTGCTTTCCAAGGTCGTTCTCGTCGATGACCTCATTCATGTAGTTCAGAATTTCATCGGCCGTCGCGATCGGCGCGCCGACCCACGGCTTGAAGCGATAGCCGAATGTGTAGAGGTCACTGTCTGAACGAATGCCCGGATAGGTGTGCGTGACCCACGTGCCGCCAAACGTGTCTTTCGCCTCAAGCACGACGAAGCTCGTCTGCGGCCGCTGCGTTTGCAGGTGATAGGCGCCTCCGACGCCGGATATCCCAGCGCCGACGATCAGCACGTCGAACGTCTCTATCTTTCCGGATGCGCTCGGGCGGGTCTGAGCGGCGGCGTCGGTCATGGCGGATCTCTTTGGCGGCGACTTGAGCTAAGCTGGCGCCACCGTGGCGTCTGCGCTTGCGCAAGATCAAGTGCGCCGCTGCGCCGCGTCTCCTTGACGTAAAGGAGAGCGACCCACCTTAAGCGCCGAGTTCCTGCGCCAGGCGTTCGTAAAGGTCGCGCGTGCCTTCTTCGCGACCCGCGAGGTCGGCGGCCGGGCCGAAATACATGCCGTGCTCGGTGAATGTCAGCTTCGTACCTGAGCCCTCGGCCTCGAACTCTGTCGACGCGATAGAGAGCGAGAGAATGTCGCCCGCCATCGTCATGTCGTAGGCGACCACGATGCGCCGGTTCTCGATGATCTCGTAGTACACCGCGTCCATCGTCATCGGCGGGCCGCCTTCGGGCCGGTATCTGCAACTCTCCCGCCCGCGCACACGGAAGTCGAGGTCATAGCTATCGACGATGAAACCGGAGCCTTCCGCGAACCAGCGCCGCTTCACGCTTTGGTCTGCGTGCGCCGCGAACACTTTCGCGGGCGGATGCTTGTAGGTGCGCGTGATGGTGAAGCTGCCGTGCAGCATCGTGGGGAGCGCAGTCATGTTCGTTCCTTCATCGCTAAGCAGGTTACGCGAGCGCGTGCTGATCGAGTTCGGCGCCGAGCTTGTCGAGCAGCGCGTTCCAGCCGCCAGTGCGCATCTCCGGGCCGTCCGCATTGGCGTAGAACACGCCGCTTTCGGTATACGTCAGCCGCGATCCGCTGCCCGCCGGTGTGATCTCAACGGTCGCGAGCGAGACCGACATCGTCTCGCCGTTGCACGCCATGCGGTACGAAAACACGATGCGCTCGTTGGTGACGATATCGTGAAACACCGTAGCGTTCGTGAACGCCGCGCCCCGCACGTGATCCGGCAAGGGCGCATCAAGCGGCGTATGGAACGTCGAGCGCTCCATGCCGTCGACACGAAAATCGAGCGCGAAATTCGATGCCGGATCGTTGTTCTCTCTGAACCAGCGCTCCTTGATCTTCGGCTCAGCAAACGCCTGAAAGACGCGCGCAGGCGCATGCTTGTAGGTGCGTTCGATCGTGAAAGAGGCGTGCAGCAGGGTCATTGGTCTTCGTCCTTGGAATCGTCTGGGTAGAGTTCGTCGAGCACGTCGCCGAGGCGGTCGAAGCGCTGTTCGATGCGCAGCCGGTGCTTGGTCAGCCAGTCGAACACCGCGTCGAATGCGTTGGGCGCGAGCGAACAGGTGCGCACGCGCCCGACCTTTTGCGTCGTCACCACGCCGGCCTCTTCGAGCGCCTGCACGTGCTGGACGACCGCCGCGAGCGACATCGGCAGAGGCGCCGCCAGATCGGAAACGCTGGCCGGCCCAGCCGAGAGCCGCTCGACGATAGCCCGGCGGGCGGGTTCGGCGAGGGCCCGGAAGAGGCCATCGATGGGCTGATACTCAAGCATACGCTTTAGTATGGCTCGCCTAGCCAATAGTCAAGCCTATGCTTTAGTAATGTCAGCCCTTGAACGAGAGGCCCTTGGCCTTGAGCGCCGCTTTCAGCGTCGCCAGCGCGTTCGGTCCCATCCCGTGCAGCGCTGCGACCTCCGCCTCGCGCTTCTTCGCAAGCGCCGCGAGCGAGCCGACCTTCGCGCCGGCCAAAGCGCGCTGCGCTGGCGCGGCGAGTTTGGGCAAATCGGAGGGAGCGTCCTTGCGCGGCATGGCGGCGTCTTCTCGCAACTGCGAAATCTGGTAGAGCGGGCGAGCATCGCAAACGCACGAGAACGAGGAAAGCATGAGCCTGCTGGCGACCCTGGAGCGCGTCGCGCAAGACGCCGCCGCCTACAGCGCCGCCGCGCAATCGGCCGTCCGCGCGCTCGTCGCGCCCGGCGGCAAGGTGGATCGCAAGAAGATCGACGCCGAGCAGCACCTCGTGCACGGCTTCGGTTGGGTCGCGACCTACGCTGAAGCGCTCCGCCAAGTCGCCGATTGGGCGCGCCGCCTCGATGCGGCGGGCCAGTTCGGTGAAGTCGAAGCGCTGCTCGCCGAACTCGTCGCTGCCGAATATTCCGCGCAGCTCGCCGGCGGCGTGCTGATGACGCAAGTCGAGATGATCCGCCCTGCCGATTTCGGCGTCGATGCGCCGCCGGTGCGCCTCACGGTCGATCAAGCGAAAAAGAACGCGCTCGCCGCGCACCTTCACAACGCGCTCGGCAAAGCCACGCTCGAACGCACCGGGCTCGACGAAGATTTCGAGATGATCCGCGATCAGTTCCGCAAATTCGCGGACGATAAGATCGTGCCCCACGCGCACCAATGGCACTTGCAGGACAAGCTTATCCCGATCGAAATCGTCAAGGAGATGGGCGATCTCGGCGTGTTCGGGCTGACGATCCAGGAGGAGTACGGCGGCGCCGGCATGGGCAAGACGGCGATGTGCGTCG
>CAZMCA010000074.1:0-15330 GCA_964564595.1 uncultured Caulobacteraceae bacterium
AAAAAACATCTCGAACATCAGCCGCCCCGGCAGGAACGTCAGCCCGCCGGCGATCAGCATGCCGCCGATGAAAAGGCCGACCATCGTTTGCGCGTGCTGGCGGACCTTGCCTTGCCGCACGAGGTAGATCGCCATCGGCAGCGCGATCAGCGTCCAGCCCGAGATGAGGTGGATGAAGGAATAGAAATCTCCGTTGATGCCGGTGATGAAGAGGCTCGAGAGCGCCGTCGTCAGCATCGCCACGACCCAGCCCCAGCCGATCATCTTGTGCAACCGGTCGCCCTTGGGGCGCGCGAGCATCACGAGCCCGATCAGGAACGCGGCCACCGCCGCCGTGATATGGACCTTGATCGGCAGCTTCTGCGCCAGGAACAACGCCGTGTCCGGCGCATGCGCTTGGATGCGGCCAGCGGCGATCTCCGAGGCAAGCGGGCGCAGCAACGGCCCGAGCACGACCGCCAGCACGCCGAGGATCACGCCCCAGATCGCCAGATTGATCCACAGGCGCCGGGCGCTCAGGCGGGCCTCTTCCGGCTGGGTTTCGATGCTCATGGACTGTTCCTCGGCTGGACTTTGGGGGGCGCTTCACGCGATGGAAGCGCTTGTCGAAACCGGCATCGCATCGCCGGGCGGGGAGCGCGCGGCCGGATGCGTGAAGAGTTCGATCTGAAACGCGAATTGGGTCGCGGCGCCTTTGGCGAAGCGTCAAATGCGGGCGAGGCTTGGCGCTCCTGGGCGCTCTATTTTGGCGTTGCGTCGGCGGCGGGCCTTTTCATGGCGCTCGCGGGCGCTTTCCACACCGGCGAAGCCTCGCTCTTCAGCCGGCTCGCCTACTGGATCGTCGCGATGAATGTCGGCGCGCTGATGGGCCAACTCGTGCGCGCCGGCACGCGCCGCTTCCTACGGGACGACAACAACGTGGTGTTGGGCGCAGCGCTGACGGCGATGGGCGTTGCGGTCCCGGGCACGGCGCTGATCTGGCTTCTGTCGGGAGCGATGTTCCACGACCGGCTGGGGATCGATAGCTACCTGCAGCTGCTCGTGCCGGTGCTGGTGATCTCGCTGGCGATGACTGCGCTATTTTTCCTGATCGCTGTCGCGCGCACCCGGGCGACCGTCGCGGGTCCAACGCCGCCGCGCTTCCTCGACCGGCTGCCGCTCAAGCTGCGCGGCGGCGCGCTCTACGCGGTGGAGGCCGAGGACCATTACCTCCGGCTCCACACCTCGAAGGGCCAGGACCTCATCCTGATGCGCCTCACCGACGCGATCGGCGAACTGGACGGCATCGAGGGCCTGCAAACCCACCGCTCCTGGTGGGTCGCAAAAGACGGCGTCGCCAACGTCCGCCGCGACGCCGGCAAAGTGGTGCTGGTGCTGAAGGACAACGCCGAAGCCCCCGTCGCCCGCAACAACGTCCGCGCCCTTAGGGAAGCGGGCTGGCTGTAACGGCGCCATCGCAATGCGCCAACCCACCCAAAGCTGCCCGGACAGCGCAGCGCGCGGATCCGGGGCACAGGGCCAAGTCGCAAACCCCTCCCCATTTTCAACCCGACGCGCGGGGCCGCGCGTCCCGGCCCCTCCGGGGCGCCACTCGCGAAGCGCCAAGCGCTCGCGCGACCGCTCGCGCATGCGCGGCGCAGCTTGGCGCAGAAGGCGGGACGCATGCGCCGCCGCGTGCAAGGTTCGCGGGACATGACCGAGCCTCTCACGCGCCAACACCGCCTGCTCCTGCTGCTCGTCGGCTCGGCGCTGCTGATCAACCACTATGATCTCGGCGTCTTCTCGCTGGCGCTGCCGCAAATTCAGCACGGGCTCGGCATCGCCGAAGAAGAGGTCGGTCTCTATTCGGGCATCGTGCGGCTCGGCGTGTTGCTCGCCTTCCCGCTCGCCTACATGGCCGACGTGGTCGGGCGCCGGCGGCTGCTCTTGTTCACGCTCGCGGGCATGACGCTCGCCACTGTCGGCACCGCGTTCGTGCAGGCGCCGTGGCAATTTCTGGCGCTGCAATCGTTGGCGCGCTGCTTTGCCTACGCCGAGGAGATGCTCTGCTTTGTCGTGATCGCGGAAGAATTTTCCGCCGGCCGGCGCGGCTGGGCGTTCGCGCGGCTCGCCGCGCTGGGCGCGTTCGGCTACGGGCTCGCGGCGCTGCTCTACAGCGCCGTCGATATTCTGCCCGGCGGATGGCGTGCATTCTACGTGCTCGGCGGCGCGGGGCTCGCTTTGCTTGTGCTGGCGCGCCGCGGCTTGCCGGAAACGGCGCGCTTTGCGCAGCAGCGCGAAACGCTCGCGGCGCGTGCGGCCCCGTTCGTCTCGCTCGTGCGGGCCTATCCCGGCCGTTTCCTCGCGCTGGTCGCGACGACGCTGCCGTTCACGCTCGGGCTGACGCCTGCGCTGACGCTGGTGTCGAAGTTTTTGCAGGAAGAGCGCGGGTTCACGCCCGGCGGGGTGAGCATGCTGTATTTCATCGGCGGCGGCGTTTCGATTGCGGGGTATTTCCTGGCGGGCCGCTTGTCCGATCGCTTTGGGCGAAAGCGCGTTCTCTTCGTCACGATGCTCGTCTCACCGCTCGTGCTTGCGTGCGTCTTTCTTGGGCCAAGCGGCCTTTGGATCGCGCCCGCCTGGTCACTCGGGCTCTTCTTCTACTTTGCGGCGGACGTAACCCTCGCCGGCATCGGCAGCGAGCTTTTCCCGACCTCGTATCGCGCCACCGCCACCGCCGCGCGCACCGTGTTCGGCACGTTCGCCGCGCTCGGCGGCCTTGCGCTTGAAAGCACGCTCTACGGCCCGCTTGGCGGACACGGTCCCGCGATCGTGGCGCTCGCGTTCATCGCGCCGTTCGGCGTGCTGCCGATGCTGCTGTTCTTACCTGAAACCGCAGCAAGGCCTTTGGAGGAAATTGCGCCTGAACCCGCGCTCAACTGACGAACGCGCTGCGCGATACGCGCCAGACGCTGTGCGGCATCCCAGCGTGCAGCATCGCCGGACCCGGCGCCATGCCAAGCCGCTGCGCCACACGCTGCGAGGCTTTGTTGTCGACGTGAATCACGCTGACGATCTCCGGCAGATCGAACGCTTCGAACGCCCAGCGCGCCGACGCACGCGCAGCTTCCGTCGCATAGCCCTTGCCCCACGCGCGGCGCGACAAGCCCCAGCCGATCTCGAAGCCGTACCAACCTTCCGGCCGCCACGGCCCGACGCGGCCCACAAACGCACCCGTCGCTTTTTCCTCGCACACGAAGAGCCCATAGCCCTTGAGCGCCCAATGTCCTGCGAAAACCGCCATCTGCCGCCACGACGCAATGCGATCGAGCGGGCGGCGATCGGACGTCAGAAACCGCGCGACCTCCTGCTCGCCCATCATCGCGGCGAAATCGTCGAGGTCGCTCTCGCGCCATTGCCGCAGCAGCAATCTCTCGGTTTCGAGCGTCGTCATCGCGACATCAACGCTTTTGGCGCGCGCGCCATTGTTCGCGCGTCTGGCCGTACAGATCCCACGTCACATCGAATGGCGCGGGCGCAGCGACGTTCGTGCGCACCAGATCAGAGCCGAGACTCTTCGCCACCGCGATCGACGCATCGTTCTTCGGATCGATGCAATGAATGACATCGGTCCAGCCCAGCGCATCGAACGCCCAATCGATCGCCGCAGTCGCCGCTTCGCGCGCATAGCCCTTGCGCGTCGCTTCCGGGATCACGCCCCACCCTACTTCCGCGCCCGGCCAACCATCGGGCTTCCACGGCCCGCCGCGCCCGATCCAACGGCCCGTGTCTTTTTCGATCCACGAAAACATCGAGTGCCCGGAGAGGGACCATGCGCCGATGATCGACGCGAGCCCGCGCCACGCGACCGGCCGCAATTGCGGCCCGCCGATGAAGCGCGTGCTCTCATGCGCCATGTAGGCGCAATAGGGCTCGATATCGTCCGCAGTCGGCGGACGCAGGATCAGTCGTTCGGTTTCAAGCGTCGGGCCAAGCATGGCCCTCTTTTAGAGCGCGACGGCGCGTCCGCCCATAGCCCGCTCGGCTTCCCGCGCGCGTTCGCGCTCCATCGCGTCGCGTGCGGCAGCGCGCGCTTCGGCCGCCAATTGGTGCGCGATCTGCGCATGGGCGTGCGCCTCGGCGACGGTGCGGGCGGCTTCCGCCCGCGCTTCGGCCGCGCGCGCCAGCTCCTTGCAGACTTCCTCACGCACCTCGGCGCGGATTTCCTCGGCGAGGTCATCGCGCGAACGGCGCACTTCGCTGGCCGCCTCGATCTGCGCGCGCAGCGCTTCGCGCTCGCCAAGATCTGCGAACACATAAGGATTGGGCGCGTCCGGCGGCGGCGGAATATCGAGCCCCTCCAGATGCGGCGGCGCAAATGCCGGCGCGGGCGGCTCGAACTGCGCCATCATCGAATGGTCGCCGAATTTCGTGTTGAAGCCGCCGAGCGCGGCGTGCGCGGTTTGCAGATTGCCGTGCAGCACGCGCGCGATGGCGCTCCGGGCTTCGACGCCCGCGCCGCTCTCCCACGCCACAACGCCAGCGCTGGGCGCGGCCAACGCCGCGGCCAAAAGCGCGCCGAACATCCAATTACGCATCCCCGTCTCCTCGCGTCTGCCGGCCCGCTAGCGCGGATCGCGGCGGAACGTCAGTGCGTGCTCCTGCACCGAGCCGTCCCGTTCCCGGATGCGGATCGCGCCAACCATCGTGTCCGGCCCGGTTTGCGTCAGCGAGAGCGCATCCCATTGCACCGCGCCCCATTCGGAGGTCATCGGCGCGGCGGACACTGGATCGAACGTCGTCCAGTCATCCTTGTCTTCCCAGGCCGTGCCATCGGGGTTGACGTGCTTCACGCGCATCCGCAGCCCACCGGCCACGACGTCGATCAGCATCAGCTCGTAGAAGGCGGGCGCGCCATCACGATACAGCGCGAAGTGCCCCACCATCTGTCCGCCCCGCGGCGGCGACCAAACTTCCTCCATCACGCCGCCCAGCCCCTCGCCCGTCCATCGGCCGGTGAGCCATTCTGCGTTGTCGATGGTGGTCGGCTCAGCCTGGGTCGAAATTGGGGCGGCTGGTCGCGAAGGGCCTGCCGTTCGTCGCGTTTCCTGGGCGTCTGGTCGCACCGCCGCGACAAGCAGCACCGCAACCACAAATCCAGCTCGCATCATCAGCGCCTCCGTCCGCTCCCACTAGCGAACGATGACGCGCGGCGCCGCCGCAATTCGACAGAAATGCGCGCGCGCCGTTAGCGCGAGACCTGATCCAGCGTTGCGACGACAACCTCGGGCGCGGGACGGACCCGGTAGTCGTCATCCCCGAGTTTGGCCGCCACCGTACCGTCTGCGCGGATGAAGAAGATCGACGGCGTCGGCACGCCATGGGCACGGTGGCCCGGCGGAAACGCGGGATCGATCAGGTCGAATGCGCGGATGACGCTAGAGTCCTCGTCCGAGATCAAAGGAAAGCCGATGCTGCGCCGCTGCGCAAAGCGTGCGAGCTTGGACACATCGTCTGTCGTGACCGCCGCCACGCGCCAGCCCCGCTGTTCGATGGCGGCGCGCACGCCTTCAAGCCCGATGAGTTGGCGCTGGCAGTACGGGCACCAGTCGGCCGACCGCGCAAACACAAGCACCAGCCCGTTCTCGCCGGAAAGACTCGCGCGTGTCCGGCTGATCCCGGCCTGATCGGCGCCCGTGACATCCGGCGCCGCAGCGCCGATGGCCGGGCCACGTTCGAACGCCGCCGCCGGCGCTGCGGTTACGGAAAAGGCCGTGGCCAGGAAGGCAAGCGCCGTCAGAAGTTTGCGAACCATCGATTTGATCTCCACCCTTCTCGACTACGCCCGTGCGCTGGCCCAGGTTACAGCGCACCGCGACTTACGGGACCGAGCATGGCGTTCGATGGCTTCAACAAGGACTTCTTCAAGTTCTTCCGCGACCTGAAGAAGAACAACGAGCGCGCGTGGTTCGAGAAGAACAAAGACCGGTACAAAACCGTCGTCGTCGCGCCGCTGCAGGATTTCATCATCGCGCTGGCGCCGAAGCTCCAGAAAGTGAGCCCGCACTTCAAATGCGACCCGCGCCCGAACGGCGGCTCGATGTTCCGTATCTATCGCGACACGCGCTTTTCGAAGGACAAGACGCCCTACAAGACTAACGCCGGGCTTCAATTCCGGCACCTGCAATACAATGACTTCCGCGCTCCGGGTTTCTACCTGCACATCGCGCCAGGCGACGTGTTCTACGGCGGCGGCATGTACATGCCCGAGCCGCCCGCCCTCTCCGCCGTGCGCACGCGGATCGCTGAAAAGCCCGCCGAATGGAAAAAGGCGCGGGACGCGGCAAGCATCAAGCGCGCCTATGGCGGCCTGCGGGACATAGAAAGTCTCGCCAAGCCGCCGCGCGGTTTTGCGCCCGATCACCCGATGATCGAAGACATCAAACGCAAGAGCTTCTTCGTCGGCCACGAGAGCAGCGAAGACGACGCAAGCAAGCCCGGCTTCGTAAACGATGTGGCGAAGGCCTATGCGGACGCAGCGCCCGTGATGACGTTCCTTTGCAAAGCGGTGGGCGCGAAATTTTGAGCGCTAGTGGATGAGCACCGGATACAAACTCGCCACCAGCAGAACGCCCATCGTCACATTAAACACGCGCAGCGCGCGCGGCGCGGAGAGGAAGCGCTTCATCTGCACGCCGAGCATCGTCCATGCGCCGACGCTCGGCAGGTTCACGGCGCCGAACACGAGCGCGATGATCGCAAGCGCCCACCACGCAGCCTGCGCGTCGGCGCCGCTCGGCGCGTAAACGGTGACGGCGGTGAGCGCCATCGTCCACGCCTTCGGGTTCACCCACTGGAAGAGCGCGGCCTGCACGAACGTCATCGGCTCGCCCTGCGCTTTGCCTTCAGCATCCGGCGGCGGGGCTGTCGCGATCTTCCACGCGAGATAAAGGAGATAGACCGCGCTCAGAACCTTGAGCACGAGGTGCAGCGTCGGGAACGCCGCGAACAGCTGCGCGAGCCCTGCCCCGACCAGCACGATCATCGCCGTAAAGCCGATCGAGACGCCGAGGAGATGCGGGATCGTCCGTGCGAAGCCGAAATTGGCCCCGGATGTCATCAGCATCAGATTGTTCGGCCCCGGCGTGATCGAGGAGACGAACGCAAAGCCGGTCAGCGCGAGGATCAGTTCTTGGCTCATTGGCGCAACATTACGCGCCGCAGGGCCGAATGTGCTTGCGTTCTGAGGCGCGGCGGCGCTCCCTTCGCAACAAATGACGGCTCTGGACGATCTCGACCACCGAATATTGCGCGAGCTGCAACGCGATGGCCGGATCAGCAACCTCGACCTGGCGGGCCGCGTCGGGCTCTCCCCCTCCGCGTGCCTCCGGCGCGTCCAGCAAATGGAGCGCGCCGGCGTGATCGCCGGCTACCGCGCGATCGTGAATCCGGACGCGATGGATGTCGGCTTCATCGCCTACATCACGGTCGGCCTCTCGAAGCACACCAAGCAGGATCAGCGCGCGTTCGAAGCCGCGATCACGCGCGCGCCGGAAGTGCGCGAGTGCCACAACGTAACGGGCACCATCGAATACATCCTGCGCATCGAGGCGCGCGATCTACACGCCTACAAACACTTCCACACAGAAGTGCTCGGCGCGCTGCCGCAAGTCAGCACGATCGTGAGCTACATCGTGATGGAAAGCCCGAAGGACGAGCGGGCTTAAGCGAGGCTTGGATCGATTTCCTTGCACGCTTTCACGAGGCCGCGCACAGCCTCGGTGCTCTTGGCGAACATCGCCTTCTCGGCATCGTCCATCGGGAATTCGATGATCTTCTCGACGCCGCCGGCGCCGATCACGATCGGCACGCCGACATATAGGTCGCTCACACCGTATTGTCCGGTGAGATGCGCCGCGCACGGCAGCACGCGCTTCTTATCGAGCAGATAGCTCTTGGCCATCGCGATCGCGCTTTCCGCCGGCGCGTAATACGCAGAGCCTGTCTTCAACAAGTTCACGATTTCCGCGCCGCCCTTGCGCGTACGATCAACGATGGCGTCGAGATCGGCTTGCGAAAGCGCGCCTTGCTGTACGAGCACCGGCAGCGGCAGGCCGCCGACCGTCGAGTAACGCACCATCGGCACCATATCGTCGCCGTGGCCGCCGAGCGTCCATGCATGCACGTCTTCTACCGAAACGCCGAGCTTCTCGGAGAGGAAGAAGCGGAAGCGCGCGCTATCCAAGACGCCCGCCATGCCGATGACTTTGTTGGTCTTGAAGCCGGAGAATTGCTGCAGCGCCCACACCATCGCATCGAGCGGATTGGTGATGCAGATCACGAACGCGTTCGGCGCGTGCGCCTTGAGCCCCTCGCCCACCGCCTTCATGACTTTGAGATTGATGCCGAGTAGATCGTCGCGGCTCATGCCAGGCTTACGCGGCACGCCCGCGGTGACGATCGCGACATCCGCGCCCGCGATGCCGGCGTAATCGTTGACGCCCTTGAGCTTGCTGTCCTTGCCGAACACCGGCGCGGCTTCGGCGATATCGAGCCCTTTGCCCTGCGGGAGACCCTCGGCGATGTCGAACATCGTCACGTCGCCCAACTCTTCGCGCGCGGCCACGTGCGCGAGCGTGCCTCCGATCATGCCGGAACCGATGAGGGCGATCTTCTTGCGGGCCATGCGCGAACTCCTGAAAGCGGGCGCGCGTGGTCTAGCGCCGCGCCTTACCCGGCGCAACTCGGCGCAATGGCGCGGCTATTCCTCTTTCGGGGCCGCGTTTTCCTCGGCGATCGCGCGCACGAGCTCAACGACGCGCTTGCGTACGCGGGGGCTTTCGATCGCCGCGAACAGCGACACCAATTGCAGGCCTTCGGGCGTGGCGAGCACGTCATGCACGAAGCTCTCGGAGGGGTTCTCCGAAACGCCGCCAGGCGCGCGCATCGGCGAGAGCCCATCGAAGAACGCAGAGATCGGCACATCGAGCGCGGCCGCGATATCGAACAGCCGGCTCGCTGCGATGCGGTTGATGCCCTTTTCGTATTTTTGAACTTGCTGGAACGTCACGCCCAAAAGATCGGCGAGCTTTTCCTGGCTCATCGAAATCTCGAGACGCCGCGCGCGGACACGCTGCCCGAGGCGGCGGTCAACAGCGTTGGCGATGCGTTCGTCATTCATGAACGGAGACCTCGGGCCGGCGCCCCGGAGGGCGCGAAACGCAGCGCCGCAATGAGCAGAAAGACAAGCGGCGTCAACACGAACCCCCAGGTCGCGTATATGGTATCGGGCAGCGCGGCAGGCAATTGCGCTTCCGCAAATCCGCCGCGTCGGTGCGTCGCACGTACCGGCCGGCCATAGGGATCGACGATCGCCGAAACGCCGCCTGACGCAGCGCGAACCAAGGGCAGCCCCTCTTCGATGGCGCGATAGCGCGCGATGTTGAAGTGCTGCCAGGGGCCGGAGCCTTCGCCGAACCATGCGTCGTTCGTGACATTCACGATCCAGCCCGGCCGCTCGGCGCCGCGCGGCGTCATGCCGGGAAAGATCGCCTCGTAGCAGATCAGCACCACGGCCGTCGGCGCTTCGGGGACGACGAGGCGCGTTGGCTCCGCGCCGGCGGCGAAGCCTTCACCAATCTGCTGCAGCGGCGCGATCTCGAGCGGCAGACCGACAGACGCGAGCATCGCCGCGACTCGCGACACGAACGGCCAGAACGGAATGTATTCGCCGAACGGCACGAGGTGATGCTTGTCATAAATCTGGCTGACGCGCGGCGCGCCCGCGACGCCATCGATCACCGCGGCGGAATTGAAATAGACAACGCCCTCTCCCGCGCGCTGGCGGCGCGTGAAACCGGCGATCAGCGCGCGATCGCCAAGCCCGCGGCCGATCGCATCGAGGAACGCTGGGTTTTCAAGCAGGAAGAAATTGATCGTCGGGATCGCGCCTTCGGGCCACACGACAATCTGCGCGCTGCTCTCATCCTGCGTGCCGGTGGTTTGCAGATAGCGCGCGAGCACGCGCCATTCCTGATCGGTGCGGTACGTCCACTTCTCGGCCTGGCCCAATCCAGAATCGGCGACGCGCACCACCGGCGTCTCGCCGGGCGCAACATAGGGCAAGCGCGTCAGCCGGTTGGCGCCGGCGCCCCAAACGAGACCGACGAGCAGCGCAGCAACGATCACCGGCGCAAAACGCCGCCCCGCCGGCGCTTCTCCGTCCGCGATCGCGGCGGGCGCGGCGGATACGAAGAGCGTCAGCACGCTCAATCCGTAAATGCCAACGAACGCGGCGACTTGCGACACCGGCCCGCCCGCCGGCCACACATAGCCAGGCAAGTTCCACGGAAAGCCCGTGAACACATGGCCGCGCGCGTATTCCGTGACGCCGAGCGCAACCGCGATCACCGCGATGCGCCGCAGGTCGGCCGTCCAAAACGGTGCGGCGAGCGCGGCGCCTGCGCCGAAAAACAGCGCGAGTCCGCCCGCGAACAAAAGCGTGCACGGAATCGCCCAGAGCAACCCGTACGAATCCGGATCGACCATGAAGGGCGATGCGATCCAGTACATGCCGACGAGAAAGTGCCCGAGGCCCCACAACCAGCCACGCCAAAAGAAAGATTGCGTACGCTTCGGTTGATGGCGCGCCGCATCGAGCAGCCACACCAGTGCAACGACGCCAAGCACGTAAGCTGGAAACACGTGGAGCGGCGCATAGCCGAGCGCAGCGACGCCGCCCGCAACCACCGATGCGCCCGCAGCGCGCCACTTCGTGAGCGCCGCGAACCAGGTTTCGATTCGGGAAAGCCTCGGCTCGGCGTCAGCCACGCGCGCGCTCCTCCCCTTCTCTGGTGCGAACGGCGTGTTGGAGCGCTCGCCGCGCTTCAGGTCAAGCGGTCAAATCAACGCTACGCAGCAGCAGGCGGCGAAGCTCCCGGCGCCTCGGCCCGCTTGACGCGCAAACGCTTTACGCGCCGCGCGTCCCCGTCGATCACCTCCAGATCGAAGCCGCCTGGGTGATGCAAAATTTCGCCGCGCTGCGGCACGCGCCCGGCGAGCGCCACCGCAAGCCCGGCAAGCGTATCGAATTCATCTTCGTGATCGGGCAGCTCAACCGGCGCGCCGAGCGCTGCGGCGAGCGACGCGAGCGAAGCGCGCCCATCGGCATCGAACGCGCCGCCGGCGCGCGCCTGGATGAGCGCGGCTTCATCGTCGTGCTCATCGTCGATCTCACCGACGATCTGCTCGACCATGTCTTCCATCGAAATGAGGCCGTCGGTGCCGCCATATTCATCGATCACGAGTGCAAGATGCGAGCGGCTGGACTGCATCTTGAGGAACAGCGCCGAAAGCTTCATCGAAGGCGGCACGCACAGAACGTCGCGCTTGATCCGCGTCAGCACGCGATCGGAATATTTTGCGCCCGGCTCGCCTTCGTCGTTCGGCGCAAGCAGCGTGAGCAAATCGCGCACATGTATGAGGCCGAGCGGATCGTCCAGCGTGTCGCGATAGATCGGCAGGCGCGAATGCTGGCTTTCGGAAAATGCGCGCATCGCTTCGCCGAGCGTGGCGGACGCTTCGATCGCGATGATGTCCGCTCGCGGGCGCATCACATCGTACACTCTCAGCATATCGAAGCGCGCGGCCTTCAGGATCATGTCCTTCTGCGCGACCGCGATGGTCTCGCCGCGCTCTTCGCGGGCGTTCAGCTCTTCGGCGACATCGGCGCCGGCGCCGCCGAGGGCGCGCAAGAGGCGGCGTGCGAGGTTTCGGAGGAAACTCGCACGCTTAGGCAAAGGCGGGTCAGCTGGCTCGGCTGCCGGCTCAATAACGGTCATGGCGACCTCGTCTCCGCATAAGGATCGGCAAAGCCGAGATCCGCAAGGATAGCGCGTTCGCGCGTCTCCATCCGGTCCGCTTCGTCGTCCTGTTCGTGATCGTAGCCCAAGAGATGCAAGAAGCCGTGCACAAGCAGGTGAGCCATGTGGGCTTCGAAGGTTTTGCCCTGTTCGGCAGCTTCAGCCGCCACCGTTTCGGCCGCGAGCGCGATATCTCCAAGCTGATCGCCCTGCCCTTGGGGCGCTGGAAACGAAAGCACGTTGGTGGGCTTATCCTTGCCGCGCCATGCTTGGTTAAGCACGCGGAGCGCGGCGTCATCGCCAAGCAAAAGCGAAACCGCACCGGCTTTGCCTTCGGCAGCGGCCGCCGCCGCCAGCGCGCGCCGGGCGGCGGCTTGGCGCCCACGCCATGCTGCGTGCTGCGCCGATATGTCGATGCGCAGCTTAGCCACGGCGCTTCTCGTCCCGATCATACGCCTCGATGATGCGCGCGACCATGCGGTGACGAACAACATCCTGCGCCGCGAAGTGGATGATCTCCACGCCCGGCACATCGTCCAGAATGCGCAGCGCGTGGGAAAGCCCGGAGCCGCGCGTATCGGCTAGGTCGATCTGCGACGGATCGCCGGTGACGACCATGCGCGAGCCTTCACCAAGGCGCGTCAGCACCATCTTCATCTGCAGCATCGTCGCGTTCTGCGCTTCGTCGACGATGACAAACGCGTTCGCCAGCGTGCGCCCGCGCATGAACGCGATCGGCGCGACCTCGATCTGCTTGCGCTCGCGGCGATTCTTCAGATCGCCCTCGCCCATCTGGCTGCGGAACGCGTCCCAGATCGGCGCGAAATAGGGATCGACCTTCTCTTCGAAATCGCCCGGCAGATAGCCTAGCTTTTCACCCGCCTCGACCGCGGGGCGCGTCACCACGATGCGCTCAAAGCGCCCCGCTTTCATCGCCTCGACGGCTGCGGCGACGGCGAGGAATGTCTTGCCCGTACCCGCAGGCCCAACGCCGAACACCAGATCGATGCGCTCATCACGCAGCGCCTCGACGTAGTGCACTTGGCGCGGCGTGCGCAGCGTAAGCCCGCCGAGTTGCGGCAGCGACATCGGCCCCGGCGCCGTCACGCCTTCGGAGAAAGCGATCGCGGCGAGCACATCGCCTTCGCGCACACGGCCCTTCTGCCGCGCGAGCTGCACCAGCGTTTCGAGGATCGCGGCGGCGCGCGTTGCGTCGGCCTCACCGGTTGCGCGGATCGTGACCTGATCCCCATGCGCATCCAGCGTCAGCCGGTACGCCGGCTTGTTGCGCGGCGCATCGGGATCGCGGAACGATTCCTGGATGTGCGCGAGATGGCGGTGCAGCGGGCCGAACACTTGTTGCGCCAACCCAGCATCCGCGATCGCGACAACGCGCGTAACCTCGTCCGTTTTGGATGCCGCGGTCACGCCGCCTCCATCGCAAGACGCGCGCCCGTCAGCGAGTTCTGCGATGCGCCTTCGATGCGCACGTCAACGATTTGCCCCACGAGCGAGGCTGGCGCATCGAAATGCACGGCCTGCAGATACGGCGAGCGGCCATGCATCTGGCCAGGGCGGCGCCCTGCCCGCTCCACAAGTACCGGCAAGGTTCGGCCGATTTGGCTTTCGTTGAACGCGCGCTGCTGGCGGAAGAGCACGGCCTGCAAGCGTTGCAAGCGCTCGTCCATCTCGGCCTCTTCCACCTGTCGCGGCATCGACGCGGCGGGCGTGCCGGGGCGGCGCGAATATTTGAACGAGAACGCGCCCGCGAATGTCACCGTCTCGACGAGTTTCAGCGTTTCTTCGAACGCGCGCGCGTCTTCGCCCGGAAAGCCGACAATAAGATCCGTCGAGAGCGCGATGTCGGGCCGCGCGGCGCGCAGCTTGTCGACTATGCGCAGATAGTCCTCCGCGCGATGCTTGCGGTTCATAGCGCGCAGGATGCGGTCCGACCCCGCCTGCACTGGCAGGTGCAGATACGGCATCAGCTTTTCCTCATCGCCATGCAGCGCGATGAGATCATCGCTCATGTCGTTTGGGTGCGAGGTCGTGTACCGCAGACGCGCTACGCCATCGATCTTAGCCAGCGCGCGCAACAGATCCGTGAAACGCGCGTCGCCCGCCGCCCACGCATTTACGTTCTGCCCAAGCAGCGTGATTTCGCGCACGCCTTGATCCGCGAGCCCACGTGCTTCGGCGACGATCTCTTCCAGCGAGCGCGAATATTCCGCGCCACGCGTGTAGGGCACGACGCAGAACGTGCAGAACTTGTCGCAGCCTTCCTGCACCGAGAGGAACGCGGCGACGCCCTGGCGCCCGCGCGGCGGCAACGCATCGAACTTCGCCATCGGCTCAAAGTCCGCCGCGATGCGATCGCCCGTGGCGCGCGCGGTGCGGGCGATCAGCTCGGGCAGCTGATGATAGGATTGCGGGCCGACGACGAAATCGACGACCGGCGCGCGGCGAATGATCTCTTCACCCTCGGCTTGCGCGACGCAGCCGGCGATCACGATCGTCATGTCCGCGCCTTCGGCTTTGCGGCGCTCCTTGTGCGCTTTGAGGCGGCCAATTTCGGAGTAGACCTTCTCTGTCGCCTTCTCGCGTATGTGGCAGGTGTTGAGGACGACCAAATCCGCCGCGTCCGGCGCATCGGCCGGCGCGTAGCCAAGCGGCGCCAGCACGTCCCGCATCCTCTCGGAGTCGTAGACGTTCATCTGGCAGCCGTGCGTTTCGATGTAGAGGCGCTTTGCCGGACGGGGCCCGTTTTCGGCCATTCAACCCTTCTTTGCCCATTCCAGGCGCAAGCCGCGATCCTATCGCCGGCCTGCCCCGCCCTCAAGGCTACGGGTTAACGCTTACCGGCTGGCTTTTCGTCCATCGGGACGCCGTAAAGTTCCAGGCGGTGGTCCACGAGGCGGTAGCCGAGGCGCCTGGCGATCTCCTGCTGGAGCCGCTCAATCTCGGGATCGACGAACTCCACCACCTTGCCCGTCTTCATGTCGATCAGGTGATCGTGGTGGGTTTCGGGAACTTCCTCGTAGCGCGAGCGCCCATCGCGGAAGTCATGCCGCTCTAGGATGCCGCTCTCTTCGAAGAGACGCACGGTGCGATAGACGGTGGCGATGGAGATGTGCGGATCGATCGCAACCGAGCGGCGATGCAGCTCCTCCACGTCCGGGTGGTCCTTCGAGGACGAGAGCACGCGCGCAATTACCTTGCGCTGCTCCGTCATGCGCATGCCCTTCTCGACACAGAGCTTTTCGATTCGGTCCATCGGCGGCCTCTTCGCGCTGGATATGGCGTGTCGCGCCGTGCGTGTCCAGAATTCACAGGGGCGCGCGGGCGAGCACAAGGGCGTCAACGGCGCCGTTTGCGGTCTCGTAATAGCGCGGCCTGACGCCGATTTGCGCAAAGCGCGCAGCTGCATAGAGAGCGCGCGCGGGTGCGTTATCCGCCGCGACTTCGAGCACGAGGCGCCTTGCGCCGGCCG
>CAZMCA010000075.1:0-316 GCA_964564595.1 uncultured Caulobacteraceae bacterium
GATCAGCTCAGCGACGTTGTGCGGCGGGATGCTCGTCGCCATGCCGACGGCGATGCCGCTCGATCCGTTCGCGAGCAAATTCGGAAACGCCGCCGGCAGCACCACCGGCTCGCGCTCTTGCTCATCGTAGTTCGGGCGGAAATCGACGGCGTCTTCGTTGATGCCTTCGAGCAGCGCTTCTGCCGCTTTCGTCAGCCGGCTTTCGGTGTAGCGCATCGCGGCGGGGCTATCGCCGTCGATGTTGCCGAAATTGCCCTG
The DNA here is from genome assembly GCA_964564595.1 of uncultured Caulobacteraceae bacterium. Taxonomy (GTDB): domain Bacteria; phylum Pseudomonadota; class Alphaproteobacteria; order Caulobacterales; family Aquidulcibacteraceae; genus JBEVOS01. The sequence goes on from CAZMCA010000075.1 coordinate 259, forward strand.
CCAATCGAATAGCGGGTAGCGCGAGTTGAAATCCTGCGCTAGACGGACAATCGCATCG
>CAZMCA010000075.1:326-15309 GCA_964564595.1 uncultured Caulobacteraceae bacterium
GCCATGCGGATGGAACCGGCCCATCACATCGCCGACGACGCGGGCGGATTTCTTGAACGCGCTCTCGGGATTGAGGTTGAGCTCGCGCATCGCGTAGAGCACGCGCCGGTGGACGGGCTTGAGGCCGTCGCGCACATCCGGCAGAGCGCGGCTCGTAATTGTGGAAAGCGCGTAGGCCAGATAGCGCTTCGAAAGCGCCTCGCCGATCGGCTCCTCGATGATCCGTCCGCCTTCCTCAGGCGAAATGATCCCTGCGTCGTCTGCCATTCTTAGCTCCGCCGCCCGATTCCGGGCGGGATATTCCGCTCCGCTATGTCAGAGTCGGCCCGCAAAGCCCAATCGCTCGATCAGCCGGCGGCGCGCGTCCGGCAGCCCCTCGCCGCGCTGGTCGAACAATCGACGCTCCAGGAAATGCCCCGCCAGCGCAAAAGCGTCCGCTACGTCGCCTTCTTCCACAGGCGCCCCCGCGTCCAACAGAAACGGCGGCAGCCGCAGCAGCTTGTCTGCGAATGGCGCGCCCGCTTCGGCGCTGGCGGCTCGCCCGGTGCGCGGGCTCACCCAGGCCAAATCTTCCGTCGCGCCCGAGACAGCGCAGCGCTCCAGATCGAGCCCGTACCCCGCCTGCGCGAGCAATCCGACTTCGAAGCGCACATAGATCGCCGGCCAAATCTCCTCGACCGGCAGCGCCTCGAGCAGCACGACGAGGCCTTCGAACAACCCCGGATAGGCTTGCCTCTCCGCCGTCGCTGCGCGCACCAGCGCAATCGCCGTGCTGATGGCGGAGAGCGCGCCCGCATCGGAGAGCACGCGCCCCGCATAAGGCTCGGCAAGATCGAGCGGATTGAAAAACCCAAGTTGTTCGGAAAGCCGCGCCTTCCATCCCGCATGCACCAGATTGCCAGGCTGCAGCGCCGGCGCCGCGCGCCGCCCGCCATGCACCACGCCGCCAAACCGCCCATGCCCGCGCGCAAAAACCTCCGCGACGAGCTTGCCTTCGCCGAGCGGCCGGCTGCCCAGCACGATCGCGTCGTCAACCCATTCCATGACGCTCAATCATCGAAATCGAGGCCCATCGCGTCGAACCGTGCACGTTCGTCGCTCCAGTTCTCGCGCACCTTCACGTGCAAGAAGAGATGCGCGGGAGCGCCGAGCATGGCGGCGATGTCGGCGCGTGCCGCTTGGCCGATTGCTTTGACGGTTTGCCCGCCATCGCCGATGGCGATTTTCCGCTGGCTCTCGCGCGCGACGTAGATCGTCTGCTCGATGCGGACCGAGCCGTCCTTGCGCTGCTCCCACGCTTCGGTCTCGACCGTCGTTTCGTACGGCAGTTCATCATGCAGCCGCAGTATCAGCTTCTCGCGCGTGATCTCAGCGGCGCGCACGCGCGCGGGCGCATCGGCCGCTTGATCCTCGGGAAAGAGCCACGGCCCTTCCGGCGCGCGCGCCGCGAGCGCGTTCGCCAGATCGTCGACGCCGTCGCCCTTCTCGGCTGAGATCATGAACACGTCTGAATAGACGCCCTCATCGAACAGCGTCTTCGTCACCGCGAGCAGCGCGTCGCGCGGCATGGCGTCGATCTTGTTGAGCGCCAAGATCGCTTTGACGTTTCCATCCTTCAGGCGCCCCACGATGGTCGCGACATCCTCGCGCGCGCGCTTGTCCGCTGGCGTTGGTGCTGCCCGCGCTTGCCCTGCGGCGTCAACGACGTGAACGACAGCGTCCGCATCTTCGAGCGCACCCCAAGCCGCGCGCACCATCGCGCGATCGAGCCGCCGTTTCGGCGCAAACACGCCAGGCGTATCGACGAGCACGAGTTGCGCCTGCCCGCGCATCGCCACGCCCCGCAGCGGAAAGCGCGTCGTCTGCACTTTGTGCGTCACGATCGCCACCTTCTCACCGACAAGCCGATTCACGAGCGTCGATTTGCCCGCGTTCGGTGCGCCAATCACAGCAACGATTGCGCACCGTGTTCCTTCAGTCATCAACGCCCTGTGCTTTCAGCAACGCCGCCGCCGCCGCTTGCTCCGCTTCACGTTTGGAACCGCCTTCGCCGCGCGCGCGCTCAAGTCCCGAGACCTGCGCCTCCACGAGAAAATGCGGCGCGTGGTCGGGTCCGGTGCGCGCGATCACCTCATAACGCGGCCCATCGCGGCGTTGGGCCGCTGCCCATTCCTGCAACGTCGTTTTCGGATCTTTGCGCGCGCGGCTCGCGCCTTCGAGTTCGGACGCCCAAAAGCGCATGACAAACGCGCGCGCCGCCTCAAGGCCAGCATCGAGATAAATCGCAGCGATCACGGATTCGCACACGTCCGCCAGGATCGCTTCCTTGCCGCGCCCGCCCGCCTGCGCCTCCGCGCGCGAAAGCACGATCGCCGGCCCAAGATCGGCGCGCTCGGCCGCGCGCGCGCATGCGCCGCGATTGACGAGCGCGTTGAGCCTGGGCGCGAGGCCATCCTCCGCGTCGCTGGTGTGGCGCGCGTACAAGTATTCGCAGATCACGAGGCCGAGCACCCGGTCGCCCAGAAACTCCAGGCGTTCATACGTGATCGCGCCCGCGCGGCCGTGGCTCGCGCTCGAATGCGTCAGAGCTTCCGTGAGCAGCGCGCGGTTCGCGAACGCATGACCGATGCGCGCTTCAAGCGCGGCGATGGCGTCCTCGGCCACGATCTATTCCAACGTGTGCAAGAACCGGTCGCCGCGGAATCCGGTGATCAGCGTCCACGGTTGCAGCAGGCTCGTCGATCCATCGAACGAAGCGATCACGATCTGCGCTGGGCCAACGAGATATTCGAACGGCACAAAGCCCATCGCCAGCGTGCGGCTATCTTCGGAATTGTCGCGGTCGTCGCCCATGAAGAAGTAATGCCCCTCGGGCACGATGAACTCGCGCGTGTCGTCTAGCGGGCCGCGCGGGTCCTTATCGAACGTCGTGTAAGTCACGCCGTTTTCGAGCGTCTCCCGCCACGCCGGAATTTCGTGGATCAGCCCGTTCGGTTCTTCGAACGGCTGCAGCCCCAGCGACTCGCGCTCCACCGCCTCGCCATTGATGTAGAGCGCTCCGCCCGTCACGCGGATGCGATCGCCCGGCAGGCCGATCAGGCGCTTGACGAAATCGCGGTCCGGCTCGGGCGCAGAGCGGAACACGATGATGTCGCCACGCTGCGGCTGCGTCGCCAGGAACCGCCCGTGCGGCAGCAATCCCTCAAGTGGCGCGAACGAGAAGCGCCCATAGCCGTAGGACCACTTCGTCACGACGATGTAATCGCCTACCTCCAAGGTCGGTTGCATCGATCCCGAGGGGATCCGGAACGGCTGGGCGATCGTGAAGCGGATCAGCATCGCCAGCGCGAGCGCGTAGAGGATCGTCCGGACGTTTTCCCAGAAAGCGCTCATCGAAGGTGATCCGGCGTCAGTCGTCGTCATGCGGTTCTCGCACCCCTCGCGCCAGCGATCTACGCCGGGTCGGCCGAAATAATGACGAAGCTCTGGGCGAGCGGATAGTCATCCGTCAAGGACACGAATACATGCGCGATATGCCCGGAAGGGGTTAATTCTTCGAGCCTTTTTGCCGCGCCATTGGTCAAAATCAGGGTCGGCTGGCCGCTTCTGAGATTCGTTACCCCCATGTCGCGCCAGAACACCCCCGCCCGCATGCCGGTCCCGAGCGCCTTGGCGCAGGCCTCCTTGGCGGCGAACCGCTTGGCGTAGCTGGCCGCGCGCTGGGCTGGCCGGCGCTCGGCCCGCGCCCGCTCCGTCTCAGTGAAAACACGGTGCGTGAAGCGGTCGCCGAACTTTTCCAGCGTGCCTTCGACACGCCGGATATCGATGATGTCTGACCCGATGCCGATAATCATCCGCGATCAGGCCGCGCGCGCCAGATCCATGCGCCGGCGCATTTCCTGGATCGTGTCCTTCAGCCCCGTGAAGATCGCTTCGCCCACCAGGAAGTGCCCGATGTTGAGCTCCGCCACATTCGGGATGGAGGCAATCGGCGCGACGCTTTCGAACGTAATGCCGTGCCCCGCATGGACCTCGAGGCCGCGCTTCTCCGCGGCGGCGGCGGCTTCGTGCATCGCCGCCAATTCCTTATCGATCGCCGCATAGTCCCGGCGCGCGACGGCGTCGCAGAACGATCCCGTGTGCAGTTCGACGACCGCCGCGCCGAGCGCTTCGGCGACCGCGATCTGCACGGGATCGGGGTCGATGAACAGCGACACGCGCACGCCCGCTTCCCGCAGCGTGCGCACATAGGGCGCGACCTGATTATGCTTGGCCGCAACATCGAGGCCGCCCTCGGTCGTGCGCTCTTCGCGCCGCTCCGGCACAAGGCAGCACGCATGCGGCCGCGCGCGCAGCGCGATTTGCAGCATCTCTTCCGCGCACGCCATTTCGAGGTTGATCGGCAGCGTCGTTGCGTCCGCGAGGCGCGCCAAATCCTCTTCGCGCACATGCCGGCGATCTTCGCGGATATGCAGCGTGATGCCGTCCGCGCCCGCTTCGGCCGCGACGAGCGCTGCGCGCACTGGATCGGGATGAGGCCCCCCGCGCGCGTTCCGGATGGTCGCGACGTGATCGATGTTGACGCCTAGGCGCACGCGATTGGAACGGCTCATGCCGCAAGCCCCCGGCTGCCGGGTTTCACCGGCGGAATAGCCGCCAGTTCTGGCGGCAGATTATCCGGCGCGTAGGCCGGCGCGTTCACTTCGGCGAGCGCCAGGATGCGCATCCCCGCCGCATCGCTGCTCTTGCCGCCCGAGCGGTCGATGATGCAGGCGCCGCCCACCACTTCACCCGGTTCGTTGGCGATGCCCGCCGCGCATTCGTTGAACGAGAGCCCGGTCGTGATCACGTCTTCCACGATCAGCACGCGCTCGCCAGGCTTGATCGCAAAGCCGCGCCGCAGGCGGAACTTGCCTTCCTCGCGTTCGGTGAAGATCGCGCGGCAGCCCAAATGGCGCGCCGTCTCGTAGCCAGGAATGATCCCGCCCACTGCGGGCGACACCACAACATCGATCTTCCCGAACGTCTCGGTCACGCGCGCCGCGAGCGCTTTGCATAGGCGCTCCGTGCGGGCCGGATCCATGAACACGAAGGCCTTTTGATAGAACACCGGGCTGCGCAGGCCCGACGACAAAATGAAGTGGCCTTCCAGCAGCGCGCCGGCGGCGCGGAATTCTTCGAGCACGCGTTCGGGGGTCATAAGGCGACGGCTTTTACGCGCCACACGCGAACAAGTCGATGCGAAATCGGAACGGTTTGCGCCCCTTGGGCGCGGCGCCTACGCTCAGCGCACAGAGAATCGCGGAGGGGCGCATGGCGCGGCGGGTGTGGGCGAGTTTGGCTGCCAGCGTGGCGGCCGCCTGTGTGGTGTTTGGCTGCACGACACCTGCCACCGAAGCGCCCGCTCCGCCCCCGCCTGCTGCCGCGGCCGATCCTGCCGCCGGGCTCGACGCGTTCCTTTCCGGGGTGCGCGCCGCGCCCGCCTCCGCGGCCGCGTTCACAGCCTATTGCGACGAAGCGCTCACGCGCGCCGCCGCATTGCGCACGGCGCTCGAAGCCGGCGCGGGCGCCGATCCGCTGCGCGCATACGACAATCTCTACCTCGTGCTTCAATCCGTCGGGAACGACGCGTCGGTGGTGCAGGAAACCAACCCGAGCGCCGAAATCCGCGCCGCCGGCGAGGCGTGCACGCGCCGGGTGACGGAAGCCGCCACGGGCGTCGAGCTTTCCCGCCCCATCTACGACCGCCTCGCCGCGCTCGATGCGAACGCCGCTTCGCCCGCAGCGCGCCAGATTCTCACGCGCGAGATCGCCGCCTATCGCCGCATCGGCGTCGATAAGGACGAAGCGACGCGCGCGCTGGTGCAGCGCCTCCAGACCGAGATCACCGACATCGGTCTTCGCTTCGCGCGCAACATCCGCGAAGACCAAACCGTCATCATGCTGCCGAACGCGGCTGCGCTCGAAGGCTTGCCGGCCGATTACATCGCCGCACACCCGCCGCAAGCCGATGGCCGCATCCGCATCACCGCCACCAATCCGGATGTCACGCCGATCCTGAACTATGCGCGCCGCGACGCCACGCGCCGCGCCGTGTTCATGGCGTACCGGAACCGCGCCTGGCCCGCGAACGAGCCGGTGCTGCGCGATCTCCTGCAGCGCCGCTATCAACTTGCGCAGACGCTCGGCTACGCGAACTACGCCGCGCTTATCACCGAAGACAAAATGATCCGCACGCCCGAGCGCGCGGCCGCCTTTATCGATCAGCTCTCGGCGTTGTCTCGCCCAGCCGCGCAGCGCGACTACGCCACGCTGATGCAGCGCCTCCGCCGCATCGACCGGCGCGCCCGCACCGTGCCGGCGTGGAGTTCCAGCTATCTCTCCGAACTCGTGCAAAACGAGGACTACGCGCTGAACTCACAAGAGGTGCGCCAGTACTTTGCGTACAACAACGTGCGCGACGGCATCATCGGGCTCACGGAGGAGCTGTTCGGCGTCGATGTGCGCCCTTGGGCCGATGCGCCGCGCTGGCACGATAGCGTGGGCGCTTACGAGGTCGTCGATGGCGGGCAAGTCATTGGGCGCTTCTACCTCGATATGCATCCGCGCCCCGGCAAATACAGCCACGCTGCTATGTTTCCGCTCCGCGTGGGCGTCACCGGCCGCGCCGTTCCCGTGGCGGCGCTGCTGTGCAACTTCCCCGCCGGCGATCACCGCACCGGCCTGATGGAGCACCGCGACGTCGAGACCTTCCTCCACGAGTTCGGGCACCTGCTGCACTTCATGCTCTCGGGCCGGCAGGACTACGCCGCGGCCAACATGGGCGAACTCGAATGGGATTTCATCGAAGCGCCCTCACAGCTGCTTGAAGAATGGGTGTGGGATTACGATACGCTCGCGCGCTTCGCCGTCGATGCGAATGGCCAGACCATTCCGCGCGATCTCGTCGCCCGCATGAACCGCGCACGCACCTTCGGCGAAGCGCTCGATGTCACCACCCAGCTCGGCTACGCCGCCGTCTCCCTAAACTACTACAACCGCGATCCGTCCGGCATGTCGCTCGATGCGGTCTATCAGCGGGAGTTCAACCGCTACGCCACCATCAACGCCGCGCCCGGCACGCACATGTACGCCGCGTTCGGGCACCTCGATGGCTATTCGGCGATCTACTACACGTACCAATGGTCGCGCGCGATCAGCTACGATCTCTTCACCGCGTTCGAGGCCTCGGGTCTGCGCGACACGGCGACGGCGCGGCGCTATCGCGAAACCGTGCTGGCGCCCGGAGGCTCGCAGCCGGCAAACGCGCTGATCGAGCGGTTCCTGGGGCGGCCAACCAATGTGGAGGCCTACGCCCGTCGCCTGAGGCAGTAACCGTGCCGCTGGACGCTTCCTGCCGGCTCAGCCAATAAGACTGTAGTGCGCGCTCTATTTTCCCGTGGCCTGGAGGCGATCCGCAGCCCGTTCGCCCCGCTTGTCGCGGGGCTTCTGCTGCTTGTCGTCCTGCTTTTTGGCCTCACCTGGGTCACGGAGCAGCGCGGCGCCGAGAACGCTCTGGTGCGCGAAACGCTGCAGACGCGCGCTGTCCTTTGGCAGACGCTCTCCACGCTGCAAGACATGGAGACCGGACAGCGCGGCTTTTTGCTGACCGGCGAGCAGGCCTACATTGAGCCCTTCGAACGCGGCCAAGCGCGGCTCGCGGGCCAGCTCGATACGCTCGAGGAGCGGCTTGCGGACGATGCGGACCAGAAGACCCGGCTCGCCGCCCTGCGCGCGGTGACGACGGACAAGGTCGAAGAGCTCACCAGCACGATCAACATCCGCCGGATGGGCGACACGCGCGGCATGATGCTCGTGATCCGCGGCGACCGCGGCAAGCAATTGATGGACAACGCGCGCGCCATCATCAACCACATGCTGCGCGACGAGGAAGAAGAACTCGTCTTGCGTCAGCAGAATGTGCAGCGCGCCAACGCTTTGGTGCAGATCGCCACCATCGCCACCATTCTCGGCGTTGTCGTGCTCGGTTTCGTGACGATCGGCGCCGCGCAGCGTACGCATCGCTCGCTCAAGGAATCGGCCAACGCCGCGACCGCGGCCTATAAGCGTATCCTTGAAGAGACCACGGCGCGCGAAACGGCCGAGGATCAGGTGCGCCAGCTCCAGAAGATGGAGGCGATCGGCCAGCTCACCGGCGGCGTCGCGCATGACTTCAACAACATGCTGGCGGTGATCTCTTCATCGCTCCAATTGCTGCGCCGGCGCCTGGAGCGCGGGCAGACCGACGTGATGCAATTTGTCGAAGCCGCGCAGGATGCGGCCAACCGCGCCGCCAGCCTGACAAGCCGCCTCCTCGCCTTTTCCCGCCAGCAACCGCTTTCGCCGCAGACGCTCGATCTCAACCGCCTCGTCAGCGGCATGTCGGAACTGCTCCGCCGCACCCTCGGCGAAACCATCGAAATGGAATCGGTTCTCGCTGGCGGCCTCTGGAAGACCTACGCCGATCCAAGTCAGCTTGAGAATGCGCTCCTGAACCTTTGTGTGAACGCGCGCGACGCGATGCCTGAAGGCGGCCGGCTCACGATCGAGACCGCGAACGCGCATCTCGACGATTCCTACTCCGCGCGCCACGCCGAAGTGCCCGCCGGCCAATATGTGATGATCTGCGTGAGCGACACGGGCCACGGCATGCCCGCGGAAGTCGCGGCGCGCGCGTTCGATCCGTTCTTCACCACCAAGCCCGTCGGCAAAGGCACAGGGCTCGGGCTCAGCCAGGTCTATGGCTACGTCAAGCAAAGCGGCGGCCACGTGAAGATCTACTCCGAGCGCGGCGAAGGCACGACGATCAAGATCTATCTGCCCCGCAGCGATCGCACCGAAGAACACCCGTCCGCCGAAGCGCCCCGCGTGATCCGCCCCGGCGCGCCGACGGAGCTTATCCTTGTCGTCGAGGATGAAGAGCGCGTGCGCATGGTCAGCGTCGCGGCGCTGCGCGATCTCGGCTACACTGTGATCCACGCCGCGAACGGGCCCGAGGCGCTCGTCAAACTCGATCAGCACCCAAGCGTAGCGTTGATGTTCACCGACGTCGTGATGCCGAACATGAGCGGGCGCGTGCTTTCCGATGAAGCGCTGAAGCGCCATCCCGAACTCAAAGTGCTCTACACCACCGGCTACACCCAGAACGCCGTCGTCCATAACGGCGTGCTCGATCGTGACGCGCAGCTTTTGATGAAGCCCTATTCGCTCGATCAGCTCGCCGCAAAGGTGCGCGACATTCTGGATCGCCCGAAGAGCTAGCCCACGAGCGCCGAGCCGTCGCACCGCACGCCGTTGACGCGCAGATCGGCCTCCCCAAGCCGCACGCCCAGCACGTCCGTCAGCCCATTGACCAGATCGTCCAGCACTGGCGCGGCGGCTGAAAGCGGCGTCGCAATCGCGCGCGTCACGCCGCCAAGATTGAGCCCTAGGCCCGCTACGCGCACGTTGAGGTCGATCTCGCGCATCAGGCTTGTAAACGTCGCTTGCGCGATGTCGCGCGTCTGCACTGTTTTGATCTCACCCCGCGCGATCTCATCGCCGCGGAACGTCACGTCCTGCCAAGCGTCCCCGCCTAGATCGATGCGGCCCGCACCCTCGGCGCGAATGAGCGGCAATTCCACGAGCCGCGCCGGGCGCAGCGCCAACGGTCGCCTAAAATCATCCAAGCGCGCGCGATCGATCTCCGCGAGCGCGACCATGCCGATGCTCGGCGACGCCGAGAGCGTGACACGGTGGCTCGCCTGATTGGCGCCGCATGCGATGTCGCTCAGGCGCGCCTGCGCGGAGGCCGCCTCGATCAACAGCGGCACGCGCACGCGCGCGATCGGCGCGGCCGCGTTCACATCCGCTTCCAGGTAGAGCCGCATCTGCGCCGTGCGGATGATCACCTCGTTGCTGCCGGTGATCGCAAGCCACGGCGAATTGTTCGGCCGCTCGCCGATCGCGAGCCACGCGCGTACGCCCGCAAGCCCCGGCGCGCCGGCCGAAAGATCGAGCGCGACTTGCCGTTCACCGTTCGCGAGTTCGAGCATCGCCATCGCCAAATCGAACGCGTTCACGCCGACTGCCGCGCCCGCGCCATCGGGCGGCGCGTCCTGCCCGGCGTACGGCCCAAGATCAATCAGCGTATCAAGCCCATCGATCACGCGTTGGCGGGAGGCGGCGTTCGCGAGCCGCTCCATCGCGCGCCCCGCATCGCGCGCGCCGCTCGCGATCAGTGCGTCGGCGAGCGCGCCCAGCGCCAGCGGCGCTGTGATCTCGTGCGCGAGCACGCGGTCGTAGCTTGCAGCTTCCAGATCGAGGCGCGTGCGCAAAGCGTCCGTGAACGAAAAGAGCGAAACGTCCGCACGCAGCAAAGACTGATAGTCCATCACTGAGAGGTTGACGCCCCCTCCAGCCAATTCGCCCAGCAATGCGTTCGCGATGCCGCCGCGCAACGCCAAGAGGCGCGAGCCGATCTGAAAGCTCGCGAGCTGCGCGCGCGCCGCCGTCGCGTTGCGCCCGACTTGCATGCGCCCTTCCGGCACGAACAGAGCCGCAAAATAGAGCGGCGCATCGCCATCGAGGCGCACGCGCACTGCATTGGCGTTGTTGACGCCGGGCACGAAGCGTTGCGCCGCCGGCCGCGCCGGATCGGGCGTATAGCGCCCAAGCTCGGTGCGCACGCGTACGCCCCGGCCGGCGCGATTGGCGCGCACTGCCGCTTCCGCACGCGCTTGCGCGCGCCCCAAATCCTGCGCCGCGGTCATCGCAGCAATGTCTGCGACGCCCTGCAGCTCGCGTGAGCGCAGATAGACCGTGCCGACATCGACACCGAGCGCGGCCATGCCGATCATCGCCGTGGCTGAAACGGCCGCGAGAATGGAGATCGCGCCTTCGCGGCGGCGCCAGAATGCGCGCCAGCCCCGCATTATCAGAACCCGCCGAGCCGGATCGTCGCCGCGCGCGCGACTTCGCGTGGCGGCATCGGCACGATCCCTTCCATCGCCCAGAACGCGCTGTTGCCGGCGTCGTAGACGACGCGCACGGTGAAGGTCTGCCCGTCGCGCGTTGCGGTGACGCGCGTGCGCAGCGGATCGAACGGCCCAAGGTTCGGCGCCGTTTCCGAAACCGCTTCGCGCGCGAGCGCCAGGCGCTCTGGATCGTCGAGCCCCGCAATCGCCGCGCGCGCCGCGTCATTCGCGAGCTGTTGCACTGTGTGCGCGGTCCACAGATAGCCGCCGTAAGACAGCATCCCGGCCAGCAACAAAATGAAGAGAGGCGCCACCAGCGCGAACTCGACGGCCGCCGCGCCCTCCCGGCGTCCGCCAAAGGCGCTACCCCTCCGGGCGAGGCGTCTTATGATCTCCCGCATAGGTTGTATTTACTCGACTGGAGATTGATGAGCCGTTAAAGCTCCTCCTCCACGCGTCCCGCGGGCCGCCGCCCGCCTCCCTGCACCTGGGGCGCGCTTGCGCCTTACGCCGCCGGCCTCGCCACCCCGAACCGGCGGCGGCCTTTTGCGCGCTACCCGCGCACGCGCTCAACGTCGCGCACGGCCTTGCTGGTGCGCATCGCGGCGAGAATGTTCGTCAGGTGGCGCGCATCCGCGACTTCGACATCGAACACCATGTCGAAGAAGTCCTGGGTTCGTTTCGTCATCCGAACATTGAGAATATCGCCCTCGTTCTCAGCGATGATCTGGCAGAGCTGCGCGAGCACGCCGCGGCCGTTCTCCACGGTCGCGTGAATGCGCGCCACCGCCAGCGAGCGATCGAGCGCCGCCGTCGTCCACGCCAGATCGATCCACGTCTCGTCGTGATCTTCGAGCGCATCGAGCGTCTCGCAATCGATCGTATGGACAACCACGCCCGAACCCGACGTCAGCACGCCAACGATGCGATCGCCCGGGATCGGCGAGCAGCACTCCGCAAAGTGCAGCGAAACGCCGGCCTGTAAGCCCCCGCCGTTGACGTAGAGCCGCGCTTTGCCCGCTTCCATCGGCCGGCGCTGCTCATCTTTCTTCACGCGCTCTGCAAGCTGCGGGAAGGCCGCCGCCGCCACCGCGCTCGCCTTCAGCGTGCCTTCGGCGACGGAGAGAAAGATATCCTCTTCATCCTCCTTGCCGAGGCGCGCAGCCGCTTCCGCAAGCGCTGTGTCGTTGAGATCGTGCCCATAGCGATGCAGCGCATGCGCCACCAGATCGCGGCCCATGCGATAGAACTCCTCGCGCCGCGCGAGCCGCTCGAGCCGCCGCTGATGCGATTTTGCGCGGCCGGTCTTCGTCACGCTTTCCCAGCCCGGCACGGGCGCCGCGCGATCGGAGCGTACGATCTCCACCACATCGCCGTTGCGCAGCACAGTGCGCAGCGGGCGCTCCTCGCCGTTGATGATGGCGCCGACGCAGGTATCGCCCACGTCCGAGTGGACGGCGTACGCAAAATCGAGCGGCGTTGCGCCCTGCGGGAGATCGATCAGCGCGCCTTTCGGGGTGAACGCAAAGACATGATCCTGATACATGTCGAGCTTGACGTGTTCGAGGAACTCGTCGGCGTCGCCGCCATGCTCGGCGATCTGCAACAAGGATTGCGTCAGTTCGCGCGGATCGAGCCCGTGCTTCAGCGCGCGCTCTTCGTCGTAGCCATAGCTCTCGTTCTTGTAGCGCCAATGCGCCGCCACGCCGAGTTCGGCCTGCTGATCCATCTCATCGGTTCGGATCTGAATTTCGACCCGCACATTTCCCGGCCCGATCACCGTCGTATGGATCGAGCGATAGCCGTTCGGCTTGGGGTTCGAGATGTAATCCTCGAACTGTTCGGGCACGCAGCGCCACGCCTGGTGCACGAGGCCGAGCGCGCGATAGCAATCGTCCTTCGTCGCCACGATCACGCGGAACGCGTAAATATCCGCGAGATCGTTGAATTGGAGGCTTTTGCGCTGGAGCTTCTTCCAGATCGAGTACACGGCCTTTTGCCGGCCATAGACGCGCGCTTCCAGGCCCGCGAAGCCGAACACTTCCGTGATCGTCTGCGTCACGATCGTGACGTTTGCGCCTTTATCCACCCGCAGCTGATCGAGCCGCGCATTGATCGCCGATTCCGCATCCGGAAACGCTTCGTGGAACGCGAGCGTCTCCAGCTCTTGCGCCATCTTCTCCATGCCGATGCGGCGTGCGAGCGGCGCGTATATCTCGAGCGTCTCGAGCGCAATGCGGCGGCGCTTCTCGCTCGTCGGCACATGGCCCAGCGTACGCATGTTGTGCAGCCGGTCCGCCAGCTTCACCAGCAGAACGCGCACGTCCTTTGCCATCGCCAGAATGAACTTCTGCAGGTTGGCGGCCTGCTTGTTCTGATCGGGGCGGAGTTCGAGCTTCGAGAGCTTGGTGACGCCATCGACGAGCTCGGCGATCTCCGGGCCGAACTTCTCGGTGATGTCCTTATGCTCAGCGACCGTGTCTTCGATCGTATCGTGCAGCAGCCCCGCGACGATCGTGGCGGTGTCGAGCTTGTATTCGGTGAGGATGCCCGCGACCTCGATCGGGTGCGCGAAGTACGGATCGCCTGAGTGGCGCTTCTGGCTGCCATGCGCGAGCGTTGCGAAGACGTAGGCGCGGTTCAGCAAATTCTCGTCGGCGCGCGGGTCATAGGCCTGCACGCGTTCGACGAGTTCGAACTGCCGGAGAAAGCGCGGGCGGCTAGCGCCTCGCGCCTCACTGGGCGGAGGATCGGCGCCGATGACGGGCGCCGGTGCGGCGACGCCGTCGTCGCCGGGCACCTAGAACCGTTCGTCGCGCTGGGCTTCGGCTTCTGCCTGGAGCGCGCGCAGCACGTCCTCTTCGGTCGACTCCACGGGCGCGGCGAGCGCCAGGGTGTCCTGCTCCTCTTCGGCGCGCGTTGCGGGGCGCACGTCCTGGAACTGGAGGATCAGGCTGTCGCGGACTTCTTCCGGGACCACGGCGTTTTCAGCGATCTCGCGCAGCGAAACGACCGGGTCTTTATCGCGATCACGCTCGACCAGCGGCTCGGCGCCCGAGGAGATGGCGCGCGCGCGGTGCGCCGCCAAAAGGACCAGCGAGAACCGGTTCGGGACTTTATCGACGCAATCTTCAACGGTGACGCGGGCCAAGCGGTCTCACTCCGGGAGGTAAAGCTGAACCTTCTATCTAATCGGCCCCGCGGGATTTCGCAATTGCGAACGCCCCGGAGGCTCAGCCGGCCGGTTCCGGGTCCAGGGCGGCCAGCAAGGCGGCCGGCGAGCATCCCGTTACCGGGTGGCGCCAGTCCGGCGCGATTTCCGCCAGGGGCCCCAGCACGAACCGGCGCTGGTGGAGCCGCGGGTGCGGCAGGGTCAGCCCAGGGCTCTCCTGCACCACCCCGTCCAGGTCCAGCAGGTCCAGATCCAACGTCCTGGCGGCCCATAGTTCCCGCCGCTCGCGGCCAAACCGGCGCTCCACGGCCATCAGCAGGGCCAACGTCTCCTCCGGCGTGCGCCCGCCCACATCGGCGGCCAGCGCCGCGTTGGCGTAGTCCGGCTGATCGCTGGGGGGCCACGCCGGCGTCGTCCAGACGCTGGAACGGACCTCCACCGCCAGCCCCGCCTCCTCGAGCGCCGCCACCGCCGCGTCGAGCAGCGCCGCGCCGGCGAGCCCGCCGAACGGCAGGTTCGAGCCAAGCGCAATCAGCGCGATGCGTTTTCCGTCTCCACGCGGCATAAGCCGCTCATGCCATCCGCGCCCGCCCCAAATCCAGAGCCCGCGCCTGAACCGCCAAAGGATTGCCCGCTCTGCCCGCGCCTCGTTGCGTACCGGGAGGCCAACGCGCGCACTGAGCCAACATGGTTCAACGGCCCCGCACCCTCCTTCGGCCCTGCCGACGCCAAGCTCCTCGTTGCTGGCCTCGCGCCCGGCCGCACCGGCGCAAACCGCACCGGCCCTTCCGTGATGAAGCGCCACTTCTCCGCGCCG
>CAZMCA010000076.1:0-15257 GCA_964564595.1 uncultured Caulobacteraceae bacterium
CAAACACAATGCGTCCAGCCTCAAAGCGCACGTGCGCCGCCACCCACGCCGCCGCCGCCCTATCGCGCGCCATCTCGGCCTCAGCGTTTGCGTCCGCCTCGCGCGCAAGGCGTGCGATGTCGTCGTCGCTGAGCGCGCGGCGCACGCGCACGCGCTCATAGGCGGCGTTTTCGTTTGAAGGATCTTCGCACCAATTTGCGCCGCGCGTGTTGAGCCAAGCGCGCAAATCCGCGCGCCGCGCGCTGAGCAACGGCCGTGCGAGCACGACGCCCGCCCCTTCCGGCCACACCGGCGCGGGCGCAAACCGGCGCATGCCGCCCAGCGCGCCGCGCACCGCACGCATCGCGGCGGTTTCCGCCTGATCATCGCGCGTGTGCCCAAGCGCAATCACGCGCGCGCCACTTCGCACTGCGAGCGCGGCGAGCGCTCCATAGCGCGCCGCGCGAAACGCAGCTTGCGTGCGCTTTGCCCCTTGGGGCCACGCCAGACGCATCACCTCAGCACGCACGCCGCGCTGCGTTGCAATCTCTGCTGCGCTCCGCGCGTCATCCGCAGAACCCGCGCGCAAGGCGTGATCGACGATGCCTGCGATCAAGCGCTCTTGCGCGATATCCGCGAGCAAATGCAGCAACGCTGTGGAATCGCCGCCGCCCGAAAGCGCGACAACAATCGGCGCATCGCCCGCCACATCCAGAACGGCGCGCAGGTCTTCAATCGTCGCGCCTGGAGGCAAAGCCGGCATTGCCGGCAGTTTACATCAAGCCGGGCACGCCATCGCACGGCTTTCGCGCGCGGCGAGATCGCGCACGGTTTGCGCGGCGCGCGGATAGCGGCGCGGCAGATCGCGGAACGCCGCGCACGCATCGCGCCCGCGTTCGAGCCCGCCCAGCGCCATGCCGAGGCGCACCAGCGCTTCTGGCGCGCGCGGGCCGTTCGGGTAGCGGTTGAGATAGTCGAGGAAGCCTGCCGCCGCGGGCTGATAATTGTTGCGCGCGAGCAGCGTAAACGCGTGCCAGAAGCGCCCGTCCGGCGCGGTCTCCGCGGTCGGGTAATCGCGCAGGAATTCGGCGAACGCCGCATCGGCTTCGGCAAGGCGGCCGTTGTTCAAGAGCGTGCGCGCGCGCGAATACGCTTCGCCTGCGCTGGCCGCCGATGTTGCGGCGGGCGGCGGGGGCGAAGCGCCAGCGGGCAATTCACCAAGCGTGCCCTGCGCGCGCTGCTGCGCAGGCGTTCCCGGCGTCGTCGGCGCAGCCGGCGGCGCGACCTGCACGGGCGCGACCGCGTCGCGCACGGCGGCAAGATCGTTCACGATGGTTTGCAGGCGCCCCACTTCGCGCTGAGACGCGGCGAGATCGCGCTGCAGGCGCTCGTTCTCCGCGGTCGCTTCGATCAGCTGGCGCTCCAGCTCCTCGATCCGGTCCTGCCGGGCCGCAGGCGCCATATCGCTCGGGCCGGGATAAGCTTGCGCGAAAGCCGGCGCGGCGAAGGCGAGCGCGCCCACGCAAAGGGCGGCTGCAACAGCGTGCTGGGCGAAATTCCGTTCAGTCATGGGACGACGCTTGCTTGCTTTGCCGGGCGAAAGTTTGACGTTCACCACAAATGCAAATCCCGGGCGCAGCTTTCGCCACGGCCCGGGACCTACAAGACACAGTTAAGGACGAACGCTTACGAGACAGCGCCCGAGACGATCTGGGCGTGCGCGTTGCGGTTCACAGACCACGCTTCTTCGTTCGAGCGCGGATCGAGCGGACGCTCTTTGCCGTAGCTCACCGTTTGCAGGCGCGCGCCCGAAACGCCGAGCGAGACGAGATAATCGCGCGCAGCCGCGGCGCGGCGAGCGCCGAGCGCGAGGTTGTATTCGCGCGTGCCGCGCTCATCGCAATTGCCCGCGACGAGGAGTTGCACGTTCGGATAACGCTGCAGCCATGCGGCTTGGCGTTCGAGGATCTGGCGCGCTTCAGCGGAAAGATCGGAGCGATCGAGGCCGAAGAACACGCGATCACCCACGGAGACGCGGAAATCTTCGACAGAACCGGGCACGGGGCCGCGCGGCGCTTCCGGCTGCACTGGGCCCGTAACGGGGCCTTCAGCGACCGGCGCGGGACGACTTTGGCAGGCTGTCAAAGCCGTTGCCGCAGCAACCGCTGCAAGGACGAACATTTGGCGCATGCTTAATACTCCTCGAACCTTCGGTTCTCACCCCTCAACGTGGGCGAAGATACCCGCAAAACCTCAGCATTCAACGCAGAACATGCCTTCACACGAATTCTTCAAGGAAGAAGCGGCGACCAGGCAGGGTCTGACGCATCTGTTTGCGTGGGCGCCACGCGCAGATTTCGCCCAGTGAGATCAACCGACATGAGCTTGGGGCCAGCGCCGGGGCGATCTTCGCGGAAGAACATGATGACCCGGCCATTTGGGCTCCATGTCGGGCCCTCATCGAGATAGCTCTCCGAGAGAATGCGTTCGCCCTGCCCGTCCGGGCGCATCACGCCGATCGCGAAACGCCCGCCGCTCTGGCGCGTGAACGCAATCAGATCGCCGCGCGGGGACCAGACCGGCGTCGAATAGCGCCCTTCGCCGAACGAAACGCGCCGTACGCCCGAACCGTCTGCGTTCATCACGTAGAGTTGCTGGCTGCCGCCGCGATCGGAGTTGAACACGATCTGGCGCCCATCGGGCGAGTAGGACGGCGACGTGTCGATCGCGGGATGGTTCGTCAGCCGCACGCGCTGGCGCGTGCGCAAATCCATCGAGAAGATCTCGGAATTGCCGTTCATATCGAGCGTGAGGATCACGCTGCCGCCGCTCGGCGAGAACCGCGGCGCAAACGTCATACCCGGGAAATCACCCAGCACTTCGCGGCGATTGGTCTCGAGATTGTAGAGGAACACGCGCGGGCGACCGCCCTCGAAGCTCATATAGGTGAGCATCTGCGTCGACGGCGAGAAGCGCGGCGTCAGCACATCGCTCGTCGCGCCAGAGAGGAAGTACGGATTGGCGCCGTCCTGATCCATGATCATCAAGCGCTTCACGCGCCGGCCGCGCGGACCAGTTTCGGACACGAACACGATGCGGCTGTCGAAATAGCCGCGCTCGCCCGTTAGGCGCTCATAAATCTGGTCAGCGATGCGGTGCGCGATGCGCCGCCAATTGTCCGGCGTCGTCGCAAATGTCTGGCCGGCGATCTCTTGTTCGGCGAGCACATCCCACAAACGGAACTCGATGCGCAGGCGCCCATCCGGCAGCATCGTCGCTTGGCCAACCACGAGCGCTTGCGCGCTGATCACGCGCCAATCGGGAAAGCGCGGCGGGATATCGACGCCCTGCACGCGTTCGATGAACGCGGCCGGCTCGATCGAGCGGAACAGCGCCGAGCGCTCCAAATCCGCGCGGATCACGCCCGCCACATCGCGCCCAACGCCCGCGGCCGCCGCATCGGTCCCGATGAAATCGGGGATCGCGATCGGCATCGGATTGAGGTGCCCGCTATCGATATCGACGCGCAATTGCGCGTGCGCGGGCGCGGCAAACGCAAAGAGCGCCACCACGATGGCGGCGAGAGCGTGAAAAAGGCGATCGATCAGGCGCATACGGAACAACTCATGCTGCTGGGATCATCCGCGGGGGCGGAACGTATATTCGAT
The DNA here is from genome assembly GCA_964564595.1 of uncultured Caulobacteraceae bacterium. Lineage (GTDB taxonomy): Bacteria > Pseudomonadota > Alphaproteobacteria > Caulobacterales > Aquidulcibacteraceae > JBEVOS01. The sequence goes on from CAZMCA010000076.1 coordinate 3,648, forward strand.
GCGCCGCCACAGATTGTAGTGCTCGGCCGCGACGGGATCGTCAGCCATCGGAAAGGGGTCGCACTGGCGCACAGCGCGGATCGCGTTGTCAATCGCGGCGCGCATTTCAGGATTGCCGCCTGTCGATGTCGGCGAGACGAGCTGCGGCTCGCCTTCGAGCGAACCGTTGCGATTGAGCGTGATGCGCACGGTGACGACGAGGCGCGCGGGATCGGTCGCGTCCGCAGGCTCGCGCCAGCATTGGTGGCGCTGAAAGTGCGCGCGCATCAAAGCGCGCAAGCGATCTTCGATGGCCGCCACCTCCTGCGTGCCGAGCCCCGCGCCTTCGCGCGCGCGATCGGCGCGCTGGGCGTTGTCGACACGTGGATTGCGCCGCTCCCCGCTCGGGCGCTGCTTATCCATCAACAATTCGCGATTAAGCGCGGCGAGATCGAGCTCGTTCGAATTGCGGCGCTCTTGCGGGCGCGGCGTGGGCGCTGGCGCAGGTTCAGGAACGGGCTCTTCGGCCGCGACCGGCTCATCTTGCGGCTGAGGCGTATCGGCTTCGTCTTCCGGCTCTGGTTCAGGCGCGAGCGCCATCACGTTCGAGACATCGGCGATGTTCACGACCTCGACCGGCACGACCATGCCTTCGCGCGGCGTTTCCATGCTTTGCGATGGCCACGCAAACAGCGTCGCCATCACCAAGCCGACATGGCCGATCGCGGAGACGATCCAACCGAGCCGCATCTAGGGCCTGCCGGTCGGCGCCGCAGCCTCGCCCGAGTTTGAACTTTGGCGCGGTGCGTCGGCGGTGTCGGTGACAAGGCCGAGATTGCGATAGCCGGCGGCCGACATGATCGCCATCACCTCGGCGACGCGGCCGTAATCGGCAGTGGCGGCGGCGCGAATGAAGATGCGCCGCTCATAGCCTTCGCGCGCGATCGCGCGCAGCTGATCGAGCAGCGCTTCTTTCTCCACGCGCGTTTCCTGCACGTAGATCGCCCCGCTCGCCTGGATCGTCACCGTCAGCGGCTCGGTCTCGCTCGGCAGCTGCTTTGCGTCGGTGCGCGGCAATTCCACGGGCACGCCCACCGTGAGCAACGGCGCCGTCACCATGAACACGATCAGCAGCACGAGCATCACGTCCACGAACGGCGTGACGTTGATTTCGCTGAGGCGCCCGCGCCGGCGCGTGCGGCCGCGTCCACGCCCGCCTCCGCCGCCGGAGAGGCTCATCGCCATCAGCCGCGCTCGCCCAAACGGCGCGACAAGCGCGCGGCGGCTTCATCGGCGAAGTTTTCGAGCCGGTCGGTGAAGCGATCGAGCTGGCCGGTGAAGAGATTGTAGAACACCACCGCCGGGATCGCCGCGACAAGCCCAAGCGCCGTTGCAAACAACGCTTCCGCGATGCCGGGCGCGACGACCGCGAGATTGGTTTGCTGTTCGCGCGCGATATCGGTGAACGCGGTCATGATGCCCCAGACCGTGCCGAACAGACCGACGAACGGCGCAGTCGCGCCAACGGTGGCGAGCAAACCAAGACCTTTGCCAGCGCGCGCGACTTCGCGTGCGATCTGCGCCTGCATCAAACGATCGACGCGCGCTTGCAGGAGCGCTGCGCTCGCGGGCGTCAGCGTGCCGCGGCGCGCCTCGCGCCACTCGCGCGACATCGCGGTGAACACGCGCCCCATGCTGTCGCGCGGGCGATCGGAAACGCGATCGTCGAGTTCTTCGATCGATTGGCCCGACCAGAACGCTTTCTCGAAGCGCTTGGCCTGGTTTTCGAGGTCCCCAAACTGGAGCCATTTGTCGACGGCGACGGCCCACGACCAGATCGAGGCGACCGCCAACATCAGCATGACGCCCTTCACGACCGGCCCTGCTTCCAAGAACAGGGTCCAGATCGTCAGCTGCTCGGCACTCTCCATAAACGCTCCCGGCCCCTCATCGGCCACCTGACCGCCGGGACGCGCCCTATGACGCGCCGGCAAGCCCCCCTCGGACCTATCGTGACGACGCGGTCATTGGGGGAAGGAATCTGTCAAAACGTGGACGCGGAGGGCTCAAGGAAGGGTTTAAGGCGCTCAACCAACAGTGTTGGCGGCTTCTTCGGCCGGCCTGTGAGCGAGATGCAACACGCCTCGACCTCGGCGCGGGCAATTTCCTCGGCCCCGCGCAGGATCGTCTGCTTAATAAAGATGCGCGGGCCCCTTACCGTTTCGTAAGCGGTACGCACCACGAGCGCATCATCCACCCGCGCCGGGCGCACGAACTCGACCGTGATTTTATTCACAGCGAACGCGGTGGGCGCCTCTCCCTCCAGCAGCGCGGTGTGATCGACGCCCGCGAGCCGCAGGTAATCGCTCCGGCCCCGCTCGAAATAGCGCAGATAATTGGCGTGATAGACGACGCCGGAAAAATCCGTGTCCTCGTAATAGATGCGCACCGGCAAGAGATGCGTGCGCCCCTCGAAGCGGCCAGCTGTCGGATCGTCGCTCATGGGGTTCATCAGCACACGCCCTCACGCACACGCAAGCGGAACTCACGAAACGGGCGCCCGTTGTGAAGCGATAACCAGAGGAACGCTCGCCATCATGTTACGCCCCCTCATTCTCGCCAGCGTCAGCGCGTTGGCGCTTGCCTCGTGCGGCCAATCGCCAACCGCGCCCGCCTCCCCAGCCACGACAGCGGAGGCGCCCTCCGCGCCCGCGCTCGCGCCGCTCAGCGATGCGGAGTTCGCCCAGCAAGTCGCCAACAGCGATGCGTTTGAAATCCAGGCCGCGGCGCTCGCAGCGAGCAAAGGCGTCGACGCGCGCGTGAAGAATTTTGCGCGCATGATGAACACCGAGCACAGCGCCACGACGCGTGAGCTCACCGCGGCGCTGCAAGGGCTCTCGCAGCCTGCGCCCACCGCGACGCTCTCGCCGATGCAAGACGCCGATCTCGCCGCGCTCCGCACCGCGAGCGGCGCCGAGTTCGACACGCTCTACATCGTCCAGCAGATCGATGCGCATGAAGCAGCGGTCGGCTTGTTCGAACGCTACATCGCCACCGCCGCCGAGGGCCCGCTGAAAACCTGGGCGCAGGCGACGCTGCCGAAACTGCGCACCCACCTCACGCAAGCAAACGCGCTCAACGGCGTCGCCGCACCCGCCCAGTAAGCCAGCTCAGCGCGCGGCGCTTGACATGCAACCTTTTGGTTGCCTATTGTCCAGCCCGGATGAGCATGGACCTTGTGTTCAAAGCGCTCGCGGATGAGAGCCGCCGGCTTTTGCTGGATCGCCTCTATTCCGCGAACGGCCAGACGCTTAGCGACTTGTGCGCGGGGCTCGATATGAGCCGCCAAGCCGTCGCCAAGCATCTGGCGATCTTGGAGGAGGCAAATCTCGTCGCCACCGTGAAGCGCGGGCGCGAGAAGCTGCATTTCCTCAACCCCGTGCCCATTCAAGAGATCGGCGATCGCTGGATCGCGAAATACGAACGCGGGCGCCTGCGCGCGCTCGCCGCGCTGAAACGCGCGCTCGAAGAAGACGAGGAGTGAGGAAGCAATGAGCAACGCCGCGAGCAGCTTCGTCTACGTCACCTACATTCGCACCACGCCGGAGAAACTCTGGCGCGCGTTCACGCTGCCGGAATTCACGCGCCAATATTGGGCGGGCACCTATCATGTGAGCGACTGGAAGGCCGGCAGCGACTGGAAACTCATGATCCCTGACGGCCGCGTCGGCGACAGCGGCAAGATCGTTGAGATCGATCCGCCGAAGAAGCTCGTGCTCACATGGCAGAACCAATTCGTCGTCGGCATGCAGGAAGAGCCGCATTCGCGCATGACGCTGCTGATCGAGCCGCGCGACGAACACGTCGTAAAACTCACGCTGCTGCACGAGAGCGACGTGAAGGAGTCCAAGCTGATCGACGGCATCTCCCAAGGCTGGCCCGGCCTGCTCGCAAGCCTCAAGAGCCTCCTGGAAACTGGGGCAGCGTTGCCAGGTGACGACAAGTGGCCTGAAGGCATGTGACTCTCCCTTCCCCGCGAGGGGAGAGACAACACAAGTAACAACTATTGACTTTTGTTACCCATCGCGCGATATCGCTCCCAGAACACGGGAGCAACCCACCATGCAAACACGCCGCCTCGGGACCAACGGGCCCACAGTTTCCGCCATCGGCCTTGGCGCGATGGGCATGTCGCCCGATTTCTACGGCCCTGCCGACGAAGCCGAAGCGCGCGCCACGATTGACGCCGCGCTCGATGCTGGCGTCACGCTGATCGACACCGGCGATTTCTACGGCATGGGCCACAACGAAATGCTGATCGGCGAGACGCTGAAAGCGTCGAGCAAGCGCGACAAAGCGATCCTCAGCGTGAAGTTCGGCGCGCAGCGCGATCCGTCCGGCGCCTTCATCGGCTTCGATGGCCGAGCGCAAGCTGTGCGCACCTCGCTCGCCTACACGCTGAAGCGTCTGCGCGTCGACTACATCGACGTCTATCGCCCCGCCCGCCTCGATCCGATGACGCCGATCGAAGAAACCGCCGGCGCCGTCGCCGAGATGATCAAGGCAGGTTACGTGCGCCATTTTGGGCTCTCCGAAGTCGGCCCCGACACGATCCGGCGCGCGCACAAAGTGCAGCCCGTCGTCGATCTGCAGATCGAATACGCCATCCTCACGCGCAACGTCGAAAGCGCGATCTTGCCGGTGTTGCGCGAACTTGGGATCGGCATGACAGCCTATGGCGTGCTGACGCGCGGCCTCATCAGCGAAAGCGCGCTCGGCGGCGGCTCGATGAGCGGTTTCCGTTCGCACTCCCCGCGCTTCCAGGGCGATAACCTCAAGCACAATCTCGCGCTCGTCACGGCGCTAAAAGAGATCGCCGCCGCGAAGAACGCCACCGTCGCGCAACTCGCCATCGCCTGGGTCGCCGCGCAGGGCGACGACATCGTCCCGCTCGTCGGCGCCCGCACGCGCGCGCGGCTCACCGAAGCGCTCGGCGCGCAGAACGTTTCGCTTTCGGCGGAAGATCTCGCGCGCATCGAAGCCGCCGCCCCTGCCGGCGCTGCGGCCGGCGCACGTTATCCGGAGATGCAAATGGCCATGCTCGACAGCGAGCGGCCTAGTCCTGCATGAAAGGCGCATGAGCCAAGCTGAGCCGCGCGATTCCACGCGTGACCGCATCCTAGACGCAACGCTGGACCTCCTCCGGCGTCACGGCCCCGGTAAGACCGGGGTCGTCGACGTCGCGCGCGCGCTCGAGATGAGCCACTCCAACGTCTACAAACACTTCGCCAGCAAATCCGACCTGTTCGACGCGGTCGCAGAGCGCTGGCTCGACGCCGTGAACACACCGCTCCGCAAAATCGTCGCCAGCGACGCCCCCGCCCCCGCGCGCCTCAAGAAATGGGTGCGCACGCTGGCGCAGACCAAGCGTAAAAAAGTGCTCGACGATCCCGAGCTGTTCGCCGTCTACGGCCAGATCACGCAGAACGCGCACGACGTCGTGGATCGGCACGTCGCCGAACTCCGCGCGATGGTCGCCGCGATCGTGCAGGATGGCGCACGCGCGAAGGATTGGCCGGTGAAAGACGCAGCCGCCGCGGCAACGCTGATCCTCGTCGCGACGACGCGCTTCCACCACCCGGCAATGGTCGCAGCCGACGCCGGCGCGAGCGATCTCGCCGAACTCGACCGCCTGATGGACGCGATGATCGCGGCGCTCAAAGCGGGCGCCGCGTGATGGAATCCACGCTCTCCCTCCTGTCACTCGTCGGCGTCGCGGTGTTCGCGGCGTCCGGCGCGCTCGTCGCGCATGAGGACAAGTTCGATCTCGTCGGCGCGCTCTTCCTCGCGATTGCGACGGCGATTGGCGGCGGCACGATCGTCGATCTCGTGATCGGGCATGCGCCGGTGCGGTGGGTAGGCGATCCAACGCCGCTCTTCGTCGCCGCGAGCGCGGGCCTCATCGCGTTCGCCGCGGTCAGCGTCGCGCAGCTGCCGTCGATGACGCACCGCCTGATGATCTGGGCGGACGCGGCCGGCCTTGCCGTCTTCACCGCCACAGGCATGGAGCGGCTAACCGCGCTCGGCTTCGATCCGATCGTGTGCGCGTTTCTCGCCGTGATCGGCGCATCGGGCGGGGGCATGCTGCGCGACGTGCTCGCCAACCGCACGCCCATCGTGTTCGCGCGCGAAACGGAGCTCTACGTCACCGCCGCGTTCGCGGGCGCAGCGGCTTATCTCGCCGCGCACGCGCTCACGAATGGCACCAACGTTGGCGGCCACATTCCGCTCATCGCCGCGCTCGCCGTCACCGGCGCCGTGCGCGCCGCCGGGATCGTGTTCGGGCTGACGCTGAGCGGAAGACGAGCGCGCTAGGCCTTCAACTCCAGCCCTTCGAGCGCGCCCACTTCGCGCCACTCTTCCAGCACTTTCACGAACGCCACTGGCCCCGCGCCGTACGAGCCGTTGCGCGCGGCGAGCTGCGAGGGTTGGCCTTCGTTGTTGTAGTAGCCGGGCGTGCATTCCTCGGCGAATTTCTGGCGCATGATGGCGAGCGACATGATCGTCTCGACCCACTTTTGCTCAGCCTCCGCATTCGCTTCGACGTGGCGCACCTGGCGATCCTGGATGTGCCCCAGGATGTAGCCAAGGTGCTTGGCCTGCTCGTTGATCATGTGCGGGAAGTTCGCCGTGAACCCCGATTGCGAGTTGGAAATCACGAACAGGTTCGGAAACTGGTTCACGTGCATGCCGTGGAGCGTGGAGACGCCGTCTTTCCACTTTTCCGTCAGCGACAGCCCATCGCGGCCATACACTTCGTAGCCCGACCGGCGCGCATAGCTGGTGCCGACTTCAAACCCCGTCGCATACACGAGGCAATCGAGTTCGTACTCGACGCCGTTGGCGACGACGCCCTTCTCCGTGATCCGCTCGACGCCCTTGCCGTTGGTATCGACGAGCGTGACGTTCGGGCGATTGAACGTCGCCAGATATTCATCGTGGAAGCACGGACGCTTGCAGAACTGATTGTAATACGGCTTCAGCGCCTCAGCGGTCGCGCTATCGCTCACCACCGCATCGACGCGCGCGCGGATGCTTTCCATCTTCTGGAAGTCCGCGAGCTGCATCAGCTCCATCAGATCCATCTGCGCTGCTTCGGCCTTCTGCTTGTTCTTCGCGAGCGACAAGAGATTGCCGATGATGTCGGTCCAGCCGTCATTGACGAGGTCTTCGTCCTGGAAGCCGCCGGAGACGAGCACGTTGAAATTGTCCATCCGCCGCTTTTGCCAGCCCGGCTCGAGCGATGCCGCCCACTTGGGATCGGTCGGCGTGTTGTTGCGCACATCGATGGACGACGGCGTGCGCTGAAACACGATCAGCTTCTTTGCGCCCGCGCCGAGATGCGGCACGCACTGCACCGCCGTCGCGCCCGTGCCGATGATGCCGACGACCTTATCCTTCAGCTTATCGAGGCCGCCGTTGGAGTCGCCGCCGGTGTAATCGTAATCCCAGCGGCTGGTGTGGAAGGTGTGGCCCTTGAACGTATCGACGCCCGGAATGCCCGGCAGTTTCGGGCGGTGCAGCGGCCCGTTCGCCATCACAACGAAGCGCGCACGCATCGCATCGCCGCGATTGGTCTTCACGATCCAGCGCAGCGAAGGCTCATCCCACCGGCATTCGGTGATCTCCGTTTGGAAGAGCGCATTGCGATAGAGATCGAACTTTTCGCCGATCGCGCGCGAGTGCGCGAGAATTTCCGGCGCGCGCGAATACTTCTCGACCGGCATGTAGCCGAGCTCTTCGAGCAGCGGCAGGTAAATGTAGCTTTCGATGTCGCACGCAGCGCCCGGGTATCGGTTCCAATACCAAGTGCCGCCGAAATCGCCGCCCTTCTCCACGATGCGCAGATCTTCGATGCCCGCTTCGCGCAAGCGCGCGCCGATCAGCAAGCCGCCGAACCCGCCGCCGACGATCAGCACATCGACTTCATCGCTCACGGCATCGCGCGTCAGCGGCTTCACATATGGGTCTTCGAGATAGTGGGCGTATTGGCCCGCCATCTCGACATATTGCTCGTTGCCGTCCTTGCGCAGGCGCTTGTCGCGCTCGGCGCGATACTTCGCTTTCAGCTCCGCCGGATCGAACCCGAGATTCTTCAGATCAGCGCCGTCCGCCATCGCTCCGCTCCCATTCCGCAGCGTCAAAGCGCTGCTTCCCTTATTTCCGTTCGCGTCAAGCTAAGCAGCGCTTGGACGAGCGATCAAGAGCGGGTTGGAACGCGCAGTATGGTTCACGCAGCGAGAAGCGCAGCGCTCTGAAACGCCCGCGCCGTCTCCGCCGCGCCGATTTCGTGCGGCGTGACGTCTGGCCCAAAGCGGCGCGCCCATTTCGACCAATCGACGTGATACGGCCGGTCCCAGGTGAAGCGCATCTCGTGCATCTCCCGCATGAACGGCGCCGCGAGCCCGAGGATCGGCAGCATGCCAAGCGGCAGCGTCGTGATCTTGAGCTTCGCGCCGATCGCGTCGGCGCCGATCTGCAAAATCTCGCGCGGCGTCGCGATCGGCGCGCACGGCGTGTGCCACGCTTGGCCGAAATCTTCGTCCGGCGCGTCGAGCATCGTCACCACCGCGCGGCCAAGATCTGGCACGTACGCGAAATCGTGCGGCGTATCCGGCGGCGCGATGAGCTGTGCTGCTTTGCCTTGCGCGATGCGCACGAAGCCGGAATCGCCCAAGTGCGAGAGCGTCACGCCAGGACCGTAGAAGTCCGGTGCGCGCAAAGCAGCGACGCGCACGCGATCGCGCCGCGCCATCCATTGGCGCGTCACTTCTGAACGCACGGCAGGCTTGCGGCCATAGTTAGAGAGCGGCGTTTCTTCGGTCAGCGGCGCGTTTTGCGGGCCGTACATGTAGAGATTGTCGAAGAACACGAGGCGCGCATTTTCCGCCTCGCACGCGTCAAGCAAGTTCGCCATCGCGCGCGGCCACGAGGCGCGCCACACCGCGCCGTCATACGCAAAGCCGAGCGCCGCGACGACTTGCGTCGCGCCCGCAATCGCGCCGCGCACCGAGTCCGCGTCGAGTACATCGCAGCGGACGTAGCCAACGCCGCGCGGCAAGTTCGCCGGCGCGCTGCGCTGGGCGGCGACCACGGTGCGGCCTTGGCTTGCGAGCAACGCGCCCGCCGCGCTGCCGACCGGGCCCCAGCCGATGATGACGATGCGTTCTTGTTTGCCGGGCATGTGCGCCTCCTCGTTCGATCGGACGAAGGTAGCGGCACGCTTCACATATCAGAAATGCATAGTTATGATCGGCACTATGCGTGAAGTGAATTTGTCTGGCCTAGACCTCAACCTCCTGCCCCCGCTTGAAGCTCTGCTGCGCCGCCGAAACGTGACCCACGCCGCGGCGGACGTCGGCCTCTCCCAGCCCGCGATGAGCCGCGCGCTGGCGCGGCTGCGGGATCTTCTCGGCGATCCGCTGCTGGTGCGCGCGGGCGGCGGTTTGGTGCTCACGCCGCGCGCGCAGACGCTCGCCGCGCAACTCGCGCCCGCGCTGGAGCGCGTCAAAGGCGTGTTTCGCGACGAGGCGTTCGACCCGAGCGCCGCGCAGCGCACAATCCGCATCGCTGGCGCCGATACGCACGCGATCCTCCTTGCTCCGCCGATCCTCAAACGCTTCGCCGCCGCCGCGCCCGGTCTCGATCTGCGCATCGAGTCCTATTCGGGCGACATGCTCGCGCGCATGGAAAGCGGCGCGCTCGATTTCGCGTTCGCGCTGACGAGCACGCAGCTCCCGCCCGGCGCGCGCAGCGAGCGCATCGGCGATGATCGCCTCGCGCTCGTGATGCGGCGCGGACATCCGGCCGCCAAGAAACGCTGGACCGTCGCGGACTATGCGCGCTTCGACCACGCCGCCGTCGCGATCTTCGGCGATGGCCAAAGCGAGCTCGATGCATTGCTCGCCGCCGAAGGCATACGCCGCCGCATCGCGTTCACCTCACCGCACTTCATCGCAACGCTCGCCGCCGTCGGCGCCAGCGATTGCGTCACGACGCTCTCGCGCGCCTTCGCCGCGCACTTTGCCGTGACGTTCGATCTCGTCCTGAAAGAACCGCCGCTCACCGCCGCGCCGCTCGAAGGCACGCTGGTCTGGTCCGATTTGTACGACAGCGACCCGCTGCTGCGCTGGGCGCGCGGAATCGTGCGCGAAGCGGCGGCGGAGGTGTTCGGCTAGCAGGCCGCCGGGCGCACGCGCGCCTCTTGGCCCGGCCGCACCGCGACACGCACGCCATATTCCTCGCGCAAGTCGCAAAGCGGCGTATCGAGCAGGTGATCGAACGCCGACCACGGCCATTTCAGCCGCTGGCGCGCGCAGCGCGCCAACGTGCGCGGCACGATGACGGGCGCCTCGGCGATCGTGCGCAGAATTTCGGTGAGCTTGAGCTGGCGGTAAATGTCGATGGAATCGTAGAGTCGATAGCCTGCCATCACGCCGAACCCTTCGGTCGTCCCGAAGAAGCTCGACAGCTTCACGATGGCTTCATGCGTCAGCGACGTGTCGCAGCCGTAGAGCACATGGATCGCGTCGTGGCAGCGGAAGAAGTCGCGCGCCTCCGGGCTCAGCTCGGCGTCGCGTTTGAGGCCCGGATTTTCGCGATAGTACTCGGCAATCCCCTCGCGCAACGTGCAGCGCGAGTCCTGGTGCATGTACTCGAACATCGGCGCCTCCGCAGCGGCCTCGCTGGCGCCGTACGCCTGGCTCGAACGCGGAGCAACCGAAATCGGCTAGCTCTCCCCGAACAGCTCCCCGCTCTCCGGCCTCACCGGCGGCGCTTTCTTGCCGAGGCGCTCATACGCCTTTGGCGCCGCCATGCGTCCGCGCGGCGTGCGCATGACGAAGCCCTGCTGCATCAGGTACGGCTCGATCACGTCTTCCAGCGCGTCGCGCGCTTCGGCGAGCGCGGCTGCAAGCGTTTCAACACCGACTGGCCCGCCGCCATACGTCTCGACCAGCGCCTTCAGATAGCGCCGGTCGAGCAAGTCCAAGCCATCGCTATCGACTTCGAGCCGCCGCAGCGCCGCATCGGCGACCTTCGCGTCGATCGCGTTTTCGCTCACGTCCGCAAAGTCCCGCACGCGCCGCAGCAAGCGCACCGCGACACGCGGCGTGCCGCGCGCGCGTTTCGCGATTTCCAGCGCGCCCTCTTCCGTCAGCGGCGCGCCAAGTTTCTCGCCTGCGCGGCGCACGATGCCCGTCAGTTCTTCCGGTCCGTAAAACTCGAGCCGCACCGGAATGCCGAAGCGATCGCGCAGCGGCGTGCCAAGCAGGCCGGCGCGCGTGGTGGCGCCGATGAGCGTAAACGGCGCAAGGTCGATCCGCACGCTGCGCGCGGACGGGCCTTCGCCGATGATAATGTCCAAGTGATAGTCCTCCATCGCCGGATAGAGGATTTCTTCGACCTGCGGCGCGAGGCGGTGAATCTCATCGATGAACAACACGTCGCGCGGTTCGAGATTGGTCAGTAGCGCGGCAAGATCGCCGGCGCGCGCAATCACCGGGCCGCTGGTCGACCGGAAGCCAACGCCGAGTTCACGCGCCACGATCTGCGACAGCGTCGTCTTGCCCA
>CAZMCA010000077.1:0-15107 GCA_964564595.1 uncultured Caulobacteraceae bacterium
GCGCCTCACCGATATGCCGGACCGCACCGGCGGGCCCGCGCGCTATGTTCGCGTCGAGCAAACCGGTGGGCGCCTGGGATTTATCACGCCGCTCAGCCACAATTTTTGCGAGGCGTGTTCCAGGGTTCGTCTCACCTGCACGGGCCGGCTCTATCTTTGCCTGGGGCACGAAACGTCCGTCGATCTTCGCAAGATATTGCGCGCGCCAGAGGGGCTGGACGCCCTGGACGCGAGCCTGGACGCGGCGATCACGCTGCGCCCCAAAGGCCACGATTTCCAGGTGGAGCGACTGGGCTCGCCCGCGACGGTGCGGCATATGTCGGTGACCGGCGGATGATTTGTCTTCCTTGGGCTGCGCGACATTGGTCGGCGCGGCGAACGCGTCGCGAGCCGCTGGCATGATCGGCGTTGCTGAGGCGCGCGCGGCAGTACTCTCGTTTGCAGAGCCCGTGGCCTGCGAGATCGTGCGCCTGCGCGACGCCTTGGGGCGCACGCTGCGTGAGGATTTGATCGCAGCGCGCGATCATCCGCCCTTCCGCGCTTCAGCGATGGATGGGTATGCCGTGCGTGCGAGCGACACGCCCGGCGCCCTGCGCCTGATCGGCGAAGCCGGCGCGGGCAGCGCGCTGCAGCGGCCAGTGGGTTGCGGCGAATGCGCACGCATCTTCACTGGCGCTCCGCTACCCGCGGGGGCGGACGCCATCCTCATCCAGGAAGACACCGCGCGCGAGCGAGACGTCGTTACTGCGCCGCCGGTCGTGCAGGGTCGCCATGTCCGCGATGCAGGCGTCGATTTCCGCGCCGGTGCGCGCGTCCTGAGCTCGGGCGCGACCTTGGATGCGGTTTCGATCGCACTTGCCGCGACGCTGGGACGAGCGACGCTCACGGTCTCAAGCCGCCCGGTTGTCGCGGTCCTGGCCGGAGGCGACGAACTCGTAGCGCCTGGCGATACGCCCCTCGCCGACCAGATCTTTGACTCCCTGAGCTTCGCGGTCGCGGCGCTGGTCGAACAATGGGGCGGCGAAGCGAGCACGGTTCCGCCCCTGAAAGACCGCGCTCCGATTGTCGCGAACGCGATTGCGGACAGTTTGGCTACAAGCGACCTCACCGTCATCATTGGCGGCGCATCGGTCGGCGATCACGACCACGCCCGCCCTGCGATACGCCACCTCGGCGGCGCGTTCGTCTTCGAAGAAGTCGCGCTCCGCCCCGGCAAACCGACATGGTTCGCGAGAATAGGAAAACACATGGTTCTAGGCCTTCCGGGCAATCCGGCGTCGACCATGGTGTGCGCACGGCTGTTCTTGCGCCCCTTGCTCGACAAGCTCTGCGGGCGGGAGGCTGTTGAGTCTACCCGCACCATCGCGGCCAGCACCCGCACGCCGCTCGCCGCCAACGGCGCGCGCGAGAGCTACCTCCGCGCGGTGGTCGAAAGCGATGGCAGCGGCCGATTGTGGGCGAAGGCGGCCGCGCAGCAAGATTCCGCTCTAATCTCGGTCCTCGCGGCGGCGCCTGCGCTAATCGTGCGCCCGCCGGATGCGCCCGAGACTGCCGCGGGCGCGCTCGTGGAGGTGCTTTGCCCTTGAGAAGATGCGCGCTTGGGCCGCACCGCCGATTGACCAACGTCAATCGCTTCCAGCCCGGGCGCACCGATCAAGGGACATGGATCCGCACCTTCTGTCTTTCGCGGAACGTCAAGCGCCGCGGTACACGTCGTATCCCAGCGCCAACCACTTCGACGCCCGCGTCGACGCCCCGCTCCATCGGCGCTGGCTCAGCGCGCTGGACCAGTCGACGACTCTCTCGCTCTATCTGCATGTCCCCTATTGCAGCCAGATTTGCTGGTATTGCGGGTGCAACACCTTTCTGACGCGCGGGGGCGATATCGGTGACTTCGTCACCACGCTGATGATGGAGATCGATCTCGTGGCCTCGACGCTGGGGTCGCGCAAGGTCAACGAGATACACTGGGGCGGCGGCACGCCCAACGTGCTGCCCGCCGCCGATTTCCTCCGGCTCGTCCATCACATTGACTTCTGGTTCGACGCGCAGCCAGGCATGCGGCACGCGATAGAACTCGATCCACGCTATGTCACTTCCGAGCTCGCACACGCGTACGCAGCCGCGGGTGTAAGCCGGGTGTCGATGGGCGTTCAGGATCTCAACGCCCACGTGCAGGATGCGATCGGACGCACCCAGCCGTTCGAGCAGGTGCGCGCGTGCGTGCACACGCTTCGCGAGGCGGGACTGGAGGAGATCAGCTTCGATTTGATGCATGGGCTGCCCCGCCAATCGGCCAGAGACCTCGCGCGCTCGATCCGGCTCGCCGCCGAACTCAGGCCCAATCGCATTTCGCTCTTCGGCTATGCGCACGTGCCCTGGTTCAAGCGCCGTCAGCGTCTCATCGACGCGTCCACGCTGCCGGGCGCAAGTGAGCGCTTCGACCAGGCCGAATTGGCAGGACGGATGCTCAATGACCTCGGCTACGTGAGCATCGGACTGGATCACTTTGCGCGCCCGAATGACTCACTCGCTAAGGCGGCACAGGAACGCAAACTTCATCGCAACTTTCAAGGCTACGTTGCCGAGGCCGGCGGCGCGACCGTTGGCTTTGGTCCCTCGGCCATCTCTCATGTTCCCGGCGGCTACGCGCAAAACATCTCCACCATCGGCGCATGGCGCCGTGCGGTGGAAGACAACACGCTTCCCGTGTCTCGCGGTCATGCCGAGAGCGCCGAAGATCTGCGCCGCGGCGGCATCATTCAATCCATCATGTGCAATCTGCAGATCGATCTCGGTCCACTGGGCGGCTGGGAGATGTTCCCGGAAGCTCACGCGGAGCTGAGTCCCTTCGCTGACGCGGGGCTTATCGAGATCTATGGCGATGCCCTCGTCGTTCCGCCGGCCGCACGGCAATTTTCACGTCTCGTAGCCATGGCCTTCGACGCCTATGGCCACCCTTCCTCTCTGGCGCATTCTCGCGCTGTGTGAAGCCCGCCTCATGACTGCCACCACCGCCGAGCGCTACCGAGCATACCGAGGCCTTCCTTTGTTCAGCATGGGCTTTCGGCCGTTCTTTCTGCTTGCGGCGGCCTGGGCCGCATTCGCGGTCCCGCTCTGGATCGCTGCCTTTGCAGGTTGGCTGCCTATCGCGCACTTCAACCGCGCCTGGCACGCCCATGAAATGCTGTTCGGCTATTTGAGCGGCGTCATCGCCGGCTTTCTGTTGACGGCCGTGCCGAATTGGACGGGACGGTTGCCGGTGACCGGTACGCCGCTCATGTGGCTTGTTTTTCTATGGTGCGCCGGGCGCGCGGCGATGCTCATCCCGGGCTTTGCGGCCGCGCCAATCGTCGACAGCGCATTCCTCTTTGCCTTCGCGGCGGTGATCGGACGTGAAATCGTAGCGGGCCGCAATATTCGGAACGCGCCGGTGCTCCTGCTGCTGACGATCTTGAGCTGCGCCAACGTGCTTACGCATTTGCACAGCGTCGATCCCGAGCTGGCGCTGCTGGGCGAGCGCGCGGGCGTTGCGGTTGTCGCCGCGCTCGTGGCGCTGATCGGCGGACGCATCGTGCCAAGCTTTACGCGCAACTGGATGGCCAGGCGCAAGCTTGCGCCCGAGCCCGCCTCCGCGAGCCGCTTCGATGCAATCACGCTCGCGATTGGCGCGGCGGGCTTGGCCATGTGGGCCATCTCGCCGTCGCTGTACGCAGCCGGCCTGGCGCTCACGCTTGCGGGCGCGCTACACTTTGCGCGGCTGGCGCGCTGGCGCGGCTGGCGCACCGCCGACGAGCCGTTGGTGCTCATCCTGCATCTTGGCTATTTCTGGCTCGCGTTGGGGCTGACCTTGCAGGGGCTCGCCGTTCTGGCCCCCACGGTCGTGCCGGCGGCGTCCGGCCTTCACGCCATTACCGCAGGAGCCTTTGGCGTCATGACGCTCGCGGTTATGACCCGCGCCAGCCTCGGGCACACCGGTCAGCCGCTGGCCGCGACACCGCCCATCAGTGCAATCTACGTGCTTGTCAATCTGGGCGCATCGGTCCGCGTGGCCGCCCCATTCCTGGACAAACACTACGCCGTGCTCATGGCGCTGTCGGCGGTGTTCTGGAGCGGCGCATTTGCGTGGTTCGTTATTGTTTACGCTCCGCTTCTTCTGCGGCCGCGCCACACAGCCGCAGCTTGAACGCGGAGGAGGCTCATGTGCGTGACTATGATCTGATCATCGTCGGCGCCGGACCGGCGGGTCTCAGCCTCGCCGCACGGCTCGCCGAAGCACCGCTGCGCATCGCACTTGTCGATAAGTCACCGGCAGCCTCCTTATGCGATCCGGCCTACGACGGGCGCGAAATCGCCCTCACCCGCGCATCTATTGAGCGACTGCGCACACTTGGCGCATGGCAAAACCTGACGGAACAAGAGGTCGCTCCCATTTCGCGCGCCGAAGTGCTGGACGGCGGCTCTTCTTACGTCCTGCCCTTCACCGATCGCGGCTGGCGCGAGCCGCTAGGGGCGCTCGTCTCGAACGCCGCCATCCGCCGCACCCTGTTCGGCAACGTTCGGACGCAAGAAAACTGCGATCTGTTCGCCGGAAGCACGGCACATATCGACGACATCGAGACCAAGAGCGCCAGCGTGCGGCTGCAGAACGGCCAGACGCTCGCGAGCAAGCTTGTCGTTGCGGCCGACACGCGATTCTCGACCCTGCGCCAGAGCCAAGGCATCGGCGCGCGCATGATCGATTTTGGCCGAACCATGCTGGTTTGCCGCGTGCGCCATTCACGACCGCACAACAACATCGCCACCGAATGGTTCGATCGCGGGCAAGCGATCGCGATGCTCCCGCTCTTGGACCGACAGTCCTCGTTCGTGCTGACGCTGTGCACGCAAGAAATGGCGGAGATCAAGGCCCTGCAGAACGAGGACTTCGCGCGCGGCATCGAGCGCCGCACACAGCGCCGCTGGGGCGATATCACACTGACGAGCGATCGCTTCTACTATCCGCTGGTTGCGGTCTACGCCGATCGCTTCATCGCAGCCAGGTTTGCGCTTCTGGGCGATGCCGCGGTCGGCATGCATCCCGTCACCGCGCACGGCTTCAATTTCGGATTGCGCGGCGCCTTTGTGCTCGGGCGTGAGATTCTCGCCGCGAACCGGGAGAGCCGCGACATCGGCGCCGCCTCGGCCCTGGGCCGCTATGAGCGAGAGCATCGCCGCGAAACACTTCCGCTCTTTGCCGCCACCAACGCGATCGCCAAACTCTACGCCGACGAGCGCAGGCTTGCGCGCTGGGCGCGCGGCGCGGGGCTTCGCCTGATGAACACGACGCCAGGCGCGCGCCGCCTCGTCGAAGCGAGCCTCACGGGCGCTCACGCATGACGGCGGCCCACAGCCTGGGCGCAAGCCGGCAACGCTGAATCGACTGATCTCGATCAAACCTGGACCACGAGCGCCAACCTAGACTCGCGTGTGGCGCTGCAAAGGCCCAGGCATGCCAACCGTACGACACTTCGACCTTGGCTGCCGCAACTGCGGAGAGACCGGAGAGCTCTGGTTGAGGTCAGAAGCGCAGACGGATTGGTCATTCATCGCGACAGGATTCATCGGTATCGCCGTGGACCAACATAAACCGGAGCGCTCGCTCCTGCGCTGCATCAGCTGTCACTCTCCAAACGTATCGGTACAACCGCGCCTTTGAGGTCGCTGACCAGCCCCGAGCCCTGCAGCCAAGGCGCCGCCAAGCCCGCATTTTGACGACCCCCTCGCGCCGCGCGCGCGCCGCCACGTCGTCTGTTGAAGCCGACACCTGCGTCAATCGACCGCCGAGGTGTTTGACCGTCGTCAAACGGCTGGGCGCTTGCCCGCGACTAGTATGCCCCACAGCGCCTAGGCGCTACGGGCCAACCGCCAGCACCCCCAGGCGCGGAACGTTGGTTCAGGCAGGCCGCTCCGAGCTCCGTCAGCGGGGGCGGCCTGTTGCCTAGCACGGCCGCCGGGGCGCGCGCACGGGACGCGGCGTTTGCGCGCCTTGCTGAGTTTGCGAGCTGGAGAGGTTCAGCGCTCGACGTGAAGGACGCAAAGATGACGCCGTGGCGCGCCGCCTGGTTTGGGCTTGGAGCAGCGGCGCTTGGCGTCGGCTCCGTCGGCGTGTTCGTGCCGCTGTTGCCGACGACACCGTTTATCTTGCTCGCAGCGTTCGCATTCGCTCGCTCGTCGCAGAGGTGGCACGATTGGCTGGTTGATCACCCCCTCTTCGGACGTGCGATCGCGGATTGGCGCGCCCATGGTGCAATCGGGCGCCCCGCAAAATGCGCCGCCGCGCTCGCGATTGCGTTGACGTTCGCGGTCTCATTCGTGATTCATGCGCCACTGCCGGTGCTGATTTGCCAAGCGCTCGTCATGATAGGGGTGGCGGCGTTCATTGTCTCGCGTCCCATCCCGCCAAAGCGCGCCCGCACCGCGAAGGCACAACGCCGGGATCGCGCGCCCACTTTGGTGAGGTGACGATGCGCCGCCAGATATCTCCAAGGAGAAAAGCATGGACGACTTCGCGCTCGCGCGCGTGCTGCACATCCTTGCCATCGTCATGTGGGTTGGCGGCGTTGCGTTCGTGACAACGGTGGCGACGCCGGCCATTCGCACCATGCATCCGCCGTCTGAGCGCCTTCGCGCCTTCCATCAATTCGAGAGCCGGTTCGTTTGGCAGGCGCGCTTCTGGGTGCTGCTCGCCGGCGCAAGCGGGCTCTGGATGACGTGGCGCGCAGAGCTATGGGCCCGCTTCGAAGATCCGCGCTTCTGGTGGATGCACGCCATGTTCGGGGTTTGGGCCGCGTTCATGATCGTGTTGTTCGTTATCGAACCGCTGGTGCTGCATCGCCGCCTTCTGGCGTCGCCCGTCCCGGAGAAGGATTTCGACAGATTGGAGATCATGCACCGCGCCTTGCTGGCGCTGCTGGCCATCACGTTGCTGGGCGCCGGCCTGGGAGCGCGCGGCGCGCTTTAGAACATTCAGCTTCGGCGAGGGAGGTAACCTTTCGCCTCCCTGCCCCGAAGTCTTCTGCGAGCGCCGAAAAGGCGCAGCCCGATCGCAGGAGCTTCCATGATCATTGTCCGCCGCTTCCTTCTCCTCATCGCTGTGGCGCTCGCCCTGCCGGGCGCCGCGTTCGCGGCTGAGTTTCGTCCCTTCGATCAGGCGGCATTTGCGGCGGCGCAGAACGCGGGGCGGCCGATCCTCGTCGAAGTGGCGGCCGATTGGTGCCCCACATGCCGGGCGCAGGCGCCCATCATTCGCGAGACCGCCGCCGATCCCGCGTTCGCGAACATGATCGTCTTCCGCATCGACTTTGACCGCCAGCGCGACGCCTGGCGCAGGCTCGGCGCACGCCGGCAATCGACGCTGATTGCGTTTGCGGGCGCACGCGAAACAGATCGCGCGGTGGGCGTCACCGATCAACGCCGCATCGCCGCCTTGATGCGCTCCGCCGTTCAATGACGCTGCTGACGCCCTTTCTCGCCTTTCTGGCGGGCGTGCTGACAATCCTGTCGCCCTGTGTGCTGCCTCTCGCGCCCATTCTCGCCAGCGGCGCTATGGCGCAGCACCGCTTCGGCCCCGCGGCGCTCGCGCTTGGTCTCGCGGCTTCGTTCTCGCTGGTGGGGCTGTTCGTGGCGACCATCGGCTACGCCATTGGTCTCGACAATGACACGCTGCGCCTCGCAGGCGCCGCGATCATGCTTGGCGTCGGCGCCGTGCTCGTCGTGCCTCGGTTTCAAATGGCGTTCGCGGGCGCGGCGGCGCCGCTCAGCAATTGGGCAAACGCGCGAACAGCGGGCTTTGAAGGCGCAGGGCTCTTGGGACAGACAGGCCTTGGCGCGCTGCTGGGCATTGTCTGGGCGCCTTGCGTGGGGCCGACCTTAGGCGCGGCGAGCGTGCTGGCGGCGCAGGGCGAAGACCTCGCCGCCGTCGCTTTCGTTATGGCGATGTTTGGATTAGGCGCCGCCATCGTCCTCACCGCGATTGGCTACGGCGCCCGCGCGCTCATCGCGCGCTATCGGGGTCGCCTGCACGCAGTGGGCGAAGGCGGCAAACGCTTCTCGGTTGGGCGCTGATCGCTGTCGGCGTGCTGGTCTTCTCCGGTCTCGATCGCGCGCTTGAAGCTGCGCTCGTTGCGCTCTCGCCGGACTGGCTCACAGCGCTCACCACACGGTTTTGAGGATGCGAACATGAAACTCACACGAATCGCGTCTTGGGTTCTCGCCGCCGGGTTTGCGGCAGCGCTGGTATTCATGGTCGGGCTTCCGAAATTCATCGGCCCATCGCCAAACCCCATCTTCGCGCTCATTGCCGGGCGCTCGGGCGTCGATCTCTTTGAGCCTTACCTCCGCTATCTCACCGGCGCAGGCGAACTCGCCGCCGCCGTCCTGCTTGTCATTCCGCGCACGCGCTTCTTCGGCGCGCTCGTTGCTGGCGCCATCACGCTTGCCGCGATCGGCTTTCATCTCTCGCCATTTCTCGGCACGACGATTCCGGCAATGGATCAGCTTGTTCCGCTGTTGCAACAGGGCAAGAGCGTCGCCGAGATCGATGCGATGAACCTGCCGACCGATGGCGGGTGGCTGTTCATGATGGCGCTTGCGTTTCTCGCAATTGCCGCCGCGTTGCTGTGGCTTGAGCGTCCTCGGCCGAAGGCGGCGTGACGTGCGCGGTGCGGCGCTCGTTGCAGTGGCGTTCTCTGGAACGGCTCGCGCGCCTCGCGCCACGGAGCTACACTTCGACGATGCAGCAGAGCATGATCGTTCGATGACCCGGAGCGAGGCCGCCAATGCGCGGCTCATGCCGCTTTTGGCCGCCGCGCGCGCGGGCGATTCCACCGCCTATGCTACGCTGCTGTCGTCGCTCGCGGCACTGCTTCGTCCTTTCGTGCGCCGTCACCTTCAAAGACACGACAGCGACGTAGAAGACGTGCTCCAGGACGTCCTGCTCGCCATCCATATACGCCGTGAAAGCTATGATGCATCGCGTCAGCCGATGACCGCATGGGTGTACGCGATTGCGCGCTACAAAGTGATCGATCACTTGCGCCGCGAGGGCCTGCGGGCACACATTCCGCTCGACGGCATGGACGCTCTCTTCGCGGCGGACACCGCAGATGCGGGCGATGCACAGCGCGACGCGAACGCGCTGGTGGCGCGGCTCCCGGAACAGCAACGAAGAGCCGTGCGGCTTGTGAAGCTCGATGAACTCTCCGTGCGCGAGGCTGCCGCTGAAACTGGACTGTCCGAAACAGCCGTCAAAGTGAACGTGCATCGCGGGATCAAGAACTTGATGCGCCTCGTGGCGCGGGACGGCAAAGCATGAACACCGACGATTTCATCAACGATCTTTCACACCGGACGCCGCCGCGGGCGCCGCGACGCGCCACGCTTGCGCTCTATGGCCTCGCCGGGCTGTTGCTGGCGGGCATCGCCTTCATCGCCATTGGCGGCGTGCGGCCCGATCTAGAGGCGGCTAGGCTCTCAACCACGCTCAAGATGGGCTTCGGCGCGTTGGTAGTGATGGTCATGCTGCCAATCATGAACCGTGTTGTCGGCAATGACCTTCGCATTGCGCGCGCCACACTTGGCGTGATCAGCGTAGCGGTCGTCGCCGCGGGCGTTTCCATCACAGGAATGGCCATGACGCACGAGCCGCTGCGCTGGACGCTTTGGACCGGCGGCGGCGTGCCGAGCTGCCTCTGGCAAATCCCCTTGATCGCCGCACCGACGGGCGCCGCACTCATACTCGCCATGCGCCGTTTCGGGCCCACACGATTGAGCGTTGCCGGCATGACGGCTGGCGCGGTAGCAGGCGCGCTCTCCGCCATTCCCTATTCCTTGTTCTGCCCGATCGACTTCGCGCCTTACGTGGCGACCTGGTACACAGCTGCCTTTGCAATCTGCGCGGCGCTTGGCGCAACTATGGGCGCGCGCCTGCTCCGCTGGTAAGCAGCGCGCCACGCTTGCGTGCGTCCAATGGGCCGGACGCTTCTAGATCGCGCCGGAGCGCGCCTTCTCGGGATTGTCCACCTGGCGACGGCGTTTGTCGGGGCCAGCGGTCACGATCCCAGCGCGTCGGCAGGGTCCGACATAGACCGCGCTCTCGATGAATGGCCGTGGCCTCGCGAGGACTTTCTTCACAACGCCAGTTAACGTTGCCGTGGACATCGGCTTTGCGACAATGGCATTGGCGCCAGCGTGTCGAAACCGTTCGGCCTGTGCTGCGGTCAACTGGCCCGAAATGATGAGGACCGGAGCCTTTCGAAGCGAATGATCCAGGGCGCGCCGCAGACTGTGCACCCATTCCAGCGCCGCTGTCTCGTTGGCGAGGGACATGAGCACCATGTTCGCGCGCGCGCCGCGAAGCCCTTCGAGCGCATATGCCACATCGCAAAACGTCAGAACGTCGGCGACAGCGGCGTTGCGCAAGAGATCGACGATGATCTGCGCCTCGAACTTGGACGAGGCGATGACCGCCGGTCTCCACTCGCGAACGTCCATGGCGCATGCTCCATGCATCATTGCGGCGATCACGCCGCCGCGCGGTTCTCGCTTTCGCAGATGACGCGGTCACGCCCCGCGCGCTTGGCTTCGTAGAGCGCGGCATCGGCGCGGCGCAGCAACGCCTCTGCGCGCTCGCCTGGCCTCAGCAATGCGACGCCGGCCGAGATGGTGATGTGTCCGATAAGCTCGCCGGACGACTTGCGCGACAACGTGCGCGCGCGCACGCGCCGGAGGAGCTCTTGGGCGATGGTCTCGGCTGCATCGAGATTTGTGCGCGGCAGCAGCAGTGCAAACTCCTCCCCGCCATAGCGTGCGCCGCAGGCCGGTTTCGGCGCCGCAGCATGAATCGCGCTCGCCACATACCGGATGACCTGATCGCCGACGGGGTGGCCCCAGGAATCGTTGATCCGTTTGAAGTGATCGATGTCGCACATGATGAGGCAGAGCGGCGCTGAGCGCTCCGCCGCATCTGCAACCTGACGCGACAGGAGACGGTCGAAATGCCGCCGGTTGGCAAGGCCGGTCAGCCCATCCGTCACCGCCTCCAGCGTCGCCTGACGAACACTGACCTGCAACGCCTCCATCTGTTTGGATGAGGCTTCCATCTGCGTTTCCAGCGTCCGATTGCGCGCAGCGACCTCGCGCGTCTCCGCCACAAGATTTCGCACGAGGGCCTTGATGTGCGACGGATCGGGCGTCGCCTCCATGTCGGACGCGGCGTCTTCGAGTTTGCTCGCGAACGCACCGGCATTGGTGTTGGCCTCGCGAAGGTGGACGAGTGCGCCGACCAGTTCGTGCGCAATGGATTCGCCAGTTTGAACGAGTTGCTCGTAGGAGCGCGTCGGCATGAAAAAGCGCTCGTACAAGTCCTCGCACAGAGCCGGCGTCAGGTCTTCGCCGGCGGCGAGACGCGCTTCGACTTCGCGGTTGAGGTCCGGGAAGGCGCCTGTTTTATAGGTCGCCCACAATTCATAGTTCGGCGGTGTGGGCGCGATTTCCTTGTCGCCAAGTTGATCGACGACCGTGTGGGCGAAGGCGATCCCCGCCGCGCCTGCATAGCCGGTTGCTTCGTCCGCCATCCATGTCCCCACATGGCGCCCGCCCATTTCGCGTCGCCGACGGCGGCATTTAGCGAGCACGCGGTTAATTTTTTGTTTATTGCTCGTCTGGCACAATCTTGCTGTCGCCACTGTCGCGTCAGCCCGAGCATGTCATTCCATGTCCGACCATCTGCTAGCACTTAATCCGCGGAGCGAAGCGGGCGCAGCGCGCGCATGTGTTCGTCGCCTGCCCTACACTGTCGAGCATGTCGCTTCGGGCGAAGGCGGCTTCGACTTCGCCTGGTCCGGCGAGAGCGCTTATCTCGCGCTGCACGACATCGTGCTGAGCGATGGCGGCATGGCGGGCGATGAGGTGGCGCCGGTGCGTCTCCTCGATATGCGCCGGCGTATGACCTTTCTTCCGCATGGCGTGCGCGTTGAAGGCTGGTGCGAACCCGTCGCCCGGAGCAACGCCTTCAGCGTCCTCTATTTCGATCAGGATTGGCTGTTCGACGAATTGGAAGTGCCGCCTTCGCAGCGCTCGCTGCACCCGATGGTCTATTTCCAGAGCAGCGAGTTGATGAACACGATGACGAAACTGGCTCGCCTTGCGCAAACTCCCGGCCGCGCGCCGCAGATTCTGATGGACTCACACGTCATCGCCGCAGGCGCCGAATTGCTGAAGACCGTTGCGACGGACACAGGCGATGGCCGTCTGACCGACGCACAATTGGGCGAGGTGCGCGACTTCGTGGACGCCCGACTTGCCGACGACATCTCAGTGGCCGATCTCGCGGCGCTAACGGGCCTCAGCCTCTTTCACTTCACGCGCAAGTTCAAAACCACTGTCGGCGTGGCGCCCTATCGGTATGTGCTGGAGGCCCGCGTGGAGCGCGCCAAGGCGCTCATCCAATCAAGCGCCCTTCCGCTCGCAACGATCGCCGAGGTGACAGGCTTCAGTTCGCCCAGCCATTTCTCGCGCACTTTCGCAGAGATCGTTGGTTTCAGCCCTGGCGCCTTCAGGCGGTCGCGACAAACATAGGCGGCGGCAACACCACGAGGCAGCGCGATCGATGTTCGGCAAGTCCAAGTCAGATCAAGGCGTCTTGAGCAAACGGCTACGCCAAGTCGTCGAGCAGAACGCTGCGCCGCCGCCTGCGACACACGCTTGGACGCGCAAGGTCGAGCGCGCTGTACGGCAAGCGGTCTTCAGGCAAGGTGCGCTCATCCTGGCAAATGGGGAAAAGCTGCCAGTAGCACTCAAGAACATCAGCGCCACAGGCGCGCGCATCGAATACTTTGTCCGCCGCGATTTGCCGGAACAGGTAATTCTGGTGGAGCCCACGCTGCGCATAAAGGCCGAGGCCCGTGTCGTGTGGCAACGCGAAGGCGTTGCAGGGCTTGCGTTTGTTATATGAGCGCGCGCGTGAGGCGATGGCGTGATCCGGAGGAACGAGCAGCGGTCCGTCCCATCGTGCTCGGCGGCGTCAAGGCACGCTTACGCTTTTCAGCCCTGACGCCGCCTGCGCGCGATGGCATCCTGAGGGTGTCGGGACGCAGGGCTTTGTCATAGCGAGCACCGAGCTTGCGCCTCCGGCGCGGGTCGAACACAGGGCTTCATCCAAACGATGAACATGAGCCAGACTGCCGAAGCCGCAGAACTCCTTGCCAGGGGCGTCGCGATCGGCGCGTTCCTCGGACTTGCCCTGGCTTTGAGCCGTGGCCTGGACGGACGGGCGCGCCTCTCCGGAATCCTGTTCTGCCTGGCCGCCGCTGGGCACACGCTGACGCAATGGCCGATGGCCAATAGTGTGCTGGGCTTCGCCCTTGTCCCGGCCTGGATCTTCTCGGTCGTGGGCGCCGGCCTGTTCTGGGCCTTCGCGCGCGATCTGTTCGAGGATGATGCGCCTGCCTGGAAGCGCTTTGTCCCCGCGCTCCTCCTGCTGGCGGTGGGGGTCTTCGCCGTCCTGAGCCCGCCTGCGGTTCAACCGTTCTTCTGGCTCGCCCACAATCTGATCGGGTTCGCGCTTGCGAGCCACATCGTCTTCCTGATCGCGGCGGGATGGCGCGGCGACCTCGTGGAGAAGCGCCGGCGCCTGCGCGGTCCGGTCCTGCTGGCGGGCGCCGCCTATGCGCTGGCTGTGATCATCGTGCAGACATTCGAACTCATGGCGGGCTCGGCTGAGCGGCTCTCGCCGTTGGCAGCCGCCACGTTGATGCTGATCGCGCTGACATCGATCTGGGCCTTCGGGCGCGTCGATGCCGACCTCTTCGCCGCGACAGCCACGCCCGCGCCAGCGGCGCCAAGCGCGAGGGACACCGGCGCGCTGGACGCCGCCGACGCCGCCGCGGCCGCCGATCTGGACCGGCTCATGCGGACAGAGCGGCTCTACCGGGAAGAAGGACTGACGATCGCGTCTCTGGCCCTGCGCCTGCGGTTGCCGGAGCATCGCTTGCGCCAGCTCATCAATCAGAAGCTCGGACATCGAAACTTCAGCGCCTTCGTCAACCAATGGCGCCTGGAGGACGCCAAGGCCGCCCTCGGTGATCCGACGCAGCGCGATGTGCCGGTATCCACCATCGCGCTGGACGCTGGTTTTGCCTCGCTCGGGCCGTTCAATCGCGCCTTCAAGGCGGACACCGGGCTTACACCCTCAGAATATCGCGCCCAAGCACTCGCCTAGCTTCACACTGAATTTCTGCGCGTTTTTCAGAATCGGCGCGCCGTTTTTGAGATCGGCTAGCCCGTTTTCAAGCGCGGCGAGCGGCGCGTCGGCAGATGGACGAGGTTCCGCCAGCCGGACTGGACCGGCGCAACCGGCGGTGAAGCCCCATGCCTGTCGAATTCGATCTCTGGCGCGAACTGGTCCAAGTCTTTCCCATCATCTTCAGCATCGAGGCCGGCCGCTACATCCTCACGGCGGGGCTCTTCAGTCTGATCATCTGGGCGTTTTGGCGCGCGCATTATGCGTCGCGGAAGATCCAGACCCGCCGAGCCACCGCCGCGGACTATCGGCGCGAAGTATTCGCCTCGCTGCGCACGGCGCTCGTCTTCTCGATCACCGGCTTTGGCATGTACTACGCCAGCCGCGCGGGCTGGCTCACCATCTATGAGGACTTTTCAGTCAGGGGGCCGGTCTATTTCGTAGCCACCCTCATCGCCATGATCGTGGCGCAGGACGCCTATTTCTACTGGACGCATCGGGCGATGCATCACCCGCGTCTCTTCCGCACCTTCCATCACACGCATCACAAATCGAAGACGCCGACACCCTGGACGGCTTACGCCTTCGACGTTCCCGAGGCGATCGTCATGGTCGCGTTCGTTCCGCTCTGGGCGGCGCTCGTGCCTATGCATGACCTCGCCATCTTCACGTTCGTGACCTGGCAGATCGTGCGCAATGTCATGGGCCATGCCGGCGTCGAACTTTATCCGGTGGCGGGCAAGCCCTCGCGCCTGTTCGGATGGTGGAACACCACCACACATCACGACCTCCACCATCAGCACGGCCGCTCCAATTACGGTCTCTA
>CAZMCA010000078.1:0-5642 GCA_964564595.1 uncultured Caulobacteraceae bacterium
GAGATCACGCATGAATGGGATGCGGTGATCGCGACGTTCGAGCATCCGCGGTACGAGCTTTACGGCACGGGCGCGGTATTTGATGGCGAAGAGGCGGTGCGGAAATATTTCCACGCCTCGCGCATTCCGTTTCCTGATCAGGCCAACGAAGTGATCGCGATCGCGCATGACGGCGAGAGCGTGCTGGTCGAGTTTTGGCTCACGGGCACGCATCTGGGGCCGCTCAAGGTCGGCAAAGAGACGATCGAGCCGACGGGCCGCGCGTTTCGCGTGCGCATGGCGGCGAGCTTCGAGTTCGCGCCGGGCAGCGACAAGATCGTGTGCGAGCGCCCCTATTTCGATAGCGGCGCGGTGGTGCGCGCGCTTGGCCTTGCATGAGCATCGTTTGGCTGGAGCCCTGGTATCCAGTCGAAGGCGATGGTCGCGCGCTTGAAGAGCAGCTCGCGCGGGAGTGCGGGCCAGGGCATCGACTCTTCGGCGTCAAAGTGAAGCTCATCGCGCGCCGCGGCGATACGGACGATGCGCTGTTTGCTCTGGCGGACGGGCGCGTCGCGGAAGTGCACCTGACCTGGCGCCAGAGCGGGCCCGAGCCTGACCCGGCCTGGCCGGCGACCGGCATTCACGCCGCGCTGGAAGACTGGGCGCGCGACAGCATGATCCCGCTGGCAGACGAGCTGCGCGACCTGAATTGAGCCTCGGCCAAAGGCAATCCCACAAAAGCAGTAGAGTTAACTCAGCGTTAGCCAAGCACACGTTATAGTTGTGCCACTCTTCACTTGGGAGTTGTGCACAATGCTCGGCAAATCCCGTGACCAAATCGCCCGCGACCAGCGCTTTGAAGACCTCGACGCCAAGTTCGCCGCGATTGGCCGATCGCAGGCGATCATCGAATTCCAGCCGGACGGCACCATCCTGTGGGCCAACGACAACTTCCTGGGCGCGCTCGGCTACGGCCTAAACGAGATCGTCGGTAAGCATCACCGGATGTTCGTGGACAAGGCCGAGCGCGAGAGCGCGGCCTACGAAGAATTCTGGCGCCAGCTCAGGAGCGGGCAATTCTCCGCGCAAATCTTCCGGCGCATCAACAAGGCTGGCGACGAGATCTACATTCAAGCTTCGTACAATCCCGTGCTCGATGGCGCGGGAAAGACGATCAAGGTCATCAAGCTCGCCGTGGACGTGACGCGCCAGGAGCAAGAGCGCATCCGCATGGAGGCCGAGCGCGTCGAGCGCGAAGCCGAGCAAAGCAAGGTCGTCACCGCGCTGGCCGCTTCGCTCAAGGCGCTCTCGAACGGCGATCTGACGACGCGCATCACGGAACGCTTCCCCGAAAGCTACGAAGTGCTGCGCGCAGATTTCAACGGCGCGCTCGATGCGATGGAAAACGCGATCCAATCCGTCGCCGAAGCGGTGCACGGCATGAAGAGCGGCTCTGTCGAGATCGCGAGCGCGTCGAACGATCTTTCGCGCCGCACTGAGCAACAGGCCGCGAGCCTTGAAGAAACCGCTGCCGCGCTCGACGAGATCACGTCGCAAGTCACGCGCGGCGCTGCCGGCGCCAAGCAAGCGGCAGCGACAGCGGCCGATACGCGCGAGGACGCAGCACGCTCCGGCGCGGTGATGAACGAAGCCGTCGCGGCAATGCGCGAGATCGAAACCGGCGCCAATAAGATCAGCCAGATCATCTCCGTGATCGATGAAATCGCGTTCCAGACCAATCTTCTGGCGCTGAACGCCGGCGTTGAGGCCGCGCGCGCTGGCGAAGCTGGCCGTGGGTTCGCGGTCGTTGCGCAAGAAGTGCGGGCGCTGGCGCAGCGCAGCGCCGATGCGGCCAAGGAGATCAAAGGCCTCATTTCCGAGAGCGCCCAACAGGTGCAGCGCGGTGCGCGCCTCGTTGGCGATACCGGTGCGGCGCTCACGGGAATCGTCAGCAAAGTCGCCGAGATCGACACTCTGATCGCGGAGATCGCGACGTCGGCGCAAGAGCAATCGACCGGGCTCACGGAAGTGAACAGCGCAGTCAACAACATGGATCAGGTGACGCAGCAGAACGCCGCGATGGTGGAGGAAAGCTCCGCCGCCGCCGCCAAGCTGCAAGACGAATCGGCCGGGCTTGCGCAGCTCATCGGCCGCTTCCGCGTGAGCAACGCCGGCCCAACGCCCGTCACCACGCGCCATACGCCGCAAGCGCGCCCTGTCGCGGCGCAGCAAGCGCGCGTCGCGAAACACTTCGCACGCGGTGGCGCTGCGCCCAAGACCGACACCTGGGACGAGTTCTAGGTCTAGAGGAACAGGCGCAAGGAGAACGCCATGAACGCCGGACTTGATACTGCCCTCGCAGATCAGCGCACGCTCGTTTCGTTCGAGCTCGGTGAGCAGGCGTTCTGCGTCGATATCATGCGGGTGCGGGAAATCCGCGGCTGGTCCGGCGCGACGCCGCTGCCGAGCGCGCCTGGCTATGTGCGCGGCGTGATCAACCTGCGCGGCGTCATTCTGCCGGTGATCGATCTTGGCGCGCGCATCGGGCTGCGGCCCGTCGAATCCAGCGTGCGCAGCGTGGTGATCGTGGTTGAGCTCAACGAGCGCTTGATCGGCCTCTTGGTGGACGGCGTTTCGGGCATCGCGGCCGTCGCGCGCGGTGAAATTCAGCCGCCGCCGGACATCGTGTGCGACGTGCGCTCTTCCGTCGTGCGCGGCATGTTCCTGCGGGATGGGCACATGTTCAGCGAGATCGCGCTCGAACACGTCGCGCCCGACGCCGCCGAGCTGACGCGCAGCGCCGAGGCGCACGCCGCGGCGGCATAAACCGCGCAAAGACGTTTTGCGGGCGGAGCGAAGCGCTTTACGCTTGCCGCGTGGATCCTGTTTCAGCCGCCCGCGCCGCGCTCAAATCCCGCGCTCCTGTCGTGCTGCTGACAGGGCGCGCCGGTACGGGAAAAAGCCACTTTATCCGCACGTTGGTGGAGGAAGAGCCGGACGTTCCGCAGGCGCTGCTGGCGCCGACGGGACTGGCCGCGCTCAACATCGGCGGCCAGACGATCCACTCGTTCTTTGGCTTTCCCCCGCGCCCGCTGATCGGGTTCACGGAAAAGCCCTCCTGGTTCTTCTCCAAGAACGCGCGCGGATTGAAGCGGCTGATCATCGACGAAGTCTCGATGCTGCGCGCCGACACGCTCGACGCGATGGACAAGCACCTGAAAACCGCGCGCCGCACGCCGCAATATTTTGGCGGCGTGCAGATGCTGCTGGTGGGCGACTTTTATCAGCTGCCGCCCGTCGTGCGCGGGGAAGAAGCGCGGCTGCTGGAAGAAGCGGGCTATGCGAGCGCCTATGCGTTCGCGGCGCATGCGCTGAAGGATCCGCCGGTCGCCGCGATCGAGCTTTCTGAAGTGCACCGCCAGAGCGATCCGCATTTCATCGACCTGCTCTCGCGCATTCGCGAGCGGCGCGACCCCGATGTCGTCGTCGATGAGATCAACGCGCATTGTCTGGAGCGCACACTGAAGGCAAAGCCCGTGCTGCTCACCGCGACCAACGCAGTGGCGGATGCGTACAACCAGCGCGGGCTCGCGGCGCTCAGCGGCGATAACTACGAATATCGCGGCGGCTTCGAAGGCGATCCGCCGAAAACGCAGAGCGCCGATCGCCTACCCGCGCCAATGCAGCTGATGCTGCGCAAAGGCGCGCGCGTGATCTTCACGCAGAACGATAGCGCTGGGCGCTGGGTGAACGGTTCGCTCGGCACGGTGAAAGCGCTGGAGCAAACGCTGGTGACAGTCGCGCTCGATACGGGCGAAACGGTGGAAGTCGAACGCTCGCTCTGGCCGCAGAAGCGTTACGTCTGGAACGAGACGGAGCGCACGATGGAGGTCAAGGAAGAGTACAAATACGTGCAATTCCCGCTCGCGCATGCGTGGGCGCTGACGATCCACAAAGCGCAGGGCATGACGCTCGATAGCGTCGAGATCGATCTTGGGCGCGGCGCGTTCGCGCCCGGGCAGACCTATGTCGCGCTCTCACGCGCGCGCTCGATGGAGGGCCTGCGGCTCACGCGCCCGCTGCAAGTGCGCGACGTGCAAGTCGATCCCGCGATCGCGGAAGGGCTGGAACGCTTCGCCGTTTAGCCGCTAATGTCTCCACAAAAGAGGAGACGCGCATGGGCAAGGAACGCGCTTTGGTGCTGGGCGGCGGTGGGCCGGTAGGCATTGCCTGGGAAGCGGGGCTTGCGGCGGGGCTGAAGGAAGGCGGCGTCGATGTCGCGCGCGCGGACTTCATCCTTGGCACGTCTGCTGGTTCCTTTGTCGGCGCGCAGCTTGCCGGCGGGCGCGATCCCGCATCGCTCGCGCAAGCGCAGATCGAGATGGGCCGCGCGCAAGCCGCCGCGCCGAAAGACCCGAACGCCAAGCGCCCGCCTGCGCCCGACCTCACGCCGCTGATGAAACTGATGACCGAAGCGCCGCAAGACGGGCCGCCGCCGCCGGAATTTCTGCAGCGCATGGGCGCATTTGCGCTTGAAGCGAAGACGATCGACGAAGAGGCGTTTCTCGCAACGTTCGGCTCGCTCGGCACGGGCGGCGCGCGCGCGTGGCCGGAGCGGTTTGCGTGCACCGCCGTCGATGCGCAGAGCGGCGCGTTTCAGGTTTGGACGGAGAAGCAAAACGTGCCGCTCGCGAAGGGCGTCGCCTCCTCGTGCTGCGTGCCGGGTATCTATCCGCCGGTGGCGATCAACGACCGGCGCTGGATCGATGGCGGCATGCGCTCTTCGACGAGCGCCGATCTCGCGGCTGGCTATAAGCGCGTGATCGTCGTCGCGGTGACGACCGGCAATGCGCAAGACGCTCGCGTTGCGCTGCTGCACAAGCGGCTAGACGGCGAGCGCGCGGCGATCCATGCAGCCGGCGGCAAAAGCGAACTCATCACGCCGGATGAAGGCGCGCTGGCAGTGTTTGGCGTGAACCTGATGAATGCGAGCAAGCGCGCGGAAATCACCGAGGCGGGCATCGCGCAGGGCCGACGCGAAGCTGAGCGTCTGCGTGCGTTCTGGAACTGACGCGCATGAAGCTCGCCAAGCCGCGGCTCGACATCGGGCTCTCGACCAACAACCTCGAGCCGATGCTTGCGTTCTGGCAGGGCGAAGCAGGCGTGCCGTTCGATCACCTGCTGCGCATCCGGCGCGGGCAGGATCAGCACCGGCACGATGCGCTCGGCTCGGTCGTGAAGATCAACCACTTCGCGGAGCCGCTACGCGAAACGGGCGCGACGGGGCATCGGTCGCTGGTGATTGCGCGTGAGGGCGCGTCACGTGCGCTGCGCGATCCGGATGGCAACGCGGTCGAGCTTGTTGCGCCAGGCGTGGAGGGCGTGACGCAGATTGGCGTGCGCATGGCGGTTCGCAGCTTGGAGGCGCACCGGCGCTTCTATCGCGATGCGTTCGGCTTTGCCGAAGAGCCGTACGCAAAGGGCGCAGCGTTCCGCGCGGGCGAGAGCGTGCTGCTGCTAGAAGAGAGCGCTGACGCGCCATCGGACGCGACGTTCGACGGGTGCGGCTGGCGCTACATCACGTTCCAAGTCTTTAAGGTCGACGAAGAACACGCGCGCGTGCTCGCAGCAGGCGGCCGCGAAGCGATGGCGCCGCGCACGCT
>CAZMCA010000078.1:5742-14979 GCA_964564595.1 uncultured Caulobacteraceae bacterium
CCTTCCTTGTGGTCCGCTGATTTGAAGCAGGACGACATGGTGGCGACGTGGTCTTCCATGTGCTCGCCGACGTCGCGCTCGAGGCCGTGCCACACGAGCCGTTTGATGTGCCGAAGCGACATGGGCGAGGACTTGAGATAGCGCTCGGCCTCCGCGCGCGCGGCGGCTTGCAAATCTTCCGGCGCGACGAGCGCATTGGCGTAGCCGATCGCGTGCGCCTCTGCGGCCTCCAGGAAATCGCCGGAGTAGAGCAGACGCAGCGCGCGCGACGGGCCGATCAGGCGCGGCAGCACCCACGATCCAGCGCCCGTATCGGGCACCAAGCCGCGATGCGCGAAATTCCACGCGAAGCGCGCGCGGTTCGAGACGATACGCACGTCGCACTGGCTGGTGAATTCCGCGCCCATGCCGACGGCGAAGCCATCGATCGCGCCGATCACTGGCTTGGGGCACTTCAGGAGCGGCCACCACTTGCCCTCTTCCTCGGCCGTGCCGCGCACGCCGCGCGTTTCGCCAGGGATGGTCGCGAGATCGGCCAAATCCGTGCCCGCGCAGAACGTGCCGCCCGCGCCGGTGACGATCAGCACGCGCACGCGATTGTCTTCGCTGACCTCCGCGACCTTTTCGGTGAAGGCGCGCAGCATCGCATAGGTCATGGCGTTGCGCTTTTCGGCGCGGTCGATCGTCAGCGTGCCGACGCCGTCGCTATCGACCTCGAACTTGATGTGGTGAGCCGTCATGGCGTCCCTCCCAGGACTTATTTCTTTGTTGGGATCACGATCGGATGCGAGGACGACAGGCCGCCATCGACCACGATCGCGTGGCCGTTCACGTAGCTCGCCTCATCCGAGAGCAAGAACAGAGCGGCGTTCGCGATTTCGTCGGGCACGCCGCCGCGCTTCAGCGGATTGAGCTGGCCGACGCGATCGATGGTGCCGCGCGAGCGTGCGTTTTCGAAGATCGGCTTAGTCATGCCCGTTTCGATCAAGCCGGGGCAGATTGCGTTCACGCGCACGCCGGAGCCCGCGAGCTGTTGGCACGCCGTCGTGACGAGATTGATGACGCCGGCCTTCGACGCGCTGTACGGCGAGCCGCCAGCGCCTGAACGAATGCCCGCGACAGACGCCGTACACACAATCGCGCCCTTGCCGGCCTTCGCCATCAGGGGCGCGGCGTGTTTGATCGCGAGGAACGGCCCGATCAGATTGATGCGCAGAATCTCGGCCCAATAGTCCGGCGTCTGCTCCCAGAGCGGGATCATGCCGCCGCTGACGCCGGCGTTCGCGAACACGCCCTGCACGCCGCCATAGGTGGAGACGACCGTATCGACGGCCTTCTTCACATCGGCTTCGAGCCCCGCATCGCCGCTGAGCGCAACAGCTTCACCGCCCGCATCACGCACCATCGCGGCGGTGTCTTCGATCTCCTTGGCGCGATCCATCACGACGAGCTTGGCGCCCTCTTTCGCGAACAGGAGCGCGCTGGCGCGCCCGATGCCGCTCGCAGCGCCCGTGATCAGAATGGCTTTGCCGGCTAGACGTCCCATGCGTGTTTCCTCTCTCGATCAGGCAGCGACGCGGGCACGCGCCGCAACGGCGGCGATGGCGTCAGCAATGGCGCCATTGAGCGCAGTTGGTACGTCATGGCCCATGCCGGGAATGATCCGAAGCTCGGAGCCCGGAATATTTTCATGCGTATCGCGCCCGCCCGTGACGGGCACGAGCGGATCGGCTTCGCCGTGCACGACCATCACAGGCGCCTTGATCGTCTTCAGCTTTTCGCGGCGATCCGGCGAGGCGACGACGGCGGCGTATTGGCGCGCAAAGCCAACGGGATAGTAGTTGCGCTGGAAGTTCGCGAGCGCGCGCTCACGTTGCTCAGCCTCGATGAACGGATAGCCGGGGCTGCCGATCACGCGCGCATTCTTGATCGAGTGCGCGAGGTAGCCTTCGAGATCGACTGTCGGATCCGGCCCGCGATCGGTGAGCGCTTGCATCGCTTCGGGCGATGCGGGCGGGAGCGCGCGATTGCCGGTGGTGGACATGATCGACGTCAGCGAGAGCGTGCGCTGCGGGTAATCCGCGGCGACGAGCTGCGCGATCATCCCGCCCATCGACGCGCCGACGATATGAGCGCGCTCTATGCCGAGCGCATCCAGGACGCCGACCGCATCCGCCGCCATATCGTCGAGCACGTAAGCGGCTGGCGGCTTCTTGCCTTCGCTGAGCGCTTTGACGATGGCCGGCACATCCGGCGGGCCTGCGCTTTCGAACTTGTGCGAGAGGCCGACGTCGCGATTGTCGAACCGGATGGCGCGAAAGCCGCGGCCGGTGAGTTCTCCGAGAAAACTGGGCGTCCAGCGCACCATCTGCGCGCCGAGCCCCATGATCAGCAGCACCGGCTCGCCTTCGCCGTGGCTGTCATACTCAATGTCGATCCCGTTGGCCCGAATTTGCGGCATGCGCGCCCTCCCTTTTGGCGGGCACTTTGAAACGCCGGTATGGCCCCGTCTAGCGCTTCCCGTGTCCCGCGCGCGTCATCTTGTGCGGCGCGCCGGGCGCGCCTATCGGGGGGCATGCCAGAACCACGTTCCGCTGCGTCCGCGATGGACGAACTGATCAAGACGCTCACGCTCGAACAGATCGAGGTGAACATGTTCCGGGGCTTCACGCCCCCGGAAGAGCGCTTCCGCATCTTCGGCGGCCAGGTCATCGCGCAGGCGCTGCTCGCGGCGTACAAAACCATCGAAGGGCGCGTGTGCCATTCGCTGCAGAGCTATTTCATCCGCCCGGGCGATCCGAACGTGCCGGTGCTCTACCAGGTCGAGCGCTCGCGCGACGGCAAGAGCTTCGCGACGCGGCGCGTGATCGCGATCCAAAAGGGCGAGCAGATCTTCAACCTCGCCTGCTCGTTTCAGATTCCCGAGCAAGGCCTTGAGCACCAGAGCAAGCTCCCGGACGTGCCCGGCCCCGATCAGGTGCTTGATGAAACCGAGCGCATGAAGGCGCGCTTTAAGGACAATCCCGAAGAGTTGCTGCGCTGGATGCGTGACCGGCCGATCGAGATGCGCCCGATCAACCCAATGAACTTCCTGAAGCCCGAGCCGCTGCCGGCGGAAGAGAACATCTGGTTTCGCGCGCGCGGCGATGTGGGCGACGATATCGTGATGAACCAGGCGATCCTCGCCTACGCCTCCGATATGTCGCTGCTCTCAACCGGCATGCGCCCGCATGGCGTCTCGTGGCAGACAGGCATGCAGACCGCGAGCCTCGATCACATCATCTGGTTTCACCGCCCGACGAATTTCGCCCGCTGGCACCTCTACGTGCAGGACAGCCCCTCGGGCTCAGGCGCGCGCGGCTTCAACCGCGGCACGATCTATCGTGAAGACGGCGTGCTGATCGCGAGCGTCGCCCAAGAAGGGCTGATGCGGCAGAGGGGTTAAGGCTGCCATAGCGTCACGCTAGCGCTCGGGCGTCTCGCGGCGCTATGCTCTCCCAAAACAGGGAGGGAAAACATGTTCTCGCACATCATGGTCGGCGCCAACGACATGGCGAAATCGAAGGCGTTCTACGACGCAGTTCTCGGCGCCATCGGCGTGCAGCCCGGCTTCTCCGACCCCAAGGGCCGCGTGTTCTATCGCACCAAGACCGGCACGTTCGGCGTGACGCCGCCGATCGACGGCAAGCCGGCGACGTTCGCGAACGGCGGCACGATCGGCTTTGCGTGCGAGTCGCCCGAGCAAGTGCAGGCCTGGCACGCGGCGGGCGTCGCCAATGGCGGCACGGCGATCGAAGATCCGCCGGGCGAACGTCCCGGCTCGAAGATGTTCCTCGCCTATCTCCGCGATCCCGCCGGCAACAAGCTCTGCGCACTTCACCGCATGGCTTAACGGAGGCGGTGATGCCGCAGCTCCAACGTTTCGCGGCCGACGCCGCAGCGGAAAAGATCGTCGCCGCACTTGATGGCGACGGCGCGTGCATCATCAAGGCGCGCGCCGCGCCGGTGCTGATGGATGCTGTCGCCGCTGAGCTCATGCCGTACATCGAAGCGACGCCCTATGGGCGCGACAGCTTCACCGGTGCGCACACCACGCGGACGGGCGCGCTGATCGCGCGCTCGCCTGCGTGCCGCGACCTAGTGATGGACGGCGCGATCCTCGCGGCGTGCGACATCTTCCTGAAGCGCGCATGCGACAATTATCGCGTGCACCTCACGCAGGCGATCCGCATCCGCCCGGGCCAAGAGAAGCAGGTGCTGCATCGCGACAAGCTCGCCTGGGGCGGCTTCGTGGAAAACTACGAGCCGCAGCTCAACACGATCTGGGCGATGACAGATTTCACAGTCGCGAACGGCGCAACGCAAGTCGTGCCGGGCAGCCCGTCCTGGCCGAAGGAGCGGCGCGCCGAGCCACATGAGGTTTGCTACGCCGAGATGAAGCGCGGCGACGTGCTCGTCTATTCCGGCTCTGTGATCCACGGCGGCGGCGCGAACGTGAGCGAGGAAGATCGCATCGGCCTCAACCTCACTTACGCGCTCGGCTGGCTGCGGCAGGAGGAGAACCAATATCTCTCCTGCCCGCCGCACATCGCACGCACGCTCGATCCGAAACTGCAGGCGCTGCTCGGGTACGCGATGGGCGGCTATGCGCTTGGCTATTTCACGCCGCCGCTGCCGCCCGGAGAAGGGCCGGAAGCCTGCCCGCCGAACGTCGCGCTCGGCGATAGCGCGCTGGGTTGGGGCGGCGAAGAGCTGCGCAACGCGGTCGTTTCGCGCGTGACGGCGAAGACCTAAGCGCGCGCGAGTTCGCTGCGGATGAGGCGCTCGACGGCGGCGTCTTCACCCTCGCCTTCAAAACGCATCACGACATGGCCGCGCCGGTCGATCAGCACGCGCGTGGGCCAGGCGCGCACGCCATAGGCCGCCCACGTTCGCGCCTCGGGATCGAGCGCGACGGGGTACGTCACGCGCCAGCGGCGCATCGCGGCTTCGACGTTGGCGCGGATGCGCTCGCGCGGAAATTCCGGCGTGTGCACGCCAACGATCCTGAGGCCGCGCGGGCCATACGCTTCATGGAGTGCGCGTAAATGCGGGATCGTGCGGATGCAATTGCCGCACGCGAACGCCCAGAACTCCAGCAGCACCACCTCGCCGCGCAGCGCGGCGAGCGTCGTCGGCTGCGTGTTGAGCCACGCTTCGACGCCTGCGAACTCGGGCGCCGGCCCTTGGTCCCGCCGGCGCACGCGTTGCGGCGCATCGCCGAAGGGCGAGCCAAACGGCGCGAAGCGAAACGCGCCGATGGCGAGCGCTCCCGCGCCGACGCCGAGACCCGCGAGCAGCGCGCGCCGCTTGATCATGGCGCCGCCGGCGCCGCGCGCCGCCACGTTTGCGATTGGCCGATCAACTCGAGCACGACATAGCCGCGCACTTCGAGCGCGCCAGCGCGCGGCGTGACCACGCAGTCGTAGGTGCGCCCGTTTTCGCGGTTGTAGAGCTTGCCGCGCCAGCGCCCGCCGCTCGCGGGCCGCAGATCGCTGAGGAGCCGAAGGCCTACGCGCGCGGGCGCGGCGCTCTCCTGCTCGGGCGCGGCCATCGAGCGATTGGCGTGGACGGCAACGACATCGCCGCAAAGCGCAGCGTTGCTAGCACCACCACAAGGCGCGATCGCGACGTCGAAATTGCCGCTCTCGGTGGTCCACACGCCCCGTGGCGGCGCCTCTTGCGCAAACGCCGCGCCGCCCAGCAACGCCAACGCCGCCAGACCAGCCAATATCCGCTTCATCGCGTTTTTCTCCGCTCGCCAAGTAAGCGCTGCTTACATTGCGGAGGTGGAACGGACAACCGCGAAGTAAGCATCGCTTACATATTTCGCGAAAACGTGATCGCGTGTAGTGTGGCGCCATGCCCAAAGCTCAACGCGCCTACCATCACGGATCGCTGCGCGAGGCGATGATCGCGGCCGCCGTTGAGATCGTGGAGGAAGACGGCGCGGAAGCCGTCACCATCCGGGAGGCGGCGCGGCGCGCGGGCGTCTCCTCCGGCGCGCCGTTCCGGCACTTCGCTTCCAAGCGCGCGCTGATGACGGCCGTGGCCGAAGCGGGCATGGCGCGGCTCCGGGATAGCGTGGCGCAAAGGCTGAAACGCTGCGCCTCGCTCCATCCGCTCGCGCGCCTGATGGCGATCGCGGACGCGTATGCGCACTGGGCGGTGAACTATCCGACGCATTACCGCGTCGTTGGCGACCGGGTGCAGATCGACTTTGCGGAATCCGAAATTCTGAGCGGCGGCAGCGCCTTCATCCGCGCCGAGATGACGCGCCTGTTCGAAGCAGCGCGCGACCAGAACTTACTGCGCAGCCAAGACATCGAGCGCCAGCACTTCGAGTGCCGCGCGTTCGCCTATGGCCTCGCACGCATGTGCGTGGACGGGCACCTGCACGAATGGGGCATCGCGAAATCAAAGGCGCTGCCCGCGATGCGCGCCGCGTTCCGGAGCTATCTCCTCTCGCTTTCGGCCGATCCCGCCGCCACGGCGCGCGCGCTCGACGCCTGACGCGAAGAGGCCGCCCTCGCCGTAGGGTGCGAGGGCGGCCGTCTCACCGTCGCGTCGCGGGGACGCTACTCGGCTGCGATACGCGCGGCGGCGAGATTCTCTTTGGTCGGCAGCGGCTTTTCGAGATTGGCCCAATCGATCATCCCGTCATGGGCTAGGTTCTCGTAGTGCAGCACGCCGAGCGCCTCGAACTTCGGGCGCACCGCATCGGTCAGGAGACCGACGCGCTTTAGGTTCGGAATCATCCGTTCGAACAGGAAATTGCGGAACGCCTTGCCGCCATCGCTGTCGATCGAAATTTGCCGCGCCTCTTCCTGCGTGAAGCCGAATTCTTCGGCGACGTCCGTCGAGAACAGACGCTCGCGCATGATCACGCAGGCCTCGTACGCGAACTGGGCGCGCTCCTCGATCTCCGCTTGCGGGAGCGCCTTGATCCAGTCTTCGAGATAGTTGACGCCGAACGCCACGTGCCGGCCCTCGTCGCGCATCACGAGCGAGACGATCTGCCGGAGCAGCGGATCGCGCGTCGTTTGGTGGATCGATTGGAACGCGGCGAGCGCGAGCCCTTCGATCAGGATCTGCATGCCGATGAACTTCAGATCCCAACGCGAGTCGGTCAGCACCTTGTCGAGCAGGAGTTTGAGGTTCGGGTTGATCGGATAGATCATCTTGCACCGCTCTTTGAGGTAGCGGTGGAACACTTCGACGTGGCGCGCCTCGTCGAACGTCTGCGACGCCGCGTAGAGCTTTGCGTCATAGGTCGGCGCGCAGGAAACGAGCTGGGAGGCCACTAGAAGCGCGCCCTGCTCGCCGTGCATGAACTGAGACATCGTCTGCGCCTGCGAGCGCCAAGCGAACTCGACCTTCTGTTCGGGCGTCAGCGCCTGATACTTCGGGTGCGCGGCAAAGCCGTTGACCGCGTCCTGCATGCCGCCGTCCGGGCTTTCGGTGCGCGGGAACGGCGCGGACCAATCGACGTCGAATTCCGTATTCCAGTTGAACTTCTTGCCGAGTTCGTAGAGCCGGCGGATTTTCGCGTTGGCGGCTTCGTAGTCCCAATTGAACGAGCCGGTCAGCGGCGTGTTGAAGATCTCGCGCACGACTTCGACATCGTCGGACGACATCCGGTCGGCGAGCTCATCGTCGAATTTTTGGACTTCCCGCGGCGGGCCTTGGACGAGCGTGACGCGCATGAGTGTCTCCCTGGCGGCGCCGGCTGCGCATCTGCGAGCGCTTCTCAAAACCTGACGCTGGCGTCATTTTTGCGCGGGGAGGGCGGCCGCGCTTGATCTGGCGCAAACGCCGCTAGGGCCGCAGCCCATTTTGGGCGCCTTCGGCCTCGAGCGCGCCGAGATAGGCGATCAGCGCGTCGATCTCCTGCACGCTGAGATCGAACGCCGGCATGCGCGCATCGCCGACGTGAACGCCGGCGCGCAGCTCTTCGGCCAGCACATCGAACCGGTAGCGCGCGCGCAGGTGGCGGAACGCGGGCGCATCCGGCAGCGGGCTCGCGCCCGCTTCGCCAACGGCATGGCACGACCCGCATTCGGACTGCGCGATCGCTTGCCCGGAGACGACCTGATCGCGCGCGGCGGCGTGCGGCGCTTCGGCCTGGGTTTGCGCGCACGCGGCAAGCGCCAGCGCACACGCTGCCGCCAAGAGATGCTTGTCAGAAAAGAGCCGCACGTGCATCGCAGTGACAAAGCCCAGCGCAAGACCGGGCGCCTTGATACGCATCAACCGGAGGCACGCGATGGCGATCGACGAAGAGCGGTTCCGCTTCAAGGGCGCGGACGGCGTGGAGATCGCCGGCTATCGCTGGCGCGCTGCCGGCAAGGCGCCAAAAGCGGCGATGGTGGTCGCGCATGGCGCGGCGGAACACGCGCTTCGGTACAAAGAACCGCTCACGCCGCTGATCGAGGCCGGCTACGCGATCTACGCTGAGGATCATCGCGGCCACGGCCTCACCGCGAGCGAGGCCGAGCGCGGCAAACTCGATGCGCAAACCGTGATCGGCGATCTTGCGCGGCTGACAGAGCGCGCGCGCGGCGAGAACCCCGGCAAGCCGGTGATCTTCATGGGCCACTCGCTCGGCTCGATGATGGGACAAGGCTACGTGCTCGATCATCACGGCCTCATCGATGCGTTCGTGCTCTCCGGCACGCTCGATATGATCACCGCGTTCTCTAACCCGCGCCCGCCAGCGGCGGCGTTTGGCGACAAATCGCGGGAGAAGTTCGCTTGGCTTTCGCGCGACGTGGCCGAGGTCGATAAATACGTCGCCGATCCGCTGTGCGGCTTTGCGTTGGCGCCCGAGACGCTGGCGAGTTTCGCGCCGGTCGCGCAGCGCGCGGGCGACATCGAAGAGATCAAGAAGCTCCCGAAGCGCCTACCAACATATCTCCTCGTCGGCGACGAAGACCCAATCAACCGCGAACTCGCCTTCTTCACGCCGCTGGTGGACCGCTACAAAGCGGCCGGCATGATCGACGTGACGGCCAAGGTTTACAAAGGCGGGCGGCACGAGATGCTGAACGAAACCAACCGCGCCGAGGTCGTGGCCGATCTCCTGGCGTGGTGCGACCGCGCGATCGCGCGCTAACGGAGCGAGCACATGGCGGACTACGATCTCATCATCATCGGCGGCGGCATCGGCGGCTCGGCGCTCGGCGCCGTGATGGCGCG
>CAZMCA010000079.1:0-14960 GCA_964564595.1 uncultured Caulobacteraceae bacterium
GAACGCGAAGATCACCGCAGAGGTGTGCAACGGACGCAACCGGCCAAAGTTCGTCCAACCAAGGTCCGGGAAGTAGAAGATGTTCGGAAACGACAGCTGCGCCGCGATGATCACGCCGACGAGCAAGCCCGCCACGCCCCAGAACATCGCGGCGATGACGCCTGCTTTGACGACGCCGTCCTCGTAGCGCCCGCGCGAGAAGCACGCCGGATCGTCCGCGCACACCAGCACGAGCCCGCCTAGGCCGAGCGTGCATGCGGCAAGCAGCGTGTACATCTGCGTCTGAAATGGCGCATCGACCGCCCAGGCGGCGCCGAAGATCGCGAGCACGACGCCGAGCGCGAGAATCGCGCCCACGCCCGCCACGTCCAGCCCCGCGCTTTGTCTCACTTGTATGTCGGCCATCGAGCGCCCCGTTCGCGAATGTGCGCTCTCGCTCTCACGCGCCAGCGCCCGCGCCCTTGATCTGGCGCAAGGTGCGGCGCCGCCCGCCGCGTAAACCTCGGGGCCGTTAAGGAGTGCGCAATGAGCGTAGGGGCGAAGGCGCAGGCATGGACCGCGCCGTTCATGGAAGCGGCGGTTGGGTGGGGCGCGGCGAGCATCGCGTTCACCGCGACATCGCGTCTCGTGATGCAAGCGGCGCAAAGCGCGTGGTGCGGCGATCCGGCGCTGGCGCCCGGCGCAAT
Organism: uncultured Caulobacteraceae bacterium; assembly: GCA_964564595.1. GTDB lineage: Bacteria > Pseudomonadota > Alphaproteobacteria > Caulobacterales > Aquidulcibacteraceae > JBEVOS01. The sequence continues at coordinate 687 of CAZMCA010000079.1, forward strand.
CGTCTTTCTTGGGCATTGCCTGCCGTGCTGGACGAACGGTTTTGCCGCCGGCCTTGTCGCGTGGACGCTCGCACGCCTCGTTCGCCTGCAAGAGGGCGGAGCATCGCAATGACGCTGAGCAAAATTCTCGTGTTCGCCGACACGTCGGAAGATGGGCTGGCTCGGCTCGCGATTGCTGCGAAGATCGCTGAAGCTGAAAATGCGGCGCTCGAAGCGCAAGTCATCGCGCTCGCGCCGCAGCAGCCGTACGGCGTCGGCGCAGCAGCGATGGCCGATGTCTACGCCGATGCGCGCGCTGGCGCGCATAGCGCAGGCGCGGTCGCTGCGGCGCGCGTTCGCAACGCCGCCGAGAAGCTCAACCAGTCCATCATCGTCGAGCAGCAGGACATCGTGCAGAGCGATCTGCGCGCGCGCGCCGCGGCGCTCTCGCACGCGGCCGATCTCATCGTGCTCGGCCAGCCGGAAACGCAGGACCGTTCGGACATCGACAGTGAAGTGCTTGTCGGCGCCCTGCTCGGCGGGGGGCGCCCGATCCTGATGCTGCCGCGCTGGCCCTCGGCGCATCCCTGGGGCAAACGCGCCGTGATCGCCTGGAAGGGCGCCCCGCAGGCCGCCCGGGCAGTCCACGCCGCCTTGCCCTTCCTGAAGCGCGCCGAGATCGCCCGGATGGTCGTGGTCGATGGCCGGGGCGACTATTTCGGGGAGGGGCCGGCCTCGGCCGCCCGCATGGCCGCCCACCTGGCGCAGCAAGGGGTAAAGCTCGAGCAGCCCACCTTCCGGACTTCGGCATGGGGCGAGGCCGGACCCGAAATCCTCTCCGAGGTCGAGTCGATGGGAGCCGATCTCCTGGTCATGGGCGGCTACGGGCGCGCCCGGCTGGCCGAGATCGTGTTCGGCGGCGTCACACGCGATATTATAAGGAAGGCGCGGGTACCGGTTCTTCTCTCGCACTAGGCGAGGCCGCCCGCGCCCACCTGAGGTTGTTCCCCTGGTAGGTTGACGGCCAAGCCCTCACGCCCCTATAAGCCCCGCTCCCCGCCGGGCGTCAGCTCGCGCGGGCTCTAGGTTATTTCGAGGTTCCAATGTTCGCGGTCATCAAGACGGGCGGCAAGCAATATCGGGTCGCCGCGGGCGATGTGATCACCGTCGAGAAAGTCGCGGGCGACGCCGGCGCGAAGATCACCTTCGGCGACGTGATGATGGTCGCCGATGGCGACAAGCTCACCTACGGCGCGCCGCTCATTTCGGGTGCCTCGGTCGCGGCCGAACTGATCGGCACCGAGAAGGGTGAGAAGGTGCTCGTGTTCAAGAAGCGCCGCCGCAACACGTATCGCCGCAAGCGCGGCCATCGTCAGATCGAGTCGAAGGTGAAGATCACCGGCATCTCGCTCTAAAGCAGATTTAAGTGTGGGGCCGGGAATTGGCCCCATTCGCTTCGTAAACACGACACGCAACGAGTTTAGGTCATGGCTCACAAGAAAGCTGGCGGTTCATCTCGCAACGGTCGCGATAGCGCCGGTCAGCGTCTCGGCGTGAAGCGCTTTGGCGGTCAAAGCGTCAACGGCGGCGAGATCCTCGTCCGTCAACGCGGCACCAAATTCCACCCGGGCAGCAATGTCGGCATCGGGCGCGATCACACGCTTTTCGCGCTTTGTGAAGGCCGCGTGCAGTTCGCCGTGAAAGCGAAAGGCCGAACCTACGTATCCATCGCACCGATGGCAGTAGCGGCTGAATAGCGGCAGGAACATCGTTCCGGGCCGCTCATTTAAGAGGCGGTCCGGACCCAAATTGCGCGGGGGGTCGGTTCGCCGGTCCCCCGTTTTGATTCCCGCGCATCAGAAACTTCGAGGCGAACTCGAGGGGAGGTCGAAGATGCGCAAGACGATTGAAGCCGAACGTTTGAAGCTGCGTCCGCTCCGCTGCACAGATGCAGCGGCGATCTCGCGCTTTACGAGCGATCCAGGCGTGGCGCGCATGCTTGGCTCCGTGCCGTTGCCGAACCCGGTCGTCGCCGTCGAAGGCTGGATGATGATCCTCAAAGCGCGCGCGCATCTGGGATCGGACTACGTCTATGTGATGGAGGCGTTCGGCGATCTCGTCGGCGTCATCGGCGCGCATGCGCGTGATGGCGGCTACGAGCTCGGCTACTGGGTTGGCCGGCCGTTCTGGAACATGGGTTTCGGCACGGAAGCCGCGCGCGCGGTCGCGGGCGAAGCGCGCGCCTCGCTTGGCGGGATCGAGGCTAGCCACTATCTCGACAATCCAGCCTCCGGCCGTGTGCTAGAGAAGGCGGGCTTCGTTTATACGGGCGATGTGCAGCCGCGCTTTTCGCTGGCGCGGGGCGAGCACGTCGATACGCGGATCATGACTTTGGGCGCGGCGGCGCTGGCGGCGTAAGCCGCTGAAGGGGATCGCACATGGGTTTGCGCATTGCAGTCGTAGGCGCCACTGGCAATGTGGGGCGCGAGATGCTCTCGATCCTCGATGAGCGCCTCTTCCCGGCAGACGAAGTGGTCGCACTCGCCTCGCGCCGCTCCGTCGGCGTCGAGGTGAGCTACGGCGACAAAACCCTCAAGTGCAAAGACCTTGAGACTTTCGACTTCAAGGGCGTCGATCTCGTGCTGATGAGCGCGGGCTCGGCTGTCTCGAAGGAATGGTCGCCGAAGATTGGCGCTCAAGGCGCCGTCGTGATCGATAATTCCTCGGCTTGGCGGATGGACCCGCGCGTGCCGCTCGTCGTGCCGGAAGTGAATCCGGATGCGGTGAACGATTTTGCGAAGATGAACATCATCGCCAACCCGAACTGCTCGACCGCGCAGCTCGTGGTGGTGCTGAAGCCGCTGCACGATCGGGCCAAGATCAAGCGCGTCGTGGTCGCGACGTATCAGTCCGTCTCCGGCGCGGGCAAGGACGCGATGGACGAGCTCTGGACGCAAACGCGCGGCATCTTCGTCAATGACGAGATCAAGACCGAGAATTTCACCAAGCAGATCGCGTTCAACGTGATCCCGCATATCGATGATTTCCTCGATGACGGCTCGACGAAGGAAGAGTGGAAGCTCGTCGTCGAAACCAAGAAGATCCTCGACAGCAAGATCAAGCTCACCGCCACCGCCGTACGCGTGCCTGTCTTCGTGGGGCACTCCGAAGCTGTGAACATCGAGTTTGAGGACGAGATCAGCGCCGAAGAAGCACGCGAGCTGCTTCGTGAATCGCCCGGCATCATGGTCGTCGATAAGCGCGAAGACGAAGGCTACGTCACGCCGGTCGAATGCGTCGGCGAATTCGCGACGTTCGTCTCGCGCATCCGCGAAGATTCCACCGTCGAAAACGGCCTTTCCCTCTGGGTCGTGTCCGACAATCTGCGCAAAGGCGCGGCGTTGAATGCCGTGCAGATCGCAGAGCTGATGATGAACAAGGGTCTGCTGCGACGATTGGCGGCGTAAGCGCTGCCACGCGCCTGCGTTCCGCCTACCTGAAAAGCCGCCGCGTCCGGCCAGCGCCTCTGTGCGCGTGGCCGCGAACGCGCACTCGCAGCACACATGATCAGAGCCGCACCATGCCAACGCCAACCATCACGCTCGCGCAGCCGGGCGAACACGACCTCGACGTCATCCACGCCTTCCTCACGCAATCCTATTGGTCGCCCGGCATCCCGCGCGACGTTGTCGCGCGCTCTTGCGCCCATTCGCTCTGCGCCATCGCGCGCGATGAGCCGGGCGCGCTCATCGGGTTTGCGCGCCTCATCACCGACCGCGCTACCTTCGCTTATGTGTGCGACGTGTTCGTACTGGGCGACCACCAAGGCAAAGGCCTCGCGCGCGCCATGATCCGCCTCTTCCTCGATGACCCGGAGCTGCAAGGCTTCAAACGCTGGATGCTCGGCACACGTGACGCGCACGGCGTTTACGCCGGCGTTGGCTTCCAGCCGATCGGTGCGCCAGAACGCTTCATGGAAATTCGCAACTTTGCGCCGTATGGCGTGGGGGCGGGATGACAGACCTTGCCCAACCCACGCTGGACGACCGCCGCGCCGGCCTCATCGCCGCCGCGAGCGCGTATCTCATCTGGGGCTTCCTGCCGGTCTATTTCAAACTCGTCGGCTTTGCCGATGCGCGCGAGATTCTCGGCATGCGCATCCTCTGGAGCGTGCCGGCGGCGCTCGTCGCCGTCGCGTTCACAACGGGCGGCTTTGCGCAGTTGCGCCCCGCGTTCCAGCCGAAGATGCTGCTCACGCTCGCGGCGTCGGCGCTGTTCATCTTTTGCAATTGGGGCATCTACGTCTATGCGGTGACGAGCGAACGCGTCATGGAAGCCGCGCTCGCATATTTCCTCGCGCCGCTCGTCAATGTCGGCATGGGCGTTGCGTTCTTTTCCGAGAAGCTCTCGCGCGCGCAACTGGCGGCGCTCGTGCTCGCCGCGCTCGGCGTGATCGCACAGGGCGTCGCGATGGGCTCTGCGCCCATCCTGCCGATCGCACTCTGCGCGACGTGGTCGCTCTACGCGCTCATCCGCAAGCAAGCGCCGGTCTCGTCCGCCGCCGGGCTCTTCGTCGAAACCTGCTGGCTCATCGTGCCCTCGGCGGCGCTCATCTTCTGGACCGCGCAAACCGCCCAGGTCGCGTTCGACGATAGCGTCGGCCAGGCCCTTTTGCTCGCCATCTCCGGGCCGCTCACCGCGATCCCGCTCATGTTGTTTGCAATCGGCGCGCGCAGGCTGACGTTCTCTGCACTGGGGCTCTTGCAATACATCGCCCCCAGCATCCAATTCCTGCTTGGGCTGCTCTACGGCGAGCCGTTCACGACCCTGCGCGGCGTCAGCTTTGCACTGATCTGGGCAGGGCTCTTGTTCTTTTCGTGGGACGCTGTGCGCAAGGAGCGCGCGCTTCGATGACGATCCGGTACGCAATCGGCGACGTGCATGGCGAGGCCGACAGGCTCGCGCGGCTGCACGACGCGATCGCTGCGCACCACGCGATGGAAGGCGGCGAGGCGCTGTTGGTGCATGTCGGCGATCTTGTCGATCGCGGGCCCGATAGCCGCGGCGTCGTCAAGCGCGTGATGGACATCGAAGCGCGCCCGCCGCCGAAGATGAAAGTCTGCTGCGTGATGGGCAATCATGAGCAGATGATGCTTTCAGCGCTGGAGAAAGATGACCGGAGCGCGTGCGGCTTCTGGTTCGACCAGGGCGGGGACAAGACCATTGAGAGCTATGAACGCGTCAACGGCGCACGCAGTCCGTGGCACGGCGCGGTCGATCGCGCGCACGTCAAGTGGCTGTCCGGGCTGCCCTCGATGATCCGGGACGCGCACTGCGTGTTCGTCCACGGCGGCATCGATCCTGCGCGCTTTCCCGATTGCCCGGACGATCTGCGGCTCTGGACGCGCTCGCAGAAATTCTTTGACGAAGCGCGCTGGCCGCATCGCCAGGAACTGAAAAACATCATCGTCGTCCACGGCCATACGCCGACGAACGATGCGCTGCCCGAAGTCAGCCGCCGCCGCATCAACATCGACACCGGCGTTTGCTACGGCGGCCCGCTCACCTGTGTCGTGCTTATCCCGGGAGAGCGGCCGCGCTTTCTGGGCGCGTGAGCACGCGCGGTCGGAAGAACGCTGTCAGCAGCATCGCCCACGACACCGCCCAGCACACCGGCGGCGTGAAGAAGTACCCGACCCACAACGTCGCCGCGCCCGCCATGAACGCGGCTGCGTAGACGACGAGATCGTTCCAGCGCGCGCGCGTCGGCGCGAGCGCCGCGATCCCGATCGCGAGCAGCAGCGTGTCGTAGAAGAAGAGGTAGGGGCTAATCAGCATCGTCGCCGCCGCCAGCGCCGCCATCGATGTGTCGCGCTCATTGCGCATGAAGATCACGATCGCGACGATCCCCGCCGCAATCGCGCTGACGACCTGCGCGGCCATTGCAACGCTGTTGGCAACGCCGAGATAGACGAGGTTGCCGTACAAGCTCCCCGGCGTGTTCGGCGGCAGGCGCTTTTCAGAAATGAAGCTCTGCGCGTGCGCAAGGTCGGCCCAAAAGCGCACATATTCTTCCCACGTGAACACGAGGCCCGCGAGCACGAGCCACAGCGCCGTGAACGCGCCCGCCGCGATGAACGCGCGCCAGCGCCCCTGCAGCGCCAGCATCACCGGCCACAGCACCGCCAGATGCGGCTTCACGATCAGCATCGAAATCGCCGCACCCGCTAAAACCGGCCGCTTGTCGAGAAACGCGAACGCGAGCGCGGTGAAGCCGGTCACCCACAAGCTCAACTGAATCGAGCCGAACTGAAACGCCACCGTCGGGCTCGCGAGCGCGACGATCAGCCAGCGCGCGTCTGGCAAAATCTGGCGCATGCCGACGATGTAGATCGCAAGGCATCCCGCGAGAAACACCACCGCCGCGACCGCGTACGGCATCAGCGCCAGCGGCGTTGCGACAAACAAGAAGGGCGGCGCCGAGCGCCACGGGAAATAGCTTTCCAATCCCTGCACGGCTTGCGCATGCGCGTTCACGATCGTCTGCGCATCGTGCAGCAGCGCGACGTTGCCATCGAGCACGATCCGCCCCGCGCTCCAGAACGCGATGAAATCGCCAAACACCGGCATCTTGTTGCCGAGCAGAAGTCCGTTGATGCCGCCAAGCTGGCTCAGCATCACGCCGAACGTCACGATGAACGCGAGCACCGCCGCGACTTCCACATGCCAGCGCCGTAGCTTCAGAAACATGCGTACACCGCCTCGATCAATTCCACCGCGCGCGGATCGCCCATCAGATGGTGCGATTGCGCGTTGGTGACATAGCCAATGGAAAGCCCACGCGCGCCATCCGCCATGCCGCACGAGCCGCCCCAGCCATAATGCCCCAGCGCACCCGCGTCTGGCCCGAAGAAGCCAAGATTGTTGCCCAGCACGCCCGCGCGCCAATCGAGCTTGAACGGCAACACAAGATCGTCGTCAAACCGCCGCCGCTTCGTCAGCGCTTCAAACGCGCGCGCCGAGAGCATCGTCTCAACTTCGTAGGCCCCGCTCTGGGCATAGATGCTCATCAGCTGCGCGAGCGCGCGCGCCGTGCAATGCCCGTTCGCGCTCGGGATTTCCACGCGCCGCCATTCCGCGCCGCCACGATCGGGGGAGGCCCATTTCTCCAGAAACGCCGCGCGCTTGATCGGCGTCAAAGGTCCAAGATCGGGCAGTCTCGAAGGCCGCTTGATCTCCGCAACGCGCCCATGCTCGCTGTCCGGCAGCCCAATCCAAAAGTCGATGTCGTGCGGCGCGCACACGTCTTCGCGCAACGCCGCGCCCAGCGTGCGCCCGCTCGCGCGCTTGAAAATTTCACCAACGGCGTAGCCCCACGTCGTCGGGTGATAGCCATTCGCTGTTCCTGGCGCCCACATCGGCGCGCGCGCTGCAAGCTCCGCCGCGAGCGCCGGCGGATCGAGCCACAACGCGGTGTCGATCGGCTCGGCGAATCCCGGCAGCCCGCCCTGATGCGAGAGCCACCCCGCAACCGTCAGCGCGTCTTTTCCGTGCGCGCCAAACTCCGGCCACAGCGTCGCAACCGGCGCATCGAAGTCCAACCCATCGTTGTCGATCAATCGCGCAAGCGTCATCGCCGCGATTGGCTTCGTCGCCGAGTAGACCGGCACGAGCGTGTCTTGCGCCCACGCCCGCGAACGTGCGCGATCGGCATGCCCGCCCCAGAGATCGACGAGCGTCACGCCGTTCTGAATCGCGCAGAACCCAGCGCCCAATGCGCCGCTCTCGCCCAGCTGGCGCGTGAACGCTTCGGCGACGCGCTCAAATCCCGCGGCAACGCGCGTCATCAGAAGCGCTCCGCTCCGCGCTGCCGGTGCGGATCGGGAAAGTCGCGGTAGAGCGCGGCCTGAAAGTTCGTCACCAGCGAGTTGACGCCGTGATGCACGCCCTCGGCTGGCTCGGCGCGTGAGGAGGCGGCTTCAAACGCGCGATCGAGCTGCGCCATGTCCTTCGTCTCGATCAGAATCTGGAACTCGCCAAAGTCACGCGGCGAAAACCCGAGCTTGCGGCGCAGCAGCCGCCAGCTTTCGATCCGCCCCTCTGCCTTCAGCGCGCCCATCCACGCATCGAGCGCTTCGGCGAACACATGATCGCGCACGCCGGGCTTCAGATCGACGAAGAGGTGATAGACATCCATCGCGTTGCTCTACTCTAACCGCGTCGCGCGCGGCCACGTCACCGGCTCGGCAATCACATCCATCGAATCGCCGAGTAGAATGTCGTCGCGCTCGGCGGCAATCGCGCGCACCAGCGCATCGTGCACGCCGCCGACCGCCGCTTCGAGCGCCACCGCGACGCCTTCGCCCTTCACGCGCCGCGCAAGAAACAACGCCGTCAGCAAATCGCCCGCGCCGCCGCGTGGCGCGTTCGGCAAAACCTGTGTCTCCACCAGCCAATCGCCGTTCGCCGCTGCGTAGAGCACGCCAAGCTTGCCGCCCTCGCGCGGCACAGAACTCACCAGCATCGGCTTTCCAAACCGCCGCGCCGCATCGCGTGCGTCTTCGAGTCCCGCAAGATCGCGCCCGGCGAGCCGCCCAAGTTCATAGAAATTTGGCGCCGCCAAATCCGCTGCGGGCATCAACGAGGCGCGCACGGCGTCAGCCACATCCTCGCTCACATAAAGCCGCCCGCCATCGCCCATCACCGGATCGCAGCAATAGAGCGCCGCGGGGTTCGCGCGCTTCACGCGCTCCACCGCGTCGAGCACCACCGCCGCCTGTTCGCCGCGCGCGAGATAACCTGAGAGCACCGCATCGACCTGCGCAAGCAGCCCATCGGCTTCCAGCCCGTCGAGCATCGAGGTCAGCGTTTCGGCCGGCACGGGGCCGCCGCCCGGCGCGCCGCGATCGGGCCGGCGCCCAAGCAATGTCGTCGGCAGCGCGATCGCGCGCACGCCAAGCCGCTCGAACGCCGAAACCGCGACCGAATTGCCCACGGAGGCGCCCGCCACTTGCGATTGGATCGTGAGCACGGTTTTCATGGGGCCTCTTCGCGCCGCCGCGGCGCGCCCCTCATAAGCGAGCCGTCATGTCCGAGAAAGCCCTTCGCCCGCGCCGCTCCTGCCTCTACATGCCGGGCGCGAACGCCAAGGCGCTGCAGAAGGCGAAAGACCTGCCGGCCGATGCGCTGATCTTCGATCTGGAAGACGCGGTCGCGCCCGAAGCCAAGCCCGATGCGCGCGCTGCCGTCGTCGCCGCGCTCGGGGAGGGCGGCTACGGTAAGCGCGAGATCATCGTGCGCGCCAACGCGCTCACGACCGAGTGGGGCGCCGATGACGTGAAGGCCACCGTCGCCGCAAAGCCCGCCGGCGTGCTCTTCCCGAAGATCAGCTCCGCCGCCGATATCGAAGCCGCCGATCGCGCGCTTGGCTCAGCTGACGTCGCGCTCTGGGCGATGATCGAAACGCCGCGCGCGATTTTGAACATCCAGGAGATCGCCGCCGCCGCTGAGCGCACGCGGCTTTCCGTGTTCGTCATGGGCACCAACGATCTCGCGAAAGACATGCGCGCCGCGCAAACCAAGGACCGCCAGTCCATGCTGTTTGCGCTTTCGCTCAGCGTCGCCGCCGCGCGCGCCTATGGCGTGACGCCCATCGACGGCGTCTACAACGACATCGCTGACAGCGAAGGCTTCCTCGACGTGTGCCGCCACGGCCAACAGCTCGGCTTCGATGGCAAGACGCTCATCCACCCCTCGCAAATCGAAACCTGCAACGTCGTGTTCGCACCAAGCAAGGACGAGATCGCCTTCGCGCGCGACGTGATCGCCGCCTTCGCCGATCCCGCCAACGCCGGCAAAGGCGTGCTCAAAGTGAACGGCAAAATGACCGAGCTCCTCCACCTCGACCAAGCCAAACGCACCGTCGCGATGGCAGAAGCGATCGGGGGTTAGCTGGTCCGGCAGCAGCCGACATCGGTTTGAGCTACGGTCAGTTTTTGGCCCGAAGCAGACCCTAGAAATTTCGGACCTTAAACGTAGGATCGCCGTTCTCGAATTCGCTTAAATCGAGACCTGCGATCGCGGCGGCTTCAACTATTGGCGTGACGAAAATCTCGCGCTCGTCAGTTTCAAGTAGCCCCGGGCCGAAACGAGCGCTGACCTGATCGAGCGCTGAGAAAAGAGTCTCGATAGCGTCAAGGATCATGCTCGTTTCGGCGGGGTCTGGCAGCATTTGAAGTTGGTCGAAATACCTAGCCAGATGCGCGTTCACTTCGCGGTGGGCTTCCTGCGTATGATCCTCTAGCCTTGATTCAAGACAACTCTTCCAATGATCGGAGGCTTCTTTCGCCGTCCTGTCGGCAATCGCCGCGATGGTCTGGTTGCGCATGTCGGCCTCCGATGGCGATCCTAGCCGATACATCCGAACGTCGTCTTCCGGCGAAATCTCGACGTTGGTTTGTGCGCTAAATCACTGACCGCAACTGAGAGAGTAGGTCGGTTGCTAACTTCCGGCTTTGACGGACGTTGGCCCACGCGGACGAAGCGCTCTCCCAATGCTAGGATCCGGGGATGAGGAAGCTCGCACTCTCAAAACCGCCCGAGTCAGACCGTATCGTCGGCTTCACGATCCCGAAGGCCGGGACGTTTTATATTTGCGACCACGACGAAGTTTGGCGAGCAGAGATTGAGCCGAACCCAACCATACAAGTGACAGACCATTCGCCCTACAAGTTCATCGAAGGTCGAGCGGATTTTCTCGGGCTAGTCTTCGAGGGACTCCGAGACAACTCGCCACTCTTGCGGGGCGGCGAAACCGAGATTGGCTTCGACTTCGATCCAAAGAAGGATTTCGCCACCGTCAAATACTCGGTGGGACGTCAGACTGGTCAGATTGAGTTTCGTACTATGTCCGGCGATTGGTTTGCGGCGTCATTGTCTGACGATGGGTATTACTTGGTGTTGGCGGACCCGTACGAATTGGCCGTCTACTCGGTGAGCTGAACGTCCGGTTTCGGCGATATCGCGCCGGTAGTTCGTCACACGGCGCGACTTGGGCGACGGCGACGTTAGACTCTTTTGCGTGGCACACAGGGCAGTGAGACCACTCGACAAATGTGCGCGTTGAACCGGATTAGGTAAGGGAGCCATCGATGGAGGGCGAACAACGTTTTCTTGGCCTCGGTGGAAGGCGCCCAAGGGTAGCGATCACCGTGTTCGTGGCCACGATGATCACCTTGCTGTTCGCCTCACTTGCTGTTCGGAAGATGGGTTATGGCTGGGCCGACTGGGTGATGTTTGCGTGGCTGCCTATAGGGATGGGGCTCGCACTTCTCTTCAAGCAAATAGGATGGACCAATCCGCAGCCCGGGAGCGCGGCGAATTCACCTATGCCGCCTGTGTCGCTGGCACTGAAGATTGTTTGCGTTGCTCTTGGACTGCTCGCGTTCGCCGCGATTTATTGGGTGTCGCAGTCCACCGGCGCGGTGCAGAGGCCGGGCGTTGGCCAGATCATCGCGACTGCGGTCTTCGGCGTCGTAGTATTGGCGTTCACGGTGCTGAGTTTTCAGCAAGCGCTGCTATGCTCGAAAGTAATAGGCCTGCTGCACGGCACAGATTTAGAGAAAGAACTCAGGTGCCGGACTGCCCCGAAAGTGCGATGGTACGCCGTCCATTCTCCTACCGGTTACGATGCATTGAGTGCCGAGCTTTGGCAGGAAATCTTAAAGGTGCCCAATCCTCCTGAGGCCGTAGCCAGCATAATTGGTGAAATGCGTTCGGTTTGGCGAATTCAGATGATCACTTTGTGGATCGGGGCGACCGCGATGGCGGCGTTTGTTGCAATCTTTATCGCCGGTCATTTTTGGTCCTGATCCAGCGTCCACTGTCGGCGAAGAACCGACGGTAATCAGGACAGAGTGTAAGGTGGCAACACCACTGCGCCTCACACTCGACAAATCAGCACAACAGCGCACGCTCGCGCCGCCATTAAGCCGCGAGCCAATCCATGCGCGCTTTGCTCCTAGTATCCGCACTTGTTCTCACCGCCTGCACAACCGACCCTTACGACCGCGCCGAAGGCCAGCGCGCCTGCGACCAGGGCCACTTTCTGCGCAATTCCAGCCCAGGCGTCTATCTCGCCTGCCTCGATAATGTCGACGCGATCGCGGCCGCGGATGAACAAGACCGCCGCGAAGATCAGGCCCTTTGGCTCTCCTTCTTCGGCATCGACTGACGCGTCGTCGCAAGGGCGTTGCGGCGCTTTGCAGGGCGGGAGCGCTCCGCTAAACGCACAGCACGATGACCACGACCAAATCCAACCCCGGCAATTTCTTCGAGGATTTCCGCCTCGGGCAGACCATTCGCCACGCCACGCCGCGCACGATCACCGTGGGCGATGTCTCGCTCTACACGGCGCTCACCGGCGCGCGGCATGCGCTCTTTGCATCGGATGAGTTCGCCAAAGCGTCGGGCCTGCCGCGTGCGCCCGTCGATCCGCTGATCGTCTTCCATGTCGTGTTCGGCAAAACCGTGCCGGATATCTCGCTCAACGCCGTCGCCAATCTTGGCTACGCGGAGGGGCGTTTCCTCGAGCCCGTCTATCCCGGCGATACGCTGCGCGCCGAGAGCGAGGTGATCGGCCTCAAGGAAAACTCCAACAAGAAGACCGGCGTCGTCCACGTGCGCACGCGCGGCATCAACCAGCATGGCGCCGCGGTGCTCGATTACGTGCGCTGGGTGATGGTCAACAAGCGCGATGAGAAGGCGCAGATCGCAGAAGCGACGCCCAAGCTCGCCGCCGCCGTCGCCGCCAGCGATCTCTGGATTTCAGACCGGCTCGATTTTGCGCGCTACGATTGGGATCTCGGCGGCTCAAAGCACGCGTTCGAAGACTACGCGCCCGGCGAATGGATCGACCACGTCGACGGCATGACGGTCGAAGAAGCCGAGCACCAGATCGCGACGCGGCTCTATCAGAACACCGCGAAGGTCCACTTCGACGCGGTGATGCAAGCCGGCTCGCGCTTCGGCAAACGCCTCATCTACGGCGGCGTCGTCATATCGCTCGCGCGCGCGCTTTCGTTCAACGGCCTTGAGAACGCCGCGCTGATGCTCGGGATCAACGCTGGGCGGCACGTCGCGCCGCTGTTCGCGGGCGATACGGTCTACGCCGCCTCCGAAGTGCTCGATAAGGCTGACCTTGGGCGCGTCGGCGCGCTGCGGCTCCGCCTCGTCGCCGCCAAGAACAAGCCGCTGCCGAACGCCGCCGCCGCCAAGAACGCGGCCGGCGAGTACGACCCCGCCGTTATTCTCGACTTCGACTATTGGGCGGCGATCCCGAAGCGCTGAGTGCGAGCGCCGCGAACGCCAGCAGCGCCGCGCCGCCGAACCCGCCAAGCGTCACCCAATAGCCAGCGCGCGTCTCGAACTGGAGGAGGGCGGCCGGATCGATCGGCAGGTCCGATTGGCGCCCTTCCTCCGCAAGCCGCGCCGTCAGCGCGCCGCGCATTTCCTCGACGCCATAATAGGCCGCGCCCGCGCCCAGCACCGCCGTCGCCGCCAGCGCGATCGCCGCCGCGCGGGACCGCAGGAAGAGCGAGAGCGCCAGCCCGATCGCCCCGCACGCGGCTGATGCGATCACCCAGACCGACGGGTCAGCGTCGGGCTGTTCGTTCGCCGGCGCGTTCGCGAGCGGGCCGGCAAGCTGCAGGTCGCCTGTGACCAGCTGCACGCCCGTTGCGCTCACGATCTCGGTGCCCGAACAGCTCACCACCGCCCAAGGCAGCAGGAATCCAAACAGCGCCACCAGCTTGGCCAGCCGGGCGAAAAGATTAAGGGTCATCGGCCGCGCCTCTCGAATTCGCCAAAAGTAGATTGCGCCGTTAGCGCCGCAATCTGAAATTGCGGTCGTGTCGCGCGAAGCGTCCGCAGCCTCGCGCCAGCGTGTGGCGAAATATTGCGCAAGTTGAGCCGCAAGTGAAAGCTTGGTTCGCCTTGGAGGCAACTCGCAAGACCTGGCGCGCACGCAGCAGGGTTAGCGGCGCGCAAACCAGGCGAAAGCTATACTTTTCTTAGGATCGCGCCCTATATTTGCGCCATGCCGCGCGCCAAATCCGATCAACCTTCTGAAGTTGCTAAGCTTTTCGCGGAAGCCTTTGCGCAATCCACGCGTGAAGCCAACGCCCGCGCACTCGCCGCAGGCGTAGATGGCGAGGCCCTCCTGGCTGCTGGCGGGGCCCCCAAGCCGCCGCCGCGCCCGATCAAGAGCGCCGCCCCGCCGCCGCCGGCGAAGGCGCC
>CAZMCA010000080.1:0-14356 GCA_964564595.1 uncultured Caulobacteraceae bacterium
CAGAATTCGTAAGGACCGAGCATTTCCGGCGCGAGCCAGACGGCGCCCGACGCGCTCTTGCCCATCTTGGCGCCGGACGAGGTGGTGAGCAGTGGCGAGGTCAGCGCGAAGAGCTGCGGCGTGCCCAGCCGGTGGCCGAGGTCGATGCCGTTGACGATGTTGCCCCACTGATCGGAGCCGCCCATTTGCAGCGTGACGCCGTGGCGCCGGTTGAGCTCCAGGAAGTCCACAGACTGCATCAGCATGTAGTTGAACTCGAGGAACGTCATTGGCTGCTCGCGCTCAAGGCGCAGCTTCACGCTATCAAACGCAAGCATGCGGTTGATCGAGAAATGAACGCCGAAGTCCCGCAAAAACTGGACGTAGCCGTATTTGGAAAGCCAGTCGTCGTTGTTGACGATGATCGCGTCGGTCGGCCCGTCGCCGAAGCGCAGGAATTTCGCGAACGCCTGGCGCTGGGTGGAGATGTTCGCGGCGATGGCTTCGTCGGTCAGCATCGGGCGCGAAGAATCGCGGTCGGTCGGGTCGCCCACTTTCGTGGTGCCGCCGCCGACGATGACGACCGGGCGCCCGCCCGCTTGCTGAAGCCGGCGCAGCATCATGATGGTGATGAGATTGCCGACGTGGAGGCTCGGCGCGGTCGCGTCGTAGCCGATATAGCCCGTCACGATTCCGTTCGCGGCGGCGGCGTCCAGCTCATCGGGGTGGGTGATGGAGTGGATGTAGCCCCGCGCCTGCATCGTCCGCAGGAAATCGGATCGGAAGGCGGGCTGATCGGTGGTCACGAGAGAGGCTCCGAGTTGACGCCGGCGCCGCTTCACGGGGAGGCACGCCAGCTGGTTAAGCGGCGTGCAAAATCGCGCCGCTCGCTAAAGCGAGCGGTAATAGCTCTGAAGAAGGGCTTGGCGGCGCGACATGGGGCGCTAGCTACGTCGCGCCGGCTATGCCAGTCAAGCGCATGCGCGCTTTGGGGCTGATGACGGGAACGGCGCTCGATGGGTTCATCGACGCGGCGATCATTGAGACGGACGGGCGCGATCTGAGCGCGCTCGGCGCGTGGCGGCTGCATCCCTACGGCGAAGATTTGCGCGGACGCTTGGCGCGCGCCGTCGCGGCGGCGCGGGCGTGGGGCTTTGAGGGCGCGGCGCCCGCGATCTTCGAAGATGTTGAGGGCGACTACACGATCGCGCACGCGGAAGCGGTGCGCGCGCTCGCGCGCGATGCGGGGCTGGCGCTTGGCGATATCGATGTCGTGGGGCTGCACGGGCTGACGGTGCTGCATAAGCCGCCGCGCACGTTGCAGCTTGGCGATGGCGCGTTGCTCGCGCGCGAGCTTGGGCGGCCAGTGGCGTTCGATTTTCGCAGCGCCGATGTGGCGGCGGGCGGGCAAGGCGCGCCGCTCGCGCCGGCATATCACGCGGCGCTGCTGCGGTTTGCGAAGCGCGACGCGCCGGCGGCGGCGCTCAATCTCGGCGGGGTCGCGAACGTGACGTATTGGGGCGGCGGTGAGGATGTCATCGCGTTCGATACCGGGCCCGCGAATGGGCCGCTCAATGAGTGGATGGAGCGTTGCGCACTGGGCAAGTTCGATGAAGGCGGCGCGCTGGCGGCGGCCGGGCGCGCGGATGAGGCGCGGATCGGCGCGGCGCTCGGGCATCCCTATATCGCGCAACGCTACCCCAAATCGCTAGACCGCTATGATTTCAGCGCCGCGCTCGTGGATGGGCTTGCGCCGGCGGATGGCGCGGCGACGCTCACGGCGCTTGTGGGTGCGGCGGTGGCGAAAGCGTTGGAGCTTTTGCCGGATCGGCCGCGCGAGTTGATCGTTTGCGGGGGCGGGCGGAAAAATCCGGTGATGATGCGTGAGATTGCGCAGCGCGCGGGCGTTGCGGCGATCGATGCCGATAGCGCCGGTTGGCGCGGCGATGCGATCGAGGCCGAGGCGATCGCGTTTCTCGCTGCGCGCACGATGCTCGGCTTGCCGATCAGTTTTCCGCAGACGACCGGCGCGCCCGCGCCGATGACGGGCGGGCGCGTGGTTCAGCCTTAGCGGCGCCCGAACAGCCGCCCGAGCATGCCGCCGGCGTTTTTCATGGCGCCAGCGCCCGCATCGGAGAGCGCGGCCATGGCTTGATCCTTGGCGCCATCGATCGCGGCGTTGACGCCGGTTTCTTCCATCACTTTGTCGCGCGCGGTTTCGCCGAGCTTCTTCAGCATCGCGGCGACGACTTCCTCATCTAGTCCCGTGTCGGCGGCGGCGCGGCGGATCGCTTCTTCTTGCCCGAGGCCCATGTGCGCGGCGAGGGCGCGCGCGACGCGGTTCGACTGATCTTTGGAGAGACCAAGCGGCTCACCGCATTGGCCGACGGCTTCTTCGCCAAGTTGTGTGATGACCTGAGAAACATTGAAGCTCATCGCGCACCTCGCTTGCTGTTGGAGGCGGCAAATGCGGCGGCGATTGCGGCGAGAAGGCGGCTTTCGTATTCGCGGGTTTAGTGAAATTTTTGCATGAGAGTTTGCGGCTGATTTCGCTCAGAAAATCACGTGCTCTTGGCCGTACCACAAAGGCGAGCGCGGCAGATCGATGAACTTCGTCTCGTCTTCATAGAGCATGCGGCCAGCTTCGGCGGCTTTTGGGTCCTCGCCGATCTTGGCCATGTCTTCGAAGCTCTCCCACCAGAGCTGCGCGACGCCATCGAATTCGGGCGGCGCGTTGCGGCTGGCGCGGACCTGGCCGTTCATTTCCGCTGGCAGCGAGTGGAGCTGCACGTACCGCTTGATGCGTAGAGTGTCTTTCACGCTGGCGACGAGCGGGCCGTGCGTGTTCAGCCAATAGTCCTGAAATTGTTCGCGCGTGAGCGAGGGTAGTCGCACGAGGCAGAAGGTGAGCTTGATCATGGCGCTCTCAGAGAAAGGTGGCGGCGATGGGGACGTGGTCGCTGGGTTTGTCTTTGGCGCGAGCGTCTTTTTTGATCGTGACGCTTTGGAGACGGTCGGCGGCTTGGGGAGTCAGCATCAGGTGATCGATGCGGATGCCGTTGTTCTTTTGCCAGGCGCCCGCTTGGTAATCCCAAAACGTGTACTGGTGTGAGCCGCCATCGGCCTGCATGAACGCATCCGTGTAGCCAAGGTTTACGAGGCGCCGGTAGCAGGCTTTGGATTCCGGCAGAAAGAGCGCGTCGCCTTCCCACGCGCGTGGGTCGTAGCAATCGACGTCGCGCGGAATGATGTTGTAATCGCCCGCGATCACGAAGCGCTCTTCCCAGGCGAGACGCTCGCGCGCGTGTTCGGTGAGGGCGGCCATGAGATCGAGTTTGAGTGTGTATTTTTCCGTGCCTGGCGGATTGCCGTTCGGCGCGTAGAGCGAAGCGACGCGGTAGACGTTGTCGGGCGCGTTGACGATGGCTTCGATGTAGCGCGCTTGATCGTGCTCGAACCCCGGCACGCCGCGCGACACGTCTTCGAGGCGATGCTTCGAGAGGATCGCGACGCCGTTGTAGGTTTTCTGGCCGAACGTCTCGACGTGATAGCCGAGGTCTTCGATCTCGAGGCGCGGGAAGCGCGCGTCTTCGCACTTCAGCTCCTGCAGGCAGATCACGTCGGCGTCTAATTCCTTGAGGACGGCGATCGCGGTCGGCAGGCGCGCGAGGATCGAGTTGACGTTCCAGGTGGCGATGGTGAGCGGCATGGGCGGGGTTTAGCGGGGGTGCGCCCGCGACGCCAGATCGTGCTAGGCTCCTGCCATGCTGGTGCTGCTTTGGGCGTTTACCGCCTTCAATATCGTGGTCGCGATCGCGAGCCTGGGGCAGGGCGCGCGGCTGATGACACGCGAGGAGCGCGCGCATTGGCGCTCCAAGACGCTGCTGACCTTCGCGGCGCTTCTGTCATGGAGCTTTCCGATCGCGGCGGTGGCGGGCGTGTGGTTTGGCTGGAGCCACTACAACGCCGGCCAGCTTGACGCCGTGCCGATCGTGCTAGCGCCGATCGCGTGGCTAATCGCGATGGGCGTGCTCTTTGCCGTCGTCGACTTCGTGGAGGACGGCGCGCTTGGCAATGCGCGGGCCAACACGCCAGATCACTAGAAGCCGCGGAACTCTGCGATTTCTTCGAGCGGCGCGCGATCGCTGCGGAGTGAGTTGACCGGCGCGTCCGTCGCGTAGCCGAGCGCCATACCGCAATAGATCATCTCTTCGTCCGGCAGCCCGAAGTGCTTCGCAAGCGAGACGCGCGCGCGGGCCCAGGCTTCCTGCATGCAGGTGGCGAGGCCGCGCTCGACGGCGGCGAGGGCTACCGATTGCATGAGCATGCCGAGATGCGCCCACTGGCCGTGGCCCATGCGCTTTTCGATCACGAAGAAAATGCCGACGGGCGCGCCGAAGAATTCGAAGTTGCGCGCGATGTGTGCAAAGCGCGCGGGCTTGTTGTCCCGCGCGATGCCCATCTTGGCGTACATGTCTTCACCGACCTTGAAGCGGCGATCGCGAAAGGGCGGCCAGAGGTCTTTGGGGTAGATCGGGTGATCGCCTTCTTCGCCGGCGGGATTTGAGGCGACGGCGGTGCGGGCGGCGGCGATAACGTCTTCACGTGCTTTTCCCGCGACGACGATCATCTTCCAGGCTTGCGTGTTGCCGCCGGATGGGGCGAAGCGCGCGACATCGAGAATTTCGCGCACGAGCGTTTCTGGGACCGGATCAGGTTTGAAGTCACGCACGGAAATGCGCGCGCGCAGTGCTTCATCGACGTTCATGGCGGCCCCTCAAGATGCTTGGAGTTTGCGTTCGGTGTTGAGCTGTTTCGCGATTTCGCGGCCACGCTTTTGCGCGGCGGAGATGGCGGGCGCGGAGAGTTCGCGAGCGAACGCTTTGGCGCGTTGCGAGGCGGCGTCTTCGCCGGCGAAGGCGGCGGCGGCGTAGAGCCATGCCAGCGATTCCACCGGATCGCGGCGTTCCAGAAAATCGGAGAGGTGCAGCATGGATGGCGCGTGGCCGCTTTCGGCCGCGCGCGTCATCCAGATGCGCGCTTCTTCCGGCGGGCTCATCGTGGCGAGGTTGCCCATCGCGGGCGCGTAGCCGCGCTCGGCGGCGAGGAGAAAGAGCCGGCGCGCTTCTTCGGGATCGCGTTCGCAGCCAGCGCCGATGCGCAGCGCGACGGCGAGCGCGTCTTGTGCGGCTGGTAGATCGCTCTCGGCGGCGCGGCGAAACCAGTAGACGGCGCCTTCGCGATCTTGGGGGCCGCCGAGGCCGCGCCAGCAGAGGAGGCCGATGTGAAACTCGGCTTGGCGCTCGCCGTTCAGCGCTGCGTCTTCCAGGAGCGTGCGCGCCTTTTTCCAATTGCGCTTGGAGAAGGCGTCGAGCCCCGCATCGAGCGAGGTGCGGGCGCCGAACATGGAGCTAGACCGAGAAGCTGACGCCGCAGCCGCAGCTCGACTTGGCATTCGGGTTGCGCACCTTGAACGAGGCGCCGATCAGCTCATCGACCCAATCGACCTCCGAGCCGAGCAGGAACGGGAGCGAGACGGGGTCGACGAAGAGTTTGGCGCCATCGCGCTCGATCACGAGATCGTCTGCGGCGGGGGCCGGGGCGATGGCAATCTCGTATTGGAAGCCAGAGCAGCCGCCCCCCTCGACTGCCACACGCAGGCCCGCGCTGGCCGGCTCGTTGGCGGCGATGGCGTTGATCCGGCGGGCGGCCGTCTCGGAAAGGGTGACGCTCGTCATTTTCGTCATTTTCCCGGGCTAGAGCGATTTCTCAAGCACGCTTGTTGTCCATATAGGCGTGAACGCTGCGTGAGCGAGCCCCCGGTCCGCTGGGGAAAGAGGATCAGAGATGGCCGAGGCCAAGTCCAAAAAGCCCTGGGTTGTGGCGGCGGCGCCTTATGCGACGGACCCGGCCAAGTCGCGTGGGCGGCTGCACGCCGAGCCAGAGAGCGCGCACCGGAGCCCGTTCGAGCGGGACCGGGACCGGGTGGTGCACGCGTCCGCGTTCCGGCGGCTCAAGGGCAAGACGCAGGTGTTCGTCGCCCACGAGGGCGATCACTTTCGCACGCGGCTGACGCACTCACTGGAGGTGGCGCAGATCGCGCGGGCGGTCGCCAAGCGCTTGGGGCTCGAGGGCGATCTCGCCGAGGCGCTCGCGCTCGCGCATGACATTGGCCATCCGCCGTTCGGGCATACGGGCGAAGACGTGCTCGACGAGTGCATGAAGGATTTCGGCGGATTCGATCACAACGCGCAGACATTACGGGTGCTGACGAAGCTGGAGCGGCGGTATCCGCGGTTCGATGGGCTGAACCTTGCGTGGGAAACGCTTGAAGGGGTCGTCAAACATAACGGGCCGCTGATCCGCGCGGGCGTGACGCTGAAGGATCTGCCGGTCGCAATCCAAGAATACGATGCGACGCATGATTTGGAATTGGCGTCGTGGCCGGGGCTTGAGGCGCAGGTCGCGGCGCATGCCGATGATGTTGCGTACAACAATCACGACCTCGATGACGGCGTGCGCGCTGGGCTCTTTACGCTCGCGGAGGTGCGCGAGGAAGTTCCGATGGTGGCGCGCGTCGCCGACACGGTGGCGAAGGACTATCCGGACATCAGTGAAGATCGCTTCATCGCGGAGACCGTGCGCCGGTTGATCGGCGTGTGGGTCGATGACGTGGTGTGGGAGACCGAGCAGCGGCTTGCGAAGGCAAAACCCAAGAGCGCGGAAGATGTGCGCGCGCATGCGGGCGGGCTGGTCGGGTTTTCCGACGAAATGAACGCGGCGCAGGCGGTGCTGCGGCAGTTCCTGATGCGGCGGATGTATCGTCACTTTCGCGTCAACCGCAGGCGCGCCCAGGCCAAGCGCGTGCTGGCCGATCTCTTCACGCTGTTCCTCGACGACCCGGGAACCTTGCCGCCAGATTGGCAAGCGGGCGGCGACGGTGCGGGCGGCGCGCGCACGGCGCGGCGCATCTGTGATTACATCGCCGGCATGACCGACGATTTCGCGATCGACGAGCATGCGCGGCTGCACAGCCTCGACCGGCCGAGTTGAACGCTGCGATTTGTGTGCGGCTGCACTGCGCGGCCCGCTTGCGTCAGGAATTTGCTAATCTCTTTGCGGCATCGCGATTCTTCGCGTGGAGCTCTCCCTCTATGGCAAGATCACAGCGCCGCTATCCGGGGCCGAAACGGCCCGTGTCAGCGCACGGCCCATCTTATGCGGATCATCACGAGGATCCGCCGCGGCGCGAGCTTGTGTACTGGCTCGGCGCGTTGGCGCTGATCGCGTTCGGCGCGTTCGTGTGGAACGCCTATGGCGGCCGCGACGCGCCGCGCATCGCGCCGCCGAGCCCGACGTACAAAATTGCGCCGCCGGAACAGAGCGCAGATGCGGGTGAGCCAAGCGCGCTCGACGGCATGCTCGAAGGGCGGTCGGCAACCGAAACGGTGAACCCGCGCGCCGCGCCCGAGGCGCCGATCGCGCCTGAAATAGAGACGGGCGTGACCGCGCCCGGCGCGCGCCCGCAGGTGAGCGCGACACCGCAATTTGCGGCGAACGGCCCCTATGTCGCGCAAGTGGCGGCGCTGCAATCGCAGGGCGCCGTCGACGCGGCGTGGACGCGGCTTGCTTCGCGCGCGCCGGCCTTGTTCGCGAACGCGCAGCTTGATGTGGAGCGCGCCGATCTTGGGCAGAACGGCATCTATTATCGCGTACGCGCGGGCTATTTCGCGGACCGCGAGAACGCTGGCCTGTTCTGCGACCGCATCAAAGCGATGGGGCAGGACTGCATCGCGGTGCGCCGTTGACGCTGGCGTGTGCGTTTGGGGTGCGGCAAGCGGAGATCGATGACGCGCTTGCGGGGTTCGCCCGAAGCGCTCGGCCGTGGAGCTTCATTCTGTTTCGCGAAGCGTGCGTCTCACGTGCGCAAGTGACCAAGCTTTGCGCCGATCTGCGCCACGCGGCTGGGCACGACGCGATCATCTACATCGACCAAGAAGGCGGGCGTGTGGCGCGCATGCGCGGGCCGAACTGGCCGGCCTGGCCGGCGGCGGCGCGCTATGGGGAGCTCTACGCGAAGGACGCGGCGCTTGGGCTTGAAGCCGCGAGGCTTGGGCACCGGCTGATTGCGCATGAGCTGAAGCAGGTTGGCGTGAACGCTGATTACGCGCCGGTGCTCGATGTGCCGGTGGACGGCGCGCACGACATCATCGGGGACCGGGCGTTCTCGCGCGATCCGGATGCGATCGGGGCGTTGGGGCGCGCAGCGCTCAATGGATTGCGCGAGGGCGGCGTGCTGGGGTGCATCAAGCACATGCCTGGGCACGGACGCGCCAACGCCGACAGCCACCTTTCACTGCCGACGGTGCGTGAAGGGCGCAACGAGCTTGGCGCCGACTTCGCGCCGTTCCGCGCGCTCAACGACGCGGAAGCGGCTATGACGGCGCATATCGTGTTCGCGGCGATCGATCCGGAGCGGCCAGCGACGCATTCGCCCATCGTGATCGAGGATGTGATCCGGCGGGACATTGGCTTTTTGGGGCTGCTTGCGAGCGATGACCTCGACATGAAGGCGCTGGAAGGGCCGCTGCAAACCAAAGCGGAGAAGGCGTTCGCGGCGGGCTGCGATCTTGTGCTGCAATGCACAGGAAAGGTCGCGGACATGGAAGAGGTCGCCAAAGGCGCGCGGGTGCTGAGCGGCGTTTCGCTGGAGCGGGCGGAGCGTGCGGCGAAGGTCGCGCGCGCGCCGGCGCAGGCGTTCGATGCGGTTGCAGGCTGGTGGCGGCTGCGCGCGCTGCTGGGGCCGGCTATACGGGCCGGCGTGTGAGCGCGTTGTGACCCACGAAGAACCGGAACTCGACTTTAGCGCTGCGGAAGACGCCGAAGGCGGCGAAGCGCTGATCGTGGCGCTCGATGCGTTCGAGGGGCCGCTGCACATGCTGCTCGAACTCGCGCGGGCCAAGAAAGTCGATCTCGCGCGCGTTTCAATTTCGGACATCGCCGATCAGTATCTCGCGTTCATCGAAAGCGCGCGCGCAACGCAGATGGAGCTGGCGGGCGACTACCTCGTGATGGCCGCGTGGCTCGCGCTGCTCAAGACGCGCTTGCTGATCCCAAAGCCGAAACTGGCGGAGGACGAACCCGATCCAGATGAGCTTGCGGACGCGCTGCGTCAGAAGTTGTTGCGGCTCGAACAAGCGCGGAAGAATGCGGATCTGCTCAGGCATCTGCCGCAATTGGGCAGCGAGTTCTTCGTCAACGGCGCGCCGCAACCGATTGCCGTCACGAAGACCGTGATGTGGAAGGCGGAACTCTACGATCTCTTGAAGGCGTATGCGATGGATCGCACACGCACGCTGCGGCGCGTGCACCGGCCGCGGCCGCGGCGCGCTTATCCGCTCGCGGAGGCGCGCACGCGGCTGGAGCGCATCCTCGATGAGATCAAGGATTGGCGCCCGATCCAGGCAGTGACGCCCCCGCCAGAGAGCGGCGAAGAAGCGCCGCCGCCGTCTTCGTATCTCGCGAGCGTGTTCGGCGCTTCGCTGGAACTGGCGCGCGAAGGCAAGATGGATCTGCGCCAGGCGGAGGCGTTCGCACCGCTGTTCTTGCGCGCGCGCGGTTCCCGCCCACATGGTGAGGAATGAGCGTGCGCCGCCCCGCCCCCGAGGAGCCGCCGATCGCCGACGCGATCCGCAGGATCGAGGACGCGTTTTCAGACGAACCCAAAGGCCGGCGGGCTGAGCCTTCGGAAGAGGCTGTGCGGGCGGCTGAGGCGCTGCTGTTCGCGGGTGGCGAGCCGCTGACGGCATCTCAACTCGGTGAGCGGCTCGGTGAGGGCGTTGATGTCGCCGCCGTGCTGATGCGGCTCAAGAAGGACTACGAGGGCCGGGGCGTCGAACTCGTGGAGGTCGCAGGGGCGTGGCGGTTCCAGACGGCCCAGGACCTGTCGCACCTGTTCGCGCTGGAAAAGGCCAATCCAAAGCGGCTGCCGAAGGCCGCGATGGAAACGCTTGCGGTGATTGCCTACCACCAGCCGGTGACGCGCGCGGAAATCGAGGACATCCGGGGCGTGAGCTTGGCGCGGGGGGCGCTCGATCTCTTGCTGGAGATCGGCTGGGTGAAGCCCAAGGGCCGGCGGCGCACGCCGGGGCGGCCGCTGACGTTTGGCACGACCGAAGCGTTCCTCGAACATTTCGGTCTGGTTTCTCTCGACGTGCTGCCGGGCAAGGAAGATTTGAAGGGCCTTGGGCTGCTCGACGGGCGGGCGGCGGCGGAGCTAGACATTCCGCGGCCGGGCGACGGCGATCCGGGCGATCCGGATCTTAGCTCAACATCAAGTGACGATGAGCCGCTGCCGGGCGGCGAGGACTCCGCAAGCTTTTTCGTGGATCATATGGACCGGGACGAGTAGAGCGCGCACCAACCGCGCCGCACGGCCCCAAAGGATCACCTTATGCACGTACCTGGGCTTATCCCGCTCCTGATCGTTCTGTTCCTGGCGTTCCTGCTGTTTGGACGCCCTGGGCGGCTGTCGGGCCTGATGGAAGATCTCGGCAAGGGGATCAAAGGCTTCCGCAAAGGTCTAGGCGACGCCGAAACGCCCCCGCCCGCCGCCGAGCCGCCGCGCCAGGTGACGCAGGACCAGCGCGACGCGGATCGCACGAACGGCTAAGGCCGCGCCATGCTGCCGAGCCTCGGCTTCCAGGAAATCGTACTGCTCGCCGTGCTGGCGCTTGTGGTGGTGGGCCCAAAAGACCTGCCGCTGATGCTGCGCAAGCTTGGGCAGTGGACGGCCAAGCTGCGCGCGATGGCGCAGGAGTTTCGCCACGGCTTCGATGAACTCGCGCGGCAGGCCGAACTCGATGAACTGAAGAAGGAAGTCGATGCGCTGCGGCGCAGTCAGACGCTCAGCGAGCTGCAGAACGAGATCACAAAGCCGGTGACGCTGCCGGGTTCGCTGCCGCGGCCTGCGCCGCCGGAAGACTCGTTTTTTCCAAAGCCGCACCGCGCCGCCGCACTCGATGCGCCCGCTGAGCCGCCAGCCGATGAGGTTGCGCCCGCACCGCAGATTGACGCTGAGCCCGCGCCCGAAGAAGCGCCGCCGCGCCCGGCCGTAGGATCGGGCGCGCCATGAGTGCAGGCGCGGCTGACGATGATGAGATCGAAGCATCGCGTGCGCCGCTGCTTGATCATCTCGCGGAATTGCGCACGCGTTTGCTGATTGCGCTGGGCGCGCTGGTGATCGCGTTCGCGGGCTCGTTCCTCTTTGCGCGCGACATATTCATGTTTCTGGTCGAGCCGTTCGTGACGGCGGTGCGCGTGGTGCATCCCGATCAAGCGGGCCAAGCGCTCGAACTCGTGAACACACACGCGTTCGGCTTCTTCTTCGTTCAGCTGCAGGTCGCGTTGTTTGCGGGGATCATCATTTCGTTCCCGGTGATCGCGTATCAGGCTTACGCGTTTGTGGCGCCTGGGCTCTACAAGCGCGAGCGGATGGCGGCGGCGCCGTTCATGATCGCAGCGCCGATCATGTTCCTGCTGGGCGGGGCGTTCGTGTTTTACGTGGCGATGCCGTTCGCGCTTGAATTTGCGCTGAAGCAGGAGGTGACGGACGGGCCGATCCACGTTCGCTACCTGCCAAAGGTGGATGAATATCTGGGGCTGGTGACGACGCTGGTTCTGGCGTTTGGGCTCTGTTTCCAGATGCCTGTGGTGCTATCGCTTCTCGCGCGCGTGGGGATGATCACGGCCTCAGCGCTGCGCAAGGGAAGGCGCTACGCGATCGTCGGGATCGCGGGCGTCGCCGCGTGCGTGACGCCGCCGGACGTCATCTCGATGACGCTGATGGCGATCCCGATGTACGCGCTCTACGAGATTTCGATCTGGCTGGTGTGGTTCATCGAGCGGTCCCGCGCCCGGGCCGAAGCGCGCGAAGCGGCCGAGCCGCAGGTTCTGCCGGCGGAATAACCCGCGACTGGACCCGAATCCGCAGGGCGGATAAGGGCGTTTCATGCACGATATCCGCGCCATTCGAGACAATCCGGAAGCCTATGACCGCGCCTGGGCGCGCAAGGGCCTTTCCGCGCAAACGCCGGCGATCCTGGAGCTGGACCGTGAACTGCGCGCGGCGACGACGGCCAAGCAGGAAGCGGAAGCGGCGCGCAATGCGGCCTCCAAGCAGATTGGCGCGGCCAAGGCGCAGAAGAATGAGGAAGAAGCCCAGCGCCTGATGGCGGAAGTCGCGCGCCTCAAGGACGCGATCGAGCGCGAAAGCGCGCGCGAGGCGGAGGTGAGCGCAAAGCTCGCGGGCACGAGTGGGATTTTGGCGTCGTTGCCGAACCTGCCGTTCGACGACGTGCCCGATGGCGTGGACGAAGAGGGCAATGTCGAGCGGTCGCGCTGGTCGGCGACGGGCTCGGACCCAACGCTGCGCAACGACGTGCAGGACCACGTCGCGATCGGCGAAGGCCTCGGGATGATGGACTTCGAGGCGGCCGCGCGGATGAGCGGCGCGCGCTTCGTGGCGCTGAAGAGCGGGCTCGCGCGCATGGAGCGGGCGCTCGCGGCGCTGATGCTCGATCTGCAAACGGGCGAGCACGGGTACATGGAAGTCGCCCCGCCGCTTTTGGTGCGCGACCATGTGATGTTCGGCACAGGGCAATTGCCGAAGTTTGTCGACGACCAGTTCACTGCCGCGCGCACGGTGAGCCGTGAAGAGTTGCTCTATCAAGCGCTCGCGACGTTCGATGAGGAAGTCGCTAAGCGGCCGGGAGCAAAGCCGACCGATGTCATGCGCTCGATTTTGGAATCTTCACCGACGCGCGAGGACTTTTGGCTGATACCGACCGCGGAGGTTTCGCTCACCAACCTCGTGCGCGAGCAGATTTTGGATGAAGCGCAGCTGCCGATCCGGATGACGGCCGACACGCCATGCTTTCGCGCCGAAGCGGGCGCGGCGGGGCGCGATACGCGCGGCATGATCCGCATGCACCAGTTTCGCAAGGTCGAGCTCGTGTCGATCACGACGCCCGAGCAATCGGCGGATGAACACGAGCGGATGACGGCGTGCGCGGAGGCGGTGCTGAAGAAGCTCGAGCTGCCGTTCCGGCGTATGCTGCTGTGCGCGGGTGATATGGGGTTCGGTGCGCGCAAGACCTACGACCTCGAAGTGTGGCTGCCGAGCCAAAACAAGTATCGCGAGATCAGCTCGTGCTCGAATTGCGGTGACTTCCAAGCGCGGCGGATGAATGCGCGGTACCGCTCGAAGGATGGCGTGAAGTTCGTGCACACGCTCAACGGTTCGGGGCTCGCGGTCGGTCGCACGCTCGTTGCGGTGCTGGAAACGTACCAGAACCAGGACGGCAGCGTGACCGTTCCGGCGGCGCTACGGCCGTACATGGGCGGGCTTGAGCGGATCGAGAAAGCCTGACGGAACCGTGCCGGACTCGCGCTAAGATCGCCTTACGATAAGGGAGGCGCGCATGCGTTATGCGGGGCACAACATTCTGGCGATCGCGGTGGCCGCAATCGTCATGTACGCGCTGGGCGCGGCGATTTACGGGTTCTTGTTCTCGGCGCAATGGCAGGCGGCGACCGGATTCAACGAGGCCGATTACGTGGGCCTCGAGTGGCGCATGGCGCTGTCCCCGGTGATGCCGATTCTGATCGCGACTGGGCTTTCGATCGTTCAGAAATGGCGCAACCAGAGCGGCATGACGGCCGGCGCGGTCGCCGGATTCGTGATCGCGCTTGTGTTTCTGTTCGCGGGGCGGCTCTACAGCTTCGTTTACAGCGCCGAGAGCGAGGTCGTGCTCGCGATCGATGCGCTGCACCTGTTCCTCATTTCAATGATTGGCGGCGCGATCATTGGGGCGTGGAAGTAGCGGGACCGGATGCGCATTCTTTGCACTAACGACGATGGCGTCCACGCCGAAGGGCTCGCTGTGCTTGAGCGTATTGCGCAAGCGCTTTCGGATGATGTTTGGGTGATTGCGCCTGAAACGGAGCAATCCGGTGTTTCGCGCGCGCTGACGCTCACGCTGCCAGTGCGTGTGCGCGCGGCGGGCCCGAAGCGTTTTGCGATTTCGGGCACGCCGACGGATTGCGTGCTGCTGGGCGTGAACGAACTGATCGAGGGCGCGAAGCCCGATCTGCTGCTTTCGGGCGTCAATCGCGGCTCGAACCTTGCGGAAGACGTGACGATGTCGGGCACGATTGCGGGGGCGTTGCAGGGGATGCACCACGGCATTCCCTCGATTGCGCTCTCGCAAACGCGCGGCTTTCGCGGCGACGCGGAGATCGCCTGGGAGACGGCTGAGCGCTATGCCCCGGGCATCATCAAGCGGCTTGTAGAGACCGGCTGGCCGCGCGATGTGGT